>DASVIS010000178.1:0-2567 GCA_036381995.1 Vicinamibacterales bacterium | reverse complement strand
GCTGCAGCCGCACCCCGCGCTCAAGGCGATCTCCGAGCAGGCCTCTCCCGCCGACCAGTGGATGAACGACGACGACCACCGCTACGGCGCTGCTCGCGGAGGATCTGACGGCGCGGCAGCGGGGGGCGATCACGGCGGTCTTCCGGCTCCGGCAGGCCGTGGACCTCACGCACGAGCTGTGCGGCGGGCCGTCCCTCGAACATTACGAGCCCGCGACCCAGTGAGCCGGAGCCGCGACGGTTTTCCCTGCTCCACGACGCGATCCTTCGTGTATCGTCTTCCCATGCGTACTCCAGTGCTTCTCCTCGCTGCCGCACTCACGTTCGTCCCCGCGCTCCAGCGCCCGACAGCGCAACCCGTTGCGCCCTGCACGACCGCCACGACGGCGTGCACCGAATGGGTCGCGCTCGGCGGCGGGCCGGGCCGAGCGATGATCTACCGCTCCTACTCGCTCGATGTGCCCAACAGTCGGGTGACACGTGCGGTCGTGATGGTTCATGGCACCGGCCGCAACGCCGATCACTATTTCCTGACGGCGATGTCGGCCGCGTTTCTCGCCGGCGCGCTCGATGACACCGTCGTGATTGCCCCGCACATGATCGACGCCACCGATCACGCGGAACCGAACGAGATCGTCTGGCAGACCAGCTGGCGGACGGGGGGGCCGTCACGAGCCGACGCGTCGCTGTCGTCGTTCGATTTCGTGGACGAGATCCTCCGCAAGCTGGCGAAGAAATCGTCGTTCCCGAATCTGCAGCACATCGTCGTGACGGGACATTCGGCCGGCGGTCAATTCACGAACCGGTATGCGATGTCGAACACGGTGCACGGCACCCTCGGGGTACCGGTGAGTTATGTGGTCGCCAACCCTTCCAGTTACGCGTGGCCTGACGCCGTGCGGCCGCTGACGCAGGATGATGCGGACGCCGCCACCGCGAAGGACGGCTGGAGCTTCAGGCCGAACGCCAATCCGCTCCCACCGCACACGAAGTTCACGTTCGGCCCGTTCGCTGCGACGAAGGCGCAGAACTTCAACAACTGGCCGGCCGGCCTGGAGAACCGCACCGGGTACACGGCGCAGATGAGCAACGAGCAGTTGAAAAAGCAGTTGGTCGAGCGGCCGACGACCTTCCTGCTGGGACAGGTCGACACGCTGCCGCTTGGCGGGTTCGACAGCTCCGCGATCGCCATGGCTCAGGGTCCGACGCGCCGGGCGCGCGGCGAGGCATTCGCCAAGTACGTGAACGAAGTGCTGGGTGCAAAACACCGGATCGTCATTGTGCCCGAGTGCGGGCACAACGACCGGTGCGTATTCACCACTGGCATCGTGTTCCCGTTCCTCTTCCCCGGGGCCACGGAAACCAAGTAGCGGCACGTCGTCCACCACGCTCCGTACCGCCGGCACGCCGGTGGCCGGGCTGGGCCGTTCATCTGGCGCCGCCGGAAGGTGCCCACTATGGCGACGCGATACGTCGTCAGCACAAGCCAGACGATTCACGACCGCTTGTCGACGCGCGTGAACGACCTCGTGATGGACCGCGCCGACCGAGACGTCCGAGGTCTTCATCGTCGTACTCGAGCCCGGCGAAGGCCCTCCGCTCCATGCGCGCGACGACACCGAGCAGATCTTGTACGTGCTCGAGGGGACAGGCGTTCTGCAGGTCGGCGAGACGCACGAGCCACATCAAGTGGAGGCGGGCGAGGTCGTACGGATTCCTCCGCAGTCGCGAAACGCTGATGCCTTGCGAAGACCGGCCGCAACCTGTTAGAACTCCCGAGTGCATTGAGGGCACTCCGACAACTGGGATACGACATGCTGAAGAATGCATCGAGGTTGCACACCCGCGTCATCTGCCGCCTCGATATCCTGCTCGCGCTGGTCTGGTGCGCTGCTGTCCCTCGTCACGTCGCCGCCGCTGCCGCGAGTCCTGTCCGCGTCATGATCGTCGTGGCGGCGACCTGGCAGGAACCGTCGTGGTGAGTGGAAGGGTGAGGCCGAACGCTGGGTCGTCAGTTACCGTCTGACCCGGAAATTGGCGGTGCCCGGAGTGAGTCAGCCGGTCCTGTGCAATGAGGCGGGAGTGTGCCTAGCGGTTGCCGGGGAAGGCCCGGTCGCCTCCGCCGCTGCAACGATGGCCCTAGACGTCTTGATTGATTCGGATCCGAGTCTTTGAGTCGAGTTTTCTACGCCGCAAGGTGAAGCTCCTTGAGATACGCATCCATCGCGTGTTCCAGCCGCTGGTAGGCCGCGTGACCGGCTCGGGAGGCGGGCGACACGCCGTCCGACGCCAGCGCCGGTCGGAACGCGCGGGCGTAAAAGCGGACGCAAAACAGCGCGGTGCGCAGCCCCGTCGCCGTGACCCTTGGGGGCATCGTGTCGCCCCGGCCACAGAAATCCCCCGCGCCCACTGAACGATGGCTCTCACGCGTGGCAGAGCGCTCGCCGATTCCACGGCATCGGAATCGACGAGCGCCCTTATCATCTATCCTAGGACTTCCAGTAGGGGTCGTAGCCGTAGTATTTGTAGATGCCAGCACCCCAGGTCCTGTCCGCAAAATCTGGCCAC
>DASVIS010000177.1:0-3857 GCA_036381995.1 Vicinamibacterales bacterium | reverse complement strand
ACCAGGCGGGATTCGGCGTCGATCCCATGCCGCTCGAGTTTCGCCTTTGCCAGGGCCAGCGTCAGAGGCGTGCCGTAGATCGGACCATTGACGAACCGGAGCACGTGCGCGATGGCGCCAATGTGATCCTCGTGCCCATGCGTCAACAGCAGCGCGGACGCCTTGACCGCCCGCTGCTCCAGATACGACAGGTCGGGGATCACCAGGTCCACCCCGAGCAGCTCCGGTCCCGGGAACATCACGCCGGCATCGATCAGGATGAGCGTGTCTCCCCATGACACGGCCATCATGTTCATGCCGAATTCACCGAGCCCGCCGAGCGGCACGATCTCGAGTGCGGGCGTGCGCGGCTGACCTGGCCCTGCGAGCGTCATAGATGCCGATCCGGGGCAGGTTGGTGCGAATGAACCCAGCCAGTGATATCGCGCCCTGACAAGCTATCGTCGGCCGCGATTTGCCCGTCCGAGGGCCGCTCGTTGCGCGCGTTGACAGGGTGCCCGGCTGGCGCCGGACGTTCCCCGCACCCGTGGCCGCTGGGATGGCCGCGGAGGATTGAAAAGCTGGCGAAACTATAGCACAGGCGGAGGTTAGGCTGAAGCAAAAACGTCCGCGAGCCGGGCCAATTCGGCGACGCCGAGCGTCTCGGGGCGGCGCCGGCCGTCAATCTCCGCGGCCTCGAGCGCCGAAGCGGAATCGGTCCCACGCGACGACGCGAATGCCGCCAGGGCGTTTGTCAGCATCTTGCGACGCTGCATGAAGATCGAGCGAACCAGGTCCTCGAACGTGTCGAGCTCGCGCACGACCGGATCCGGCGCGTGATAGGTGAGGCGAACGACCGCGGAGTGGATCCTCGGCGCCGGGCGGAACGCCCCGGGCGGCAGCGCGAGGAGAGGCTCGACGTTCGACCTCAGTTGCTGGCAGGCTGAGAGCACACCCCAGTCTCTGGACCCGGGATGCGCCGCCAGACGGTCGGCGACCTCGCGTTGGAGCATCACGGTCGCGTTCGTGATCCGTTTGCCGTCCTCGGCGAGCGCCAGCAGCCGGAACAGGATTGGCGTCGAAATATTGTAGGGGAGATTCCCGACCGCCCGGACCGCCCGATCCGGTGCCAGGAGCACATGGCCTTCCACCCGGAGGAAGTCGGCTTCCACGACCTGGACGTTCGCGGGGGCGCGGGCGGACAGGGCCGACGCCAAATCGCGGTCGATTTCAACGGCTACGAGTCGCTGCACCCGTGGGGCCAGCGCCAGCGTCAAGGCGCCGCGTCCGGGTCCGATCTCCAGGAACATGTCGCCGGCCGCGGGCCGGATGACGTCCACCACTCGGGGGACCCAGGCCGGTTCGAGGAAGTGCTGACCGAATCGCTTTCGGGCCTTCATCGATCGTCCCCGCCGTCATCGTCGTCGTCGCCGCCATCGTCGTTCAGCAGGCCGAGACGCCGATTCCGGCGCTCCCAGTAGCGGTCCTCGATGTCCTCGATTTCTTCTTCGCTCAAGCCAAAGAAATGACCGACCTCGTGAATGAGCGTTTCCCCGATCTCGGTGACCACCTCGTCCTCGGTCTCTGACACGTCTTCGATCGGTCCCTGGAAGATCGTGATGCGATCGGGTAAGACGTTGCCGTAGCCCCAGGGCCGCTCGGTCAACGGAATGCCCTGGTAGAGGCCAAAGAGCGTGTCAGGCGGCGCGATCTCCATCTCGGCGAGGAGGGCCCGTGAAGGCTGATCCTCGACGACAATCGCGATGTTCTGCAGGTGGCGACGGAAGCGGCTGGGGATCGTGTCGAGCGCGTCCGAGACGAGTTGACGAAATCGATCTCGCGTCATCTCTTCGGCGATTGGGGTCGCGACGCGGGACGCCGAGCCGCCGCCTTCGCGCGCGCCGGCGTCTCGGCGGGGACCACGGCGCCGCTGCAGAAGGCCTCGCAGTCGTCCCGAACCGCACAGCGATCACAGATCGGCTTGGGTTTGCAGATCCTCCGGCCATGGAGGATGAAGGTGTCGGATGCGAGGGTCCATTTCTGACGGGGCAGCACGTCGCACAATCGTCGTTCGACGACGTCTGGGTCTTCCGAGTGCGCGAGGCCGATCCTGTTGGTGACGCGAAGCACGTGGCGATCGACCGGAAGACCGGGGACCCCAAGGGCGTGGCCCAGGACGACGTTGGCCGTCTTGCGGCCGACGCCAGGCAGCTTGACGAGGGCGTCCATGGCCGCGGGCACCTGGCCGCCGTGCTCCGACACCAGCCCCTGTGCCATGCCAATCAGGGCGCGCGTCTTCTGCCTGAAGAAGCCGGCCTTCTTGATCAAGCTCTCGAGTTCCGACGGCTCCGCCGCCGCCAGCGCCCGAGCATTCGGGTAGCGCGCGAACAGCGCAGGCGTCACCTGGTTGACGCCGACGTCCGTCGTCTGCGCCGAGAGGATCGTGGCCACGAGCAACTCGAACGCGTTGGAGTAGTTGAGTTCGGTATCCGCGTTCGGGTGCTGACGTTCGAGCTTCCGGAGAACGACGCGTGCTTCGGTCGCGGTCTTCATCGGCCTCTTCCCGTTCAGTGAACGGGCCCCTTGCCCCAGCCTTCCGCCGGCGTCTGCTCGGAGAACACGCGCAGGTGTTCCTGCAGGGCGGAGATCAGGTTCGGCACCATCGGCAGCGGGAGGACGATGTTGGCGCGGACAGGCGCGTGCACGACGTGATTCGTCTCCGCCTCCTCGAGATCTCGCTCGGTGAGCGGCAACACCTCGCAGAACGTCAGCGTGATGTCGAACGGCGTGTGGGCGATCGCACAGAAGTTGGCGTACGTGCGGGTGTGATCGTGCGGATCGGCCGGAACGATCGTGAAGTTGATCTGCTTCGAGTCAGCCATGGCGTACCACGATAGCACGCCACGTCAGTACTTCCGCATCACCCCCACGACGACACCCTGGACCTGGACCTGGTCCGCGGGAATGATCAGCGGTTGCATGGCGGGATTGGCCGGCTGCAGACGAACCTGGCCATTCTCGCGATAGAACTTCTTGAGGGTGACATCCGAGCTTCCGAGGAGGGCGATCACCATCTCGCCGTTCTCGGCGGTCTTGCGATCCTCGACGATCACGAAGTCGCCGTCGCGGATCTGCTCGTCGATCATCGACTCGCCGCGGACGCGAAGCACGTACGTGTCCCTCTTGCCCACGAGGTCCTCGGGGACGGCAATCGACTCGGCGGTGGCGATCGCCTCGATCGGCGCCCCGGCCGCGACGAAGCCGAGCAGCGGCAGTTCGATGGCGCGCCCGCCGGGGCGCGTCTGCACGAGTTCCACCGAACGGCTGCGGTTCCACGCCCGCCTGATGAAGCCCTTTTCCTGAAGATTCGTCAGGTGCTTGTGCACCGTCGCGAGCGATGAAAGACCGAACCGCCGGCCTACCTCCTCCAGGCTCGGAGCGTACCCGTGCTGCTGGATGAACTCGTTCAGGTAGTCGAGAATCTCGCGTTGGCGCTTGGTCAATGGCAGCACGCGTTCCTCCTCTGGAATGAGCGCGAGAAGATTGTGTGCAAAGGAAAGGCGAAAGTCAAGTGAAGAGCTGAACGGTGTCGAGCTGAACGGGCTGGGGGGGCGCGCCGGTTTGCGTGAGACGCCCCGCGGCAGTTAACCTTGTTGACCCGCGCAGGTCTAACTCCAATGAGGGCCGGCACCGCGCCGGCCGGTGGACCGTGCTCGAGGCACACGCATGGATGGGGCGGGCACAACCTGCGTCGGCGGTCAATGGCCTCCGGGGACGATCACCGTGGCGGAAGACGACGGCATCGCCGTGCCCGCACCTTTAACGGCCGGATTCGACGGGCTCGATGACCGCGCCGTCGTTGCGGCGTGCCAGGCCGG
>DASVIS010000176.1:0-8140 GCA_036381995.1 Vicinamibacterales bacterium | reverse complement strand
ATGGGACATCTCGAGCACAAGGCGCAGTCTCCCGCCATGGCCAACTGCTATATCCTGACAATCAGCGACACGCGCACGGAGGCGACCGATGCCAGCGGGCGCGCCATCTTCGACCTGCTGTGGGCCGGCGGCCATCAGGTGGCCGGGCGCAAGATCGTGCGCGACGAGCCGGACCAGGTGCGCGCCGCGATCGGCGAACAGTTGGCCAGCCCCAACGTGCAGGTGATCATCACCACTGGAGGCACCGGCATCACGTCGCGCGATACGACGTTCGAGACGATCGACGCGCTGCTCGAGAAGCGGCTGGACGGCTTCGGCGAGCTGTTCCGGATGCTGAGCTTCGAGGAGATTGGCTCGGCCGCGATGCTGAGCCGGGCGTGCGCCGGGCTGGCGAAGAAGAAGGTGATCATCTCCCTGCCCGGATCGGAGAACGCCGTCCGCCTGGCGATGACGAAGCTGGTGCTGCCGGAACTCGGGCACCTGGTGAGAGAGGCAGGAAGGTAAGGACCATGCGCCCGATCCGCAAGACCATCCCGCTCGAAGAGGCGCGGACCCTGATACGCGAGGCCGCACACCCGGTCACCAGGGTCGAGACGGTGCCGCTCGACGAGTCGCACCAGCGCGTGCTGGCGCGCGCGATCGTCGCCGGGCAGGACGTTCCGCCTTTCTCGCGGGCGGCGATGGACGGATACGCGGTGATCGCCGAGGACACGTTCGGCGCGGGACAGTTCGACCCGAAGATATTCCGGTCGGTGGAGAAGGTCTACAGCGGCCAGGTGCCGACGCAGGCGGTGACTCGCGGCGGCTGCACGGAGATCGCGACAGGCGCGCCCATGCCGGCCGGCGCCGACGCCGTCGTGATGGTCGAGGAAACCGAGAAGGACGACCGCGGCCAGGTTCGCGTCTTCAGCCCCGTCTACCCGGGGCAGAACGTCGGCCGCCAGGGCGCCGACATCCGCGCCGGCCAGGCGCTGCTTGCCGTCGGCGACTACCTGACACCGAGCCGCGTCGGTGCGATTGCGGCGCTCGGCTTCGATCGCGTCGAGGTTTTCGCGCGCCCGCGCGTGGCCGTCCTCTCGACGGGAAACGAGATTGCCTCCCCGGGGCAGCCACTCGCGCCGGGCCAGATCTACGACATCAACCGCTTCACGCTTGGCGCCATCATAGCGGAGAACGGCGCGGTGCCGGTGCCGCTCCCGACGTCGGGCGACACGCTCGACGACCTCAATCGCGCGCTCGACGTCGCCCTGGTCGAAGACCTGGTCATTTTCTCCGGCGGAAGCTCAGTGGGCGAACGCGACCTGATCCTCGACGCGATCGCCGCGCGTGGCGAGGTCGTCTTCCACGGGATCGCGGTCAAGCCAGGCAAGCCCACGCTGTTCGGGATCGTCCAGGGCACGCCGGTACTCGGCATGCCGGGGTACCCGACGTCGTGCCTGTCGAACGGCTACATGCTCGTCGTGCCGATGCTGCGGCGCCTCGCCCGACTGCCGGACGTGGCGCCTCGCTCCGTCGTGCTCCCGCTCGGCCAGCGGGTCGTCTCCACCACCGGCCGCCACCAGTTCTACACGGTGCGCATCCTCGAGGGGACCGCGATGCCGGCGTTCAAGGCGTCGGGCGACATCACGAGCATGTCGCAGGCCGACGGCTACATCGAGATCCCCGCGCAGACCGACATCGTGGAACGAGGCCAGGTTGTGGAAGTCATCCTCTTCTGACGCCGACCTCTGCGGTCCGCGCCCGGGGTACCTACGATGCGCCATCCGACCCTGCTGTCCGGCATGCCCGCCCCGCGCTTCACGCTGCCAAACCAGCGCGGCGAGATGAAATTGCTCGCCGACTACTTCATGCTCGGACCGGTTCTCCTCGCATTCCACCGGGGCACCTGGTGACCGAACTGCCGCCGCCAGTTCGGTGAACTGGCACACAACTCCGCGCAGTACCTGTCGCTCGGCGTCCAGGTTGTGGCTGTGGTCGCGCAGCGTTCCGAGAAGGTCCGGCGCTACATCGAGGAGTCGGGGCTGCCCTTCAACATCCTCGTGGACGATTCACGGGACACGGTGAAGGCGTACGGCGTCTGGCACCCGATCGGGTTCGACGCCTGGAACATCGCGCGGCCCGCCCTGTTCCTCATCGACCGCCAGGGCATCATCCGCTACAGCTTCGTCGCCTCGTCACAGTTCGAGTTCCCGACGCACGACGAGATCGTCCAGGAAATCGCGAAGCTGCTGCTCTGAAGCACGTGACCGGCGAAGGCGCCGGTCCCGCCCGACCCGTCAACTCGAGGGCGCGCGCGTCCAGGCGGATTGATGGTGCTAGGCGGGCTCTGGAAGAGCAAGTATACTGACGTTCTAAAATCGACGGTTAGCCGGCGTCCAAGCGAAGTGGGTTCGAAGCCCACACGGTCACGCCACTGTAAGCGGGGAGCGAACGCCGCACAGGACCTCCCGAGGGGTCCCGTCACTGTGCCTGCGGGCATGGGAAGACGGCAGCGTTTGCGCGGATCCGCGAGTCAGGAAACCTGGCCGCACGGCACGTCCCTTTACTCCTCGAACGGGTCCGTTTCTGCGGGCCCGGCAGGAGCTCGGCGCGAATGACGCCGAAGGACAGGCCATGTTCCAGATCTCGCGATCGGCCCTCCGGCCGGAGGGCGTCCTTCTCCTCTTCCTGATTCTTCTCGGTCTGGTTGCGCCGGCGGCGCAGGCGAGCGGCTATGGCGCACCTGCCGATCCGCCCGCGTCGAGCGTGCGGGGCACGGTCAGCGATCCTGATGGCGCCCGCGTGCCGCGCGCCCGGGTCCTGCTGTCCAGTGCGCTGTCGATCGTCGCCATGACGGAGGCCGACACCGAAGGCGGGTTCCAATTCGACCGGGTCGCGCCGGGGCGCTACGAACTCCGCGTCATGGCAGAAGGGTTCCGGACGGAACCCCTGGACGTGGTGGTCACGGCCGGCGAAGAGGTGCGCGTGTCGGTCGGTCTCCATGTCAGTGCGATCGCGGAGTCGGTGGTGGTGTCGGCCGCACAGGTCGAAGTGCCGCTCGCCCGCGCCGCCGATTCGGTCACCGTGCTCTCGAGCAGTGATCTGCGGGCCGCGCAGGTCGAAACGATCGCCGACGCGTTGCGCTCGGTGCCCGGCCTCACGGTGTCGCGAAACGGCGGACGCGGCGGCGTGACGTCGCTCTTCCCGCGCGGCGGCGAGTCGGATTTCACGCTGGTGATGGTCGATGGGATCAAGGCCAACGCGTTCGGTGGCGGCTACGACTTCTCGACGCTGTCGGCGAGCGACGTGGAACGGGTCGAGGTCGTTCGCGGCCCCGAGAGCGCGCTGTTCGGCGCCGACGCCATCGGGGCTGTCGTGCAGGTGGTCACCAGGCGCGGCGGGGCGCCGCGCATCGAAGGCTCGGTCGAGCGCGGGAGCTTCGGCACATCGCGTGTCGGCGCTGGGACGTGGGGTTCGCACGGACGGTGGAGTTGGGGTGCGTCGGGCGAGAGGACGTCCAGCACCGGATTCACGGGCGTCGCGCCCGCCACGGGCGAGCGCGTGTCGAACGACGACTTCCTCGCGAACCACGCGTCGTTCTCGGGCGGCTGGCACGCCGAAGGCGGCGCCGACATCCGCGGGACGGTGAGCCTGACGTCGAACGACCGCGGATTTCCAGGGCCCTTCGGCTCCAATCCGATCGGCGTCTACACGGCCGTGGACACCTTCTCGCGCGGCCAGACGACGACGCGGCAGTACGGTGTGCGTTGGACGCAGCCGCTGGCGCGCGGCACCCGCCAGGTGCGGCAGACGGCCAGCGCGAGCTACCTCGACCAGAAGAACGACTTCACGACCACCGATTTCTCCACGGGCCAGCCCATGCTGTCCGCGTCCGGCACGACACGGCTCGACGCCCGCGCGCAAACCGACGTCGCCCTGTCGTCGGTGGCGGCCCTGTCGGTCGGCGTCGAGGTCCAGCGCGAGCAGGCGACGGCCAGCTACATCACGGCCGACGCGCGAAGCCCGGTCCCGATCAACCGGCACGTGATCGCCGCGTTCGGCGAGGTCCGCTACCAGCCCCGGTCGCGTTTCACGCTGACGGGCGGCGTGCGCGCCGAGCGCATCGTGCGCGACCAACTGGGGCGGAGCCTCGATCCGTTCTCGCCGCGCCCCGTGCTCGGCACCGACGTCCAGACGTCCGTGAACCCGCGCGTCTCGGTCGCGTACGTGCTGACGGGCCCGGGAACCGGCAGCACGATCGGGTGGACCCGCCTCCACGCGGCGGCCGGCACCGGCATGCGACCTCCGGACGCGATCGAGATCGCGTTCACGGACAACCCGGGCTTGAAGCCTGAACGCAGCCGGAGCATCGAGGCCGGCGTGGACCAGGCGACGTTGCACGAGCGGCTGGTGCTTGGAGCCACGGCCTTCTTCAACCGCTACGACGATCTCATCGTGGCAGTCGGGCCTGCGCTCCATGACGCGAGTCGCTATCGTACGGACAACATCTCCAACGCCAGCTCGAAGGGGGTGGAACTGTCGTCGGCCCTCCGCACGGGATGGGGACTCTCCGCGCGGCTGTCCTACACGTTCCTCGACACCGAAATCCTCGCCGTCGATCGGCTCGGCGAGGCCCCGGCGCCGTTTCACGTGGGCGACCCGCTCCTGAGACGCCCCCGCCATTCGGCTTCGCTGGATCTCACGTTCACACGCCGGTCGCTGACAGCATTCGGCCGCGTGGGCAGCCGGGCGCGGACGCTCGACGTGGAACCGTCCTACGGCACCTTCGGGGGCCTGTTCTTCAACCCGGGCTTCACCGTCATCGACGTCGGCGGCTCGTGGCGTCTCGCATCGGCGGTTGAAGTGATCGGGCGAATTGGAAACCTGTTCGATCGGCGCTACGAGGAATCCTTCGGGTTCCCGGCGCTCGGCCGCAACGTGACGATCGGGGTCAGGCTTGCTGCGGGCCGCTGACGTCAGCTTCGCTTACGGACCCGGCCAGGCCGGCCTCCACGGCGTCTCGATCGACGTCCCGCGGGGCGGACTGGTCGGCATCCTCGGTCCGAACGGCTCTGGAAAGACCACGCTGCTGCGGGTACTCGGCGGCATGTTGCCGGCGGCGTCCGGCCGTGTCACGATCGACGGCCGAGACCTTGCGCGCATGCCGCGCCGCGAGCTGGCCAGGCAGATTGCGGTCGTTCCACAGGAGACCAGGCTCTCCTTCGAGTACTCGGCGCTCGAGGTCGTGCTGATGGGACGGTATCCGCACCTTGGCGCGTTCGAGCTCGAGAGCCCTGAGGACGTGGCGATCGCGCGCGAGGCGCTGGCGGCCACGGGCACGCTGGCGCTCGAGGATCGGCTCTTCCCGACGTTGAGCGGCGGCGAGAAGCAGCGCGTGATCATCGCGAGCGCGCTCGCGCAATCGGCGGGCCTGATGCTCCTCGACGAACCCACCGCCGCGCTGGACCCCGGATACCAGATCGAGATCGCCGCGTTGTTGCGGCGCGTCAACGCCGACCGCGGCGTCACGATGGCGGTGGCCACCCACGATCTGAACCTGGCCGCGGGATTGTGCAGGCACCTCGTGCTGCTGCGCGAGGGCCGCGTGCTGGCGGCGGGCCCGACCGGCGAGGTCCTGACGCGCGAGTCGGTGCGCGCGCTCTACGACGTCGAGGCCGATGTCCACTTCCACGAGGGCGTGGGCCACCTCATGGTCGTGCCGCTGCACAGGACGAGAGGGGCGGGGTAATCTCGTGTCACTGCGACGCCGCGTGTTCCTCACCGTCCTGGTATTCGGCCTGATGGCCGTCGCGGCGTGCGTGTTCGCCCCGATGGTCGGCTCGGCCCCCATTTCGCTGCGGCGCGTCTTCGACCGCAGCGTACCGTTCGTCGACAACACCGACGCGCAGATCTTCTTCGTCTCGCGACTCCCGCGCACGCTCGCCGCCGCCCTCGTCGGCGCGGCGCTCGCCGCCTCGGGTGTCGTGTTCCAGGCCCTGCTTCGCAACCCGCTCGCGACACCGTTCACGCTCGGCGTCTCGGCCGGCGCGGCGCTCGGCGCCATGCTCGCCATCACCTTTCCGATCTCGCTGGCATTCGCCGGCATCCCGACGGTCCCGATCGCCAGCTTTGCGGGCGCCCTTGGCGCGGTCGGCGTGGTCTATTTCCTCTCCACGGTTCGCCGCCACGGCCTCTCGACGAACGTGCTGCTGCTCGCCGGCATCACGCTCAACGCGTTCTTCTCGTCGCTGATTCTGTTCGTCCAGTACCTCGCCGACTTCTCGCAGACGATGAGGACGGTCAGGTGGCTGATGGGTGACCTGGATGTCGGAAGCTACGCGCCGATTGTCGCCGCGCTGCCGTTCACGCTTCTCGCCTTCGCGGTCTTCGCGTGGCTCCCGCGCTCGCTCAACCTGCTGACACTGGGCGCCGACGCGGCGTCGGCGCGAGGGGTCGATGTCCTGCGGACGCAGCGCCTCGCGTTCTTCAGTGCCTCGCTCGCCACGGGCGCAGCAGTCTCGCTCGCCGGACCGGTCGGGTTCATCGGGATCATCGTCCCGCACCTGGTGCGGCTGCTGGTCGGCGCGGATCATCGGCTGGTGCTGCCCGCCTCGACGCTGTTCGGTGCCGCCTTCCTCGTCGTCTGCGACGTGGCTGCGCGAACCCTGATCGCGCCGATGGTGCTGCCGGTGGGCATCCTGACGGCGATGATCGGCGGCCCGTTCTTCCTGTGGCTCCTCGTTCGCCGCGGCTGACGCTTTTTCACGATCTCAACCACGGAGAACACAGAGGAACACAGAGATCCGGAGCGCCACGCGCATGACGTTGCTCAGGCTTCGGCCGGGGAGCGCCCAGGCTTGCCTGGGCGCCGGCGGCGGAGCCTCTGTACTCTGCGTGTGATAGTCTGACAAAATCAGTGACCCGCCGCAGATCGTCCGGCGCGCATTGGAAATCGCATCTCGAAGCATGGAGTGCCCCGTTCGTCTTTCCTCCACCATGATGTGCCTCGCGTGTGCTGCCATTCTCAGCGCGTGCAGCCAGCCCGCGGCCTCGCGTGCCGACACCGAGGCGCGCGCTGGCGGGCCTCCGCAGCGCATCGTCTCGATCGTCCCCGCGGTCACCGAGATGCTCTTCGTGATAGGCGCGGGGCCGAAGGTCATCGCCGTCGGCAGTTTCGACAACTGGCCGCCCGAAGTGAAGTCGCTCACGAGAGTCGGCGCCCTCCTCGATCCCGATATCGAGCAGATCCTCCGGCTGCGCCCTGACCTCGTCATCGTCTACGGCACGCAGGTCGAGGTCCGGACGAAACTCGAGCGGGCGGGAATCAAGACGTTTCCCTACGTCATGGGCGGGCTCGGCAACCTCACGGACACCATCCGCAAGCTCGGCCCGGTTGTCGGGAGGGCGCGTGAGGCGGAGGGCGTCGCCGCAGCGCTCCAGGCCCGCTTCGACGCGATCCGGGCACGGGTCGCAGGCCGGTCGAGGCCGCGGACGCTGCTGGTCTTCGGCCGCGAGCCGGGCACCCTCCGGGCAATCGATGCGAGCGGCGGTGTCGGATTTCTCAGCGATATCGTGGCGCTGGCCGGGGGCGACAACGTCTTCGCCGCCGAGAAGCGTGAGGCGGTGCGGGTGAGCACCGAGTCGATCCTGGCCGCAGCCCCCGAGGTCATCATCGACCTGCATTACGGCCGCACGCTCAGCCCCGAGCAGATCGACCTGGAGCGGGCCGCGTGGAAGACTCTGCCTGCGGTTCCAGCAGTGCACGAAGGACGCGTGGCGTTGCTCGTGGGTGACGAGTTCGTGGTGCCTGGACCGAGGCTGGTGGACGCCGCCGAGGCGATCGCGGACGTGATTCACCCGGCGCGGCGACGGTGACGGGCACGTCGCCGGCGTGAGACGTTCGCGTTACTTCTTCCTCCTCCCAACCGACAGCAGGTCCACGCCTGCCCCATAATTATGGAAGGGGAACGGCGTCACGGCGTCGAGGATTTCCTGGTGCGTCGCGCCGCCCCAACGCACGGCGCCCTTCGTTGACAAGTCGAAATCCCTGAAGAACTCGATAGCCGGCTGCTTGCCCAGCACATCCACGTAGAAGTCGTAGCGCAAGCCGGTCCCGGAGGACTTCTTCGGCGCGGGCATGTCCTTCAACTGTTTACGGATG
>DASVIS010000175.1:0-24595 GCA_036381995.1 Vicinamibacterales bacterium | reverse complement strand
GGGGGGACGCGGGCGGAAGGTACATGCCGCGAGCTGGTTACAGATCGCGTCGCTCGAACCGCCAGTACGCAACCGCGACGAGCGCGACGGTCAGAGCGGCCAGCACGCCAAGGTCGTGCGCAATCGAGGCTGTGCCGTTCGCAACGGCAAGGCCCGGGAAGTAGTGGAACGGTGAATAGGGCCGAAGCCGCGCCGCTGGCGCCCAGGCGTCGGCAACGAAGTTCATCAGGTAGAGGAAGACCGTCGCTACGCCCACCCCGCCGAAGGCCGTGCCGCGGCGGCGGGCACACGCCGATGCGGCGAGGCCTGCGGCCGCAAAGACCCACGACAGCATCAGGAGGTGCGCGGCCAGGCTGAGCACGCGGTGTGGCGACGGCCAGACCGCGCCAGGCGGCGCCAGCGCCGCCAGTCCCACCCATGTGCCCGCGGCCATCGCGCAGACCGTCGCCGCGGTGACGCCCAGCGCGACGATGGCGCTGCGCGTCACGATGGCGCGACGCGGAACCGGGCGCGCGAGCTGGAGATCGAACAACCCCCACTCGATCTCGCCTGCCGGCTCCGTGGCCGCGTAGATGCCGACCTGAATCACCGCGAGGACCACGATGGGATGGAAATAGCCGAACGTCACCATGCCCGCAAACGAGGCGAGCATCAGCGCACCGGGGCCGAGCGTTTGCTGCACCGAGAGCGGCACGAGCGCGGTCAGAAGGTCGAACGACCGCGTCGTCTGGAAAGACGTGGCGATGAGAACGAGCAGCACCTGGAAGCCGGCGAGGATCCCTGCAACCACCGCAAACACACGACGCCCCCGGGCGAGCGATCGGAGCACGAGCGGGCGAAGCCGTCCGGCGCGCATCATCGGTCCGTGTAAAGGCCGAGCACGTAGTCTTCCAGCGAAGACCGCTGTACGTCGATGTCGGACACAGCCAGGCCCTGGAGACGTTCGAGCAGCGGCCCCAGCGGTCCCGCAACCTCGAGATCCCAGCGCGCGCCGTCGCGCGACACCACGCGGACGCCAGGCAGGTCGGGCGCCGACCGGCTCTCCGCGTGCGTGAAATGCACGGTCACGCGGCGAGGAAGCGCCTCCTGGATCGCGGCGATCGTCCGCACCGCCGCGAGCCGGCCATCCCGAATCACGGCCACGCGATCGCACGTGCGTTCCACCTCCGACAAGACGTGGGACGAGAGGAACACCGTGGTCCGGCCGTCTCGCTTCAGCTCGGCCAGCGTTTCGGCGAACGCCTCGATCATCAGCGGGTCGAGACCGCTGGTGGGCTCGTCGAGGATGGCCACCGTCGGGCGCGTCATCAGCGCCGAAACGATGCCGAGCTTCCGCTTCATCCCGTGCGACAGGTCGCGAAGGCGGCGCTTCAGCTCGGCGGGGCCGATGCCAAATCGGTGCAGCAGGTGCTGGACGGCGTCCGGCGGCGGCGGTTCCGCGCCTAGACTCCCGAGGTAGGCGAGGTACGTCCCGCCGCTCAGTTCCGGGTACACCGGCATCTCGCCTGGAAGGTACCCGACGAGGCGCCTTGCCTGGAGGCTCTGCCGGTGACAATCGAAGCCACCGATCGCCGCCGAGCCGCGGGTTGGCCGAAGAAGATCGAGCAGGAGCCGGATGGTCGTGGTCTTGCCCGAGCCGTTCGGGCCGAGAAAGCCCATCACTTCGCCGTCCTGCACCTCGAGGGTCAGGCCGTCGAGACCGCGGATATGGCCGTAGTCCTTGGTCAGGTCGTCGGTTCGGATGATGGGCGCCATGGCGAGGGAACCATTTTGCGCCAGAAACCGTCTTTACCGGTAGTCGCGGGGCAAGGTCGAAGCCTCGCCCGACAGGTCGGGCGACCCTCCAGGGTTGCCAGCGCGGAGGCGGAAGATGACCTTCTTGAAGAGAATGCTCGGGTTCAGCGAAACACAACCGTCCAATCGCGTGCGGATCTGCCCGGAATGCGGCATGGCCGTCGCCGAGCACAAGGACTGGTGTTCGATCTTCCGCGCTCGACAGGCGATGGAACGCCGCGACGAGGCGAAGAAGGCGACCGCGTAGGGACACCCGGTTGCCCTGCCCTTCCCCCTCCGATTCCTGCTAATATTCTCGCCGTCGCCCCCGTAGCACTATTTCCTGGAGGCCATCTTGATTCGGACACATCGAATATTCGTGCCGACCTTTGTCTTCACCGCGGTGCTGGCCGCCACCATGCTGGTGGCCGATGCCCGGCAGCCGACTCCAACGCAGGCCCGGCCAGCGCAGGGCCAGCAACAGGCACAGCCGCAAACGCCCAGTCAGCCGCGGCCGAGCCCGCGTCTCCAGGTTCCGATGGACCCTGCCCGGGCACGCCAGTTGTACGTGTCGAAGGACCCCAAGGACCAGTCGATCGGTACCGACTACCAGGCGGACGTCGCTGCGCGCGAGAAGGCGTCGGCGAGGTATCCGGAGTTGTGCAAGGGCATCATCGACTTCAGCACCGTGAAGTACCGCAGCAGCGTGGGTGATCTCGACATCCCGGCCTACCTGTTCCAGCCGCTCCAGAAGCGCGGGCCGAAGGGTCACGCCGCGATGGTGTGGGTGCACGGCGGCGTCCACGGCAACTGGGGGCTCAGCATGTTCCCGTTCGTCAAGGAAGCCGTGGCCCGCGGCTACGTCGTCATCACGCCGGATTACCGCGGCAGCACTGGCTACGGTGAGGCTTACCACCAGGCGATCGACTACGGTGGCAACGAGGTCGAGGACGTCATCTCGGCGGTCGATTTCCTCAAGACCCTCCCGCACGTCGATCCGGCGCGGATCGGGATCATGGGCTGGAGCCACGGCGGGTACATCACGCTGCTGTCGGTCTTCCGCGAGAAGCACCCGTTCGCCGCCGGTGCGGCCATCGTGCCCGTCACGAACCTGGTCTTCCGGCTGTCGTTCAAGGGCCCGAGCTACCAGTGGGACTTCGCCACGCAGAAGGCCATACAGGGGCTCCCGTTCGAGAAGAACGACATCTACATCCAGCGCTCGCCGCTCTACCACGTGGACAAGCTGCAGGTGCCGCTGCTCGTCCACGTCGCGACCAACGATCTCGACGTGAACTACGTGGAAGACCAGCAGATCGTCGACGCGCTGCGGTCGCGGAAACCGGACCTGTCGGAGACGAAGGTGTACGTCGATCCACCGCGATGGGGACCGAGCGGCGGGCACTCGTTCAGCCGCCGCGTCGATGCGACCACGCTGCAGCGCGTGGAGTCGCCCGATCAGCTCGACTCGTGGAACCGGACCTGGACGTTCTTCGAGTGGATCCTGCGGCCGTACGAGGACCGCTCGAAGCCGGTGGTCTACGAGGACCGGGCGCCAAACAGGGGACGGTAGGAACAGTTACCAGTTCGCCAGGTGTTTCTTCAGGAACCCCACCGTCCTGCCCCACGCGAGGTCGGCGGCGTCCTTGTTGTACCGCGCTGCGTTCGTGTTGTTGTTGAACGCGTGGTTGGCGCCTTCGTACATGAAGAACTCGTACGCCTTCTTGTTCGCCTTCAGGGCCGCCACGTAGTCCGGAATGCCCGCGTTGATCCGCTCGTCGAGCGACGCGTAGTGCAGCAGCAGCGGGCACGAGATGTTCGGCACCTCAGCCGCCGGCAACTGTGATCCGTAGTAAGCAACTGCGGCCGCCAGGGTCGTCCCTGCGGCCGCCAGGCGGTTCACCATCCCGCCGCCCCAGCAGAAGCCAACGGCACCCACCCGGCCCGTGCACTCCGCGTGCCCCGCGAGGAACTTCACGGCGGCTGCGTACCGCGCGACCGTCTCGGGCGGTTTGAGGCTCCCGATCATCTTGATCGCTTCCTCCTCGTTCGACGGGGTGCCGCCGAGCGGCGACAGCGCGTCCACGGCAAACGCGAGGAGCCCTTCCTTCGCCAGCCGGCGCGCAACGTCCTCGATGTGAGGATTGAGGCCCCGGTTCTCGTGGATGACGATCACCGCCGGGCGCTTCTTGCCGTCCTTCTGACGCACGAGGTAGCCGGACATCTTCGTGCCGGCCGCGTCGTAGCCGGCGCGCCCGATCTCCAGGCCCTTGTCGTCCGCCGGGACGACCGGCGCCTGGCCGTAGTCGTTCTCGAGCGACGGGAGCAGCGCGAAGGCCGCCGCCGTCCCGCCGACGGTCTGAGCCAGGCGATCGAGGAAATTCCGCCTGCTCATCCCGCCATGCACGTACTGGTCGTACAGACTGATGACGTCCTGTCTCATGGGAGCCTCCATCAGACGCCGGGCCTGCGGCCCGCGCCCAGTGGTCAGTTGCTGGTTGCCTACATCCTACCGCTGGGTCGTTCCCGTGCTCGTCTTCTTCGCTCCCACCTGCGGCGTCTCACGGGACAGTTCGATCAGGTCCACAGTGTCCGCGCTGCTGCCCAGCAGGTGCTGCGCGAAGTAGTCGGCCCGGACCCAGAAGAAGTAATCGTTCATCGGGCCGTAGCTGTGGCGCTGGCCGGGGAGCACGAACATGTCGAAGCGCTTGTTGGCCTTGATCAGCGCGTCCGCCATACGCATGGTGTTGGCCATGTGTACGTTGTCGTCCATGTCGCCGGTCGACAGCAGCAGGTGCCCCTTCAGGTTCTTCGCGATGTCCGAGTTCCGGTCGATGGTGTACTCGAACTTGACCTTGCCGTCCTTGTCGGTGACTTCCTTGACGCCGTGGTGCTTCTCGCTCCACCACCGATTGTAGACGTTGTTCTCGTGGTTGCCCGAGGACGACACCGCGACCTTGAAGAAGTCGGGGTAGACCAGCATGGCCGCGGTGGACATGAAGCCGCCGCCCGAGTGGCCGTAGATGCCGACCTTCTGCAGGTCGACCCAGGCGTACTTGCGGCCCAGCTGTTCGATGGCCGACTTCTTGTCCGACAGGCCGTAGTCGCGCAGGTTCCCGTAGCCGTAGTTGTGGTACCACTTCGAGCGCTGCGGGTTGCCCCCACGGTTGCCCACCTCGACCACGATGAAGCCCAGGTTGGCGAGCGCAATGTTGGCACTGCGAGGCGAGAACGTCTTGGTGACGCTCTCGGTCTGCGGCCCCGGGTAGACGTAGGCGATGATCGGGTACTTCTTGCCCGGGTCGAAATCGAACGGCTTGTACATCACGCCGTAGAGGTCGGTCACGCCGTCGTCGGCCTTCACCTTGAACGGCTCCGGGAACCGGAACCCGGCGTCGGTCAGCGCGGTGACGTCGGTCTGCTCGAGGTCCGCGAGCTTGAGGCCCGTCGTGTCGAACAGTTCGGACTTCGGCGCGGTGTTGACCTGGGAGTAGGTGTCGATGACGTACTTCCCGTTGTCGGACATCACCGCCGCGTGTGAGGCGTCGCCGGGATCGAGCAGCTTGAGGCCGGTGCCGTCGAGGTTCACGCGGTACAGGTGGGTGAAGTACGGGTCCTCGTTCGCCTCGCGGCCGTTCGCCATGAAGTACATCACCCGGAGCTTCTCATCGACGTAGGTGATCGGCCCGGCCACGAACTCACCGCTGGTGATCTGGTTCTTCAGCGTGCCGTTGGCGTTGAACAGGTAGTAGTGGCCCCATCCGTCACGTTCGGACCAGTGGATGAACTCCTGCCCGTTGCCGACGGTCCACAGGGGCTGCGTCTCGATGTAGGTGTTCAGGCGCTCCTCGATGATCGGTTTCACCACGCCGGTGGCGGAGTTCACCGAACACACGTCGATGCGGTGCAGGTCGCGGCTCGAGCGCAGGAAGTAGACCGTGTCGGCGCTCTCGCCGAGCCACTTCGGCTCGGTCTTCTCCTTGTCGCGGTCGCGGGCGGTCGTGACGCCCGTCGCGATCTGGAGGCTCTGATCCTCGAAGGCGTCCGCCTTGGCCGTCACGCGCTGTTTGCTCGCGCGGTCGAGAATCAGCAGTTCCTGCTGATCCACGTTCTCTTCGCCAGGCATGGCGTAGCGGTAGGTCTCGAGCTTCGGGCGCGGCTGCGCGAGGGAGTTGATCACCCAGAGGTCGGCCACCTTGCGCGTATCGGTCCGGACCATCGCGAACTTGCTGGAGTCCTTCGCCCAGACCGCGCCGATGGCCGGCACGCGCGGGCCATCCTTGTGCTTGGTGTCACCCTTCTGGTCCTTCTTGAGCGTCGTCTTGGCTTCCTCGGACAGGCGGCGGGCGAAGCTGTAGTGCTCTTCGCCGTCGGTGGTCAACTGCACTTCCTGGACCTTCGCGTCGCCGAAGTCCTTCTGCGCGAGCTTGTAGCTGTCGCCATCCATCATGAACAGGTTGTGGCCGCGGGCGAACAGGATGGTCTTGCCGTCGGGCGACACCTGGGCCCAGCCCGGCTTCTTCGGGTCGGCCTTGTAGTCGGGGAGCAGCGCCACCTTTCCGGTCGCGAGGTCGTACTCGAAGTAGAGCGTCTTGGTCGTCTTCGGCTCTTCTTTCTCCTCGTCCTTCTTGGCGGTGTCGTCCTTCTTGACGTCGTCTTTCTTGACCTCCTTCATGTCCTCCTTTTTCTGTTCCTCGGTCTTAATCTCTTCCTTCTTGATCTCTTCCTTCTTCCGTTCGTCGGCCTTGACGTCCTTCTTCGTCTCGTCGGCCTTCTTCTCGTCCTTCTTCTCGTCGGCCGGCGGCTTCTCGCCGATGACCTTCGCGTCCTTCGGCACTTCCACCTCGAAACGGATCGCGCTGTCGTTGTTGACCCACTTCATCGTGGACGGCACGATGGGCAGATGCTGCGAGTCGTACGGGATGCGGGTGATGCTGGTGAGCATTGCCGCCATCTTCGCGTTGTCCCAGAGGGGCGTCCGCGTCCGTTTGACCGGGTTGACCAGCGTGAACTTCCGGCCCTGCGCCGTCTCGAACGCGTACCAGAAGCGGTCGGAGGCCTCGGCCCAGTGGGGCGACACGGTGACGTCGAACACCAGCTTGCCAACCTTCGAGGCCATCCACCTCGAGGCCAGGTCGTAATTCGGTTTCGGGGCGACGCGCTCGTCTGCGGCGAGGACGAGCGTCGAAAGGGCGGTCGCGGCGATCGCAAGGGTCAGCAGGAGAACACGACGGGGCCCGAGCGGGCTGTGCGCCGGGTGACGCAGTCGCATGGAACGATCCTCCACATGGCGATACAGGGTCAATAGGGAAGACACGACGGGGCGGGGAGATTGTAGACCAAACCGGGACGGGGTCTCCTAAACGAGCCGGCGCCACGCTGTGGCTCGCGCGGAAATCTGCGCCGGTGGAGGCAGGAGCCTCGCTACGGCGTGACGCGGAATGCCGTCACCTGCTCCGACTGCGCATCGCCGACCCGTGCCCGGACACGGAACATGTAGGTTCCCTTGCCGAGGCCCCGGATCGGCAGCTCGAGTCGCAACCTGCCCGCGTGCAACTCGGAAACCGGGAGCGCGAGCAGTTCCTTTCCATCCGCGCTCAAGAGCTGCGCGGTGATGGCCGGTGAGGCGTTGGCAGCGGTCGAGTAGCACTCGACATCTACGAAGACCCGATCCGTCTGGTGGAACACGCGTGTGGCCCGGGGAATCGGGTCCGTATTCGCCTGCAGTTCCCGCAGTTCCTGCAGCGACGCGGCCACGGAGAATCTTGGCGTGGCGAGGGCGACGGCCGGCGAGGAGAGATCGGGAACCGAGAGCGGCTGCTCCCACCGGTCCACCGCCGCGCCGTCCACCGAACGCGCGGTGAAGCGCAGCAAAACGTCTCCGGGAGGCAGCACACGGGATTCGTGCGGCCGGGCCGGTTTGCCCGCATTCGAAGCCGGCAGCACCAGTGGCGGCCCGGTAGGCGCGCGCGCGCCTGCCGGGACGACTTCGAGCTCCAGCCGATCCACGGCGACCGTCGGCGCGGCAGTAGCAAGCTCCCAGGTCACCGTCGCCAGCGTCCGACCCTGGGCCGTTCGTGACAGTCCGACCCATGCCTGTATCGCGCCACGGGGCTCGAGCCGGGCCATCGCGTTCATCGCGTTCGCCACCCCTGGCACCTTCGGTCTGTTCGCCGCCTCGGTCACCGCGTCGAGTTCCTTGCGGCTGGGCGCCCAGTAGCCTTGTCGCGCCAGCACGTGGACGCCGGGTCGCTTCACCTTCACCGAGATCTTGTGATACTTCCCGTCGTCCTCGCTGCGGGTCGGGGTGTAGCCGATGAGGTAGTAGGCACTGGCGTCCTCGATCACCTGCCGCAGCCCCGTCCCGAAATTGTTCGTGTTGAGGATTGCGCGGCCGCCGGTTTCGGCGGCCAGGAGATACATGGAGTCGGCGGCGCGGATGTAGGCGCCCAGTCCGCGTGGATCGACGACGTCGATGGTGACGTTGGCGCGGTTCGCCGATTGGATCGTGTCCTGGAGGTCCAGCTCTATGGTACCGCTGGCGAACATCAGCGGCGGCCCCTGGCTGACGAAGATGACCGTCTTGCGGCCCTCCCGCAGGCCGCCGAGGTGGACGCACAGCGCCGACAGCGCCGACAACGTGACTTGCGCCCGCAGCCGATCGACGTCACCGCTCTTCAGTTGCGCCTCTTCCGCCGCGCTCTTCACCGGGAATATCTCGTTGTGGCGTCCCTCGAATCTCCGGACGATGTCCGCCAGGTCCGCCTGCGAGCGGGTGAACGTGATCGCGTCGCTCGGCGTGAGCGGGTCGACGATCGCAATCAGGTCGGTCGGCTGGAAGCGCGAGATGAAGGCCGTCAGTTCGCGCCGGAGTGGAATGGTGACCGAGGGAATTCGGTCGATGTGGTAGTCGTCGAGAAAGATGACGAACACCCGGACGTCGTCGCGAGCCGCCTCGGCCAACGCGTGATCCCGCGACCGGATTTCGAGCGAGGTTTCGCCGCCGGATTTCGGCTGGCCGTCCAGCCGCTGAAACTGCACCGTTTCCACCCGCTGAACGACGCCGTCTTCCGTGACCTCGAAGTCACTTGCCTGGAGGTCGGTGATCGGCTTGTTGCCGCCGGTCGTGACCGACGCGTCCACCCGGACGAGCCTGACGCCGGCGCGGAAGGTCGGCTGCTGTGGTGGCTGTGGCTGTTGGACCTGCTGGGCCTGCTGGGCCTGCTGGCTCGGCGGCCATCGAGGCGAGGTCGCGCCGAGGCGGTGCTCCGGCGCGACGATGATCGCCATCGCGATGGCCAAAACGCTCGCGGACGCAGCGTGGAGCCAACGAATTCCCATCCACTCATTCTAGCCCCTGGCCGCCAACAACCGCCTGTTCGCCAGGAGCGGCCGGTAATCGGCCTCGACAGCCACGGGCCTCCTCGTGTATGTTGCCCACACTTCAGGCGGCCGGAATCGGCACCGGTCTGTGCGCCGCGTTCCCCCCTCCCGGCCGCAATCCGTAAACGGAGGCTACATGAGAGTCTGGCAATCCTTTATCCGGCACGAGATGCCGAGACGCTTCGTCTGGCTGACGTGTGCGCTGCTGCTCGCGCTCGCTCCACTGACGCTGACGGGTCAGGCGCCTTCCCCCAAGGCCGCGCCCGCGCAGGCGCCCGCCGCTCAGGCCAAGGCCCCGGCGGCCAAAGAGGCAGTTCCGCTCAGCTGGGCCGACAAGATCCTTCAACAGGAAACCTACGCGACGCCGCCGCCGGAGCTGGCCGCCGCCGTCACCGCTCCGCGGTACCAGAACATCACGCTCTCGAACATCAGCCCTGACAAGAAGTGGTTCCTCAACCAGATCGGCGACGGCCCCGTGCCGATGTCCACCTTCTCCAAGCCGTTCCACGAACTCGGCGGCGTGTTCATCGACTTCAAGGCGAACCGCGCCCGCCCGCTCACGGTCAGCAACGGCGTGGGGATCCAGGTCGTCTCCGCGACCGACGGCACGAAGAAGGTGCTCGCCACGCCGCCCAACGCGCGCGTGTCGAACGCCACGTGGTCGCCGGACGGAAGCGCGGTGGCGTACTTCGTTCACAGGGACGATGCGACGCATATCTGGATGACCGACCTGGCCACGAACAAGCCGCGCCAGCTCACGCCGAAGCCGGTGCTCGCGACGCAGGTCACCAGTTTCGACTTCACGAAGGACGGCAAGCAGATCGCGACGGTGCTTGTTCCCGACAACCGTCCGCCGATGCCCGTCGCGCCCATTGCTCCGGCTGGCCCCCAGGTGAAAGTGCACGACGCGAAGGACAAGAACCGGCTGCGGACCTTTCCGAGCCTGATGTCCACGCCGTTCGAGCTGGACCTGCTGCAGTGGCACGCCACCGGGCAACTCGTGCTGATCGACGTCCAGGCCACGGCCCCGAGGGACCCGAAGGCCAAGGTGGTGAAGTTGGTGCCGGGCGGCGGCCTGAAGAAGATCGGCCAGCCTGCGATGATTCGCTCGATCGACGTGTCGCTCGACGGGAAGTACGTGCGCGTCACCCGCATCACGCGGCCCTTCTCCTACATCGTGCCGGTGAGCAACTTTGGCACCATCGACGAGATCTGGGACCTCGACGGCAAAGCCCTGGCGAAGGTCTCCGACCGGCCGCTCAATCTCGGCACGCAGGACGCGACGGCACCCGACCCGTCGGAGCCGCCGGCCGCCGGCGGCGCCAACCAGCAGGGCAAGCGCGACGTGGCGTGGCGCGATGACGGTCAGGGCCTGACCTACCTCGAGCAGGATCCGCCGCCGGCAGAGGGGGCGGGCGGCCGTGGCGCCCGCGCCGGCGGGCGCGGTGGCGCGGGCGGTGGCGACCAGGCAAGCGGAGCGGGCCGCGGCCAGGCGCCGCAACGGAAGGACCGGCTCTACCAGTGGCTGCCGCCGTTCGAGGAGAAGGGCGCCAAGGTGCTCTACGAGAACAACACGCGCATGAACGGCCTCCGCTTCTCGCCCGACATGCAGGTGATCTTCTTCCGCGAGACGAGCGGCACCGGTACGACGGGGAGCACCGTCGAGGTGGCGGTGAACCTGGCCGAGCCGGCGCAGCGCTACACGCTGGCGCGGTTCCGCACGGACGATCCCACTGCCAACCCGGGCAACCTGGTGGGTGTGCGTGCCGACGGCGGCGGCCAGCGCGGCGCCGGTGGCGGAGGCGGCCGTGGCGGCTTCGGCGGCGGAGGCAGCCCGGTGCTCCTGTCCCCTGACAAGACGAGCGTCTACTACCATGGCACGGCGAACGACAAGAACCCCGAACAGGTCGGGCCCAAGACGTTCATCGACAGGGTGGCGATCAAGAACGGCGAAAGGAAGCGTCTCTTCGAGAGCGACAACAAGGACGTGTACGAGAGCGTGACCACGGTGATCGATCCTGAAGCTGGGCGGTTCGTGATCGAGCGGCAGAGCCCGACGGAGGTGCCGCAGTTCTTCCTGCTCGAAGGCACGGCACGCAAGCCGTTGACCGACAACAAGGACCTGTTCCCGGATCTGACCAGCGCGCCCAGGCAGCGCGTGATGGTCGAGCGCGCCGACGGGATCAAGTTCCCAGTGTCCGTGATGCTGCCGCCGGGATACCAGAAGGGAACGCGCCTGCCGGCGATCTTCTGGTTCTACCCGAGAGAGTTCAGCGATCAAGAGGCGATCGACCGGCCGGATCGCGCCTTCAACAAGAACGCGTACCAGAACTTCGGTACCCGCTCCATGCAGTTCTTCGTGCGCCTCGGCTACGCGGTCGTCGTGGATTCGCCGGGCGCGATCCCGATCGTCGGGCCGAACGGCCAGCAGAACAACAACTACGTCAACGACCTGCGAAACAGCCTGTCGGCGATCATCGACGAGCTCGATCGCCGCGCGCTGGTCGATCGCACACGGCTGGCGATCGGCGGCCACAGCTACGGCGCATTCACGACGGTCAACGCCATGGTGCACACGCCGTTCTTCAAGGCGGGCATCGCTGGCGACGGCGCGTACAACCGAACGCTCACGCCGATCGGGTTCCAGAGCGAGCGGCGCGACTTGTGGGAGGCGCCCAATGTTTACCTGGGCATGTCGCCGTTCCTCTACGCGAACAACATGACGGGCGCGCTGCTGATGTACCATGCCCTTGGTGATCAGAACGTCGGCACCGACCCGGACAACTCGGTGCGGTTGTTCCACGCGTTGAACGGCCTGGGCAAGACCGCGGCGCTTTACATGTATCCCCTCGAGGACCACGGGCCGGTCTCGAGGGAAACCCTGCTCGACCTCTGGGCGAGGTGGGCGGCATGGCTGGACAAGTACGTTAAGAACCCCGTCAGCTCACAGCCGGCGGCGGGGGTGAAGTAGCAGGCAGCAGGCCAGAACCAGAAACGCTGTTGGCTGGCCCCGCGACGCGCGGGGCGTAGACGTCTTGAACGGCCGGACGGACCGTCCAAAACTCGACTCATTTGTAGCGCCTTGGGCCGTTCAAGACGTCTAGTCTGGTGGCAGGAGAATTGCGCGCGCGATGGGGATGCCGTTCAGATCGAGGTCCACCAGCGTTGTAAAGCCAAACGCCAGATAGGCTCGTGGAAGCTGGGAGCGGTACGCCTGAAGCAGCCGCGCCCGTCGATCCGCTTCGCACGCGGGCCCGCGACGAGATCGGTCCCGATCTCCGCAATCCGCCCGCCGCGAATGACCACCGTGGCGTGTGGCAGCGGAATCTGGCGCTCAGGAGAGATGAGCGTCACATCCTCGATCACGGTTCCGTCGGCGACGACTCTGGGCGCGGACAAACTCGCGCAGGCGGCAAGGCAGAGCGCGAGGCCAGCCATCGGCCCTGCGAGGACTCCGGAAATGCACAGCTTGCGTCGGGTTGTTTGCATCGCCGTCCGCCTGTCCGCCCCTACGCCGCCGTGTCGGTCCTCTTCTTCGCGGCAAACGTCGGATAGATGAGCCAGGCGCCAACGCCAATCAGAGCCACCGGCCACCACTGCTCGATCCAATCCAGCGACACTCCGAAAAGCGTGTGCGACAGGGCAATCAGGCCGACGAGCACCAGCGCCGCTCCGCCGGCCACGGTGCCGCGGCCGGTCGTGACGGCGAATTCTTCCGGCAACGTCGCCGGGCCGATGCCGGCCAGCGCGTTGTTGTAGAACGTCGCGCGCCTCCAGGCGTCCACGACGTTGAAGAACCAGTAGAACGCCAGGAAGATCGCGAACAACGGCTCGGCGCCGCGAACGAGGTTGGAGCTGAGCACCGCGATCAGCGACGCGACGACGAGGGCGTTGGTGAACCCCTGGTGGTAATACCCCACGTAGATCTGACCCACGCCGGGCATCAGCGAGAGCACCAGCGCGAGCACCGGCGACTTGCGCCGCGGGTCGTCGTAGAAGTCGCGGCGCCCGGGAGCAGTTGGCCGCGCGACCGGCTCGCCCTGTCGCGCGGGCGGGTTTGTCTCGTAGGCCTGATCCATCACGGCGTCTGGGTGGTTCTGCATATCGTCTCTCCTATCGGCTGGCGTGCTGACGGCGACCCGCGGGGCTGAAGCCCCGCGCCACATCGCTGCCCGCTGTTCCTACGGTGATCAACGCACGGCGGGCGGCGCGGGTTCGGTGGCGGACGCGCCCATCGCCCTTCGGATCGCGTCGACGACCTGTCCCATCCAGTCGCTCAGCTGCGACATGATCGATCGGACGGGCGCGTCCACGTGCGTCTGCCACCACTGCCACAACAGCGCCCTGCCTTCGGCAAGGCTGCCGACCGGCTCGGCGTTCGGCTTGATCGCGCGCTCGACGTTCGTCCAGGTCTTCTCACCGACGGCCCGCACATGGGCGAGCGGCCGGCTCATGGCCTCGACCGCGACGCCCACGCGGGGTTGCGCTCGCACCGCCGCTTCCTTGAACGCGTCCACCGGGTTGCCCAGCACGATGACCAGCAGCACCGTGAGGACGTATGCCACTTCCAGGCTGAAGCGCGGCCGTTGGGCGGCACGTGCCCACCAGGCCGACACGCGACCGCCGAACGTCGGCCGAACCGGCCGGCGGCTCGTCGCCGTCAGCACGTCGCGCACGACTCCCACGCGCGGCGACAGGCCGACGAACGACGGCAGCAACGCCGTGGTTTCCGCCAGCGCGGCGGCCAGGGCGGCGCACGACGAACAGCGGGCCAGATGACCGTCGACGAGGTTGCGGTCGAACGGCGCCAATGCCCCGTCGACGAAGTCGCACAGGCGTTGGCGGGCGGTCGAACAACCGCCGCCGCTCGTCTTCGCCACGACCGCTTGTGACAAGGACTCGTGTCCGTCGGCGTCCATGTCGTCGGCCCGGCCCGACATGGCGTCGAACACGCGCCGGCATCGCGTGCACCCGGCCAGGTGGGCTTCGGTCTCGCGCCACTGGTCCGCGGAGCAGCGTCCGTCGAGCAATGCGTCGAGGCGTGTCTCGAAGGCTTCGCAGGTCATATCAGGCTCAGGGCTCCGGCCTCAGCGCGAGCACCTGCTCCGCCAGTTCCAGGCGCGCCCGGTTCGAGCGCGACTTCACCGTGCCGATCGGCACGCGGAGTATGGCCGCCACTTCCTGCAGCGACAGGCCCTGGATTTCCTTCAGTTGAATCACTTCGCGGCTCAGTTGTCCGAGCGACCGAAGCGCGCGCCAGACCAATCGCTGCCGGCCGGCTGACAGCAACTCCGCTTCCGGGTCGGCGTTCGGGCTGGCGAGATCCCACATCTCGTCGGCCTGGATGTCTTCGGCCGGCGGGCGGGCTTTCTTGCGCCGCAACTGATCGAGGCAGAGGTTGCGGGCAACACGCACGAGCCATGGTGTGAACACGTCCGGCATCGGCCATCGCCCCCGCGTTTCGTACAGCCGGACGAAGATGTCCTGCGCCAGGTCGCGCGCCTCTTCAGAATTGGACGCGTAGCCCGAGGCAATCGAGTAGACACGCCGCTCGAACTGGCGGACGAACGCCTCCCAGGCGAGGTTGTCGCCCTGCCGGCAACGGTCGAGCAGACTGGACAGATCCATGGGTACCGCAGTCTGGGGCCGTCATCCGGCCCGTCATAAACAGTAACGCAGCGGCCACCGGATTGGTTCACCGGCGCAGCCTGGTTCGCGCTTCCTTCGCTCCCCTTGTTGTTCTACCCGTTCTCCGTTCTCCGTCTTCAATCTTCAGTTCTTAATCTCCAATCTCCCGACCCTCATCCCCGATCCCTCGCCTCTGGTATACGATACCCGCACCGCGGTCCACCGTTGTTCCATCGAGAGGCCATATGATGCTCACGCGCATGACGCGGGCGATGCTCGCGCTTCCCCTGCTCGTCGTGGCGGTTGCCGCCGCACCCGATTCCCAACCAACCAGGCTCCTGCGTTCCCCGACGGTGAGCGCGACCCAGATTGCCTTTGCCTACGCCAACAACATCTGGATCGTCGAGCGCCCGGGCGGCAGGGCCCGGCGTCTGACCAGTTTCCAGGGCCAGACGACCAACCCTCACTTCTCGCCGGACGGGAAGTGGATCGCGTTCAGCGGCGAGTACGCCGGCAACACCGATGTCTACGTGGTCCCGGCAGACGGTGGCGAACCGAAGCGCCTCACCTGGCATCCCGGCGCCGACAGCGTGCAGGGTTGGACGCCGGACGGCAAGGCCGTCATGTTCGCCTCCTCGCGCGCGACGTGGGCGCCGACCGGCTCGCCGCGCTTCTGGACCGTCTCGGCCGAAGGCGGCGTCGAGGAGCCGATGGCGCTCCCCCGCGCCTTTCAGGGGAAGATTTCCGCTGACGGCGCGCACATCGCCTATCGGATGAACAACTCGTGGGACGACGAGCGGCGCAACTACCGGGGCGGCCAGAACCGGCCGATCTGGATCGTCGATCTCAAGACGTACGACCTCGTCTCTCCACCCTGGACCGACTCGAAGGACATCGATCCCGTCTGGATCGGCGACACCGTGTTCTTCATCTCCGATCGGGACGGCGTGGAGAACGTGTGGTCGTTCGACACCAGGGCGAAGAAGCTCGCGCAGGCCACGAAGTTCACCGACTTCGACGTGAAGACGATGGATGCGGGGGCCGGCGTCGTGGTGTTCGAGCAGGCGGGGTCCATCCACGAACTCGATCCGAGGACGGGGAAGGAGCACGTCGTGACCATCACGGCGACGGGCGACTTTCCCTGGATGATGCCGCGCTGGAAGGACGTCACCAGCAGCATGACGAACATGGCGCTCTCCCCCACCGGCAAGCGCGTCGTGGTCGAGGCCCGCGGCGAGATCTTCACGATCCCGGCCGAGAAGGGTGATGTGCGGAACCTGACGAACTCGAGCGGGTCGGCCGAACGCGATCCCGCATGGTCGCCGGACGGGAAGTTCGTCTCGTGGTTCAGCGACAAGTCGGGCGAGTACAAGCTGGTCGTGGCGGAACAGGACGGCCTGAAGCCGCCGCGCGAGATCGCGCTCCCGACGACCGGCCATTACTACACGCCGTCCTGGTCGCCCGATTCGAAGAAGCTGCTCTACACGGACACCAACCTGCGCGTGTGGGTGGTGGACGTGGAGACCGGCAAGGCGAAGAAGGTCGGCAACGATCCCTGGATGGTGCCTCGGCGCACGGTCAACCCGGTGTGGAGCCCCGACTCGAAGTGGGTGGCGTACTCCGCGCACCTCGACTCGCTCTATCGCGCGATCTTCGTCAGCAACGTGGACACTGGCGAGACGAGGCGCGTCACCGACGGCCTGGCCGACGCCATGTGGCCGGCGTGGGACGCCAGCGGGAAGTACCTGTGGTTCCTCGCATCGACCGACTACGGACTGCTGTCGCAGTGGCTCGACATGACGTCGTACGACCGGAACGAGGATCTCGGGCTCTACGTCGCCGTGCTGAAGAAGGGAGATCCGAGTCCGCTGCTGCCCGAAAGCGACGAAGATGCCGGCGTCGGAAGCGCCCGCCCCTCGACTCCTGGAGCGGGGCGCGCGGCAGAGGCGCCGGCCGAGGGCGCCGCCGGTGGCGATCAGCCGCCAGCGGAGCGGCGCGGCGGACAGAAGCCGGTGACGGTGCAGATCGACTTCGACAACATCCAGCAGCGGATCATCTCGGTACCGGGCGTGCCCGAGCGGCAGTACTCGCAGTTGCGTGCCGGCGTGGCGGGCCAGGTGTTCTACCTGGAGGCGGCGCCGGCCGGTGGACGTGGCGGAGACAGCGGTGCGCCTGCCGGCGCGACCCTGCAGCGATATCGCCTGAGCGACCGCAAGGCCGCGACGTTCGTCACGGGGGTCGCCGACTTCACCTCGAGCGCCGACGGCCACAAGCTGCTGTATCGAGCCAGCGGAGGCGGCGGCGGGGCGCGTGGCGGCGGCGCACCGATCGGACCGAGCCTGTTCCTCGTGGATGCCGATCGCACTCCGCCGCAGCCGGGAACGGGGCGGCTCAGTGTTACGCTCCGGATGTATCTCAATCCAGAGGACGAGTACCAGCAGATCTTCAACGAGGGATGGCGCAACCAGCGCGACTACCTCTACGTGCCAAATCTCCACGGCACCGACTGGCCGAAGATGAAAACGATGTACGGGCAGCTGCTGCCGTACGTCATGCACCGCGCTGACCTCAACTACCTGCTCGACATGATGGGCGCAGAAATCTCGATCGGCCACTCCTACGTCCGCGGCGGCGACATGCCCGACGTGCCGTCCTCACCGGGCGGCCTGCTCGGCGCAGATTTCACCGTCGATGCCGGCCGCTACAAGGTCGCGCGCATCTATGACAACGAGAGCTGGAATCCCGACCTGCGCGCGCCGCTGGCCGCGCCTGGTGTCGACATCTCGGTGGGCGACTACATCCTGAAGATCAACGGCGTCGATCTGAAGGCGCCCGACAACATCTATCGGCTGCTCGACGGGACGGCGAACCGCCAGACCGCGCTGACCGTCAACAGCAAGCCGACGCTCGAGGGCGCACGCCAGATCACGGTCGTCCCGGTGGCGAACGAGCAGGGGCTGCGGACGCGCGCATTCGTCGAATCGAACCGGCGCCTGGTGGACAAGCTGTCGAACGGACAGCTCGCCTACGTCTACCTGCCCAATACGGGACAGCCGGGGTACACGAGCTTCAACCGCTACTACTTCGCGCAGCAGGACAAGAAGGGCGCGATTGTGGACGAGCGGTTCAACGGCGGCGGGTCGGCGGCCGATTACATCATCGACGTACTGCAGCGCGACTTCGACGGGTACTTCAACAACGTCGCGGGTGACCGCGTGCCGTTCACCAGCCCGGCAGCCGGCATCTGGGGCCCGAAGGTGATGATCATCAACGAGATGGCCGGCTCTGGCGGCGACCTGATGCCGTACATGTTCAAGCGCCGGAAGATCGGCCTGCTCGTCGGCAAGCGCACGTGGGGCGGCCTCGTGCACACCGCCGACACGCCCCCGTTCATCGACGGCGGGTCGATGATCGCTCCGCGCGGCGGCTTCTTCTCGCGCGACGACAAGTGGGCTGTGGAAAACGAGGGCGTCGGCCCGGACATCGACGTCGAGAACTGGCCGAAGGACGTGATCGGCGGCCACGACCCGCAGCTCGAGCGCGCGGTACAGGAGGCGCTGCGGATGTTGAAGGAGAAGCCGGTGAACCGTGCGATCAAGGAACCGCCGTCACCGACGTGGGGAAAGCGGAAGTAGTGGACAAGGAGCGAGGGACGAGGGGCGAGGGTCTGTCCCTCGTCCCTCAATCCCCGTCCCTCGGCCCTATTTCCTGTTCCCCTCGATATCCAGCACGACGATCGGCGCGATGTTGGTCGCCTTCAACGGCCCCTCGATCGTCGCCCGATCGCCCACGATCACGATCGACAGGTGGTCGAGGTCGATGTACTGCTTCGCCACCCGAACCAGGTCCGCCTTCGTCACCGCGTTGATCGACTTCCCGTACTGCTGGTAGTAGTCGTCCGGCAGTCCCTGCGTCCACAGCGTGCCGATCGCCGCGCCGATGCTGCTCACCGATCCGAACATGCCCGGCAGGCTCTGCACGATCGAACTCTTCGATGTCGTCAACTCCTCGTCGGTCACCGGGCGGCTGCCGGCGATGCCGCGCAGTTCCTTCATGAACTCGACCAGCGCCACGTCGCTCTTCGCCGAGATGATGTCACCGCCGGCCCGGAACGGGCCGGGACCCTTCCCGAACGCGAACGCCGAGCTGACACCGTAGCTCAGCCCCTTTTCCTCGCGGATGTTCGCGTTGAGTCGCGACTGGAACATTCCGCCGAGCAGCGTGTTCATCACCTCGAGCGCGTAGTAATCCGGTGTGCTCCTCGGCGGGCCCGGGTTGCCGATCGCGAACGTCGATTGCGCCGCTCCCGGCTTGTCCACCAGGTAGATGGTCGCCGGCGTCTTTGCCGGCAGCGCCGGGTAGGAGAAGTCTGGCTTGCTGCCGCCAGCCGGCCAGGCAGCCAGCGCCTTGTCCACGGTGGCTTTCGCCGCGTCAGGCGTCACGTCGCCCGTCACGATGACCACCGAACGCCCCGGCTGGAAGTACGACTTCTCGAACGCCACGACGTCATCACGCGTGATCGCTCTCAACGTCTCTTCCGTCGTCAACTGGCCGAACGGGTGCACCGTGCCGTACACGATCTTGGGGAACACGCGCCTGGCAATCGCCCCGGGCTGGGCCTTGGCCGCATTGAGCGACACGAGCCGCTGCGCCCGAATCCGATCCAGTGACGGGGCGGGGAACGTCGAGTTGACCAGCATGTCGGCCAGGATCTCGAGCGTCGGGGCGAACTTGCCCGTCGCGGACACGAAGCCCATCGAGCCCGAGTCGCTGCCGATGCCGACGCTGACGGACGTGCCGAGAAGCTGCAACGCGTTCGAGAGCGCTTCGCCGTCCCGCGTCTTCGTGCCCTCGCTCATCATCGAGGTGGTGATGCTGGCCAGGCCGCGCCGGCCGGCCGGCTCGAACTGGTCGGAACCCCCGAGAACGATCAACGAGAACGAGACGAGCGGCAGGTCGTGCTTCTCGGAGACAATCAGCTCCGCGCCGTTCTTCAGCGTCGTCCTTGTCCACGTCGGGACGCGAAGCTCCGGCGTCCTGCCCGGCGGCGGGATCTTCGATCGATCCAATCCCCGCTGGGCCCCGAGCGGCAACGAGAGAAGGGCCACGGCCAGGACGATGACCGACAGCCGTCGATTCTGGGCGTTCATCGCTTCACCTCCGGGCGGGGCGTGTCTTCGGCGCCGGTGACCTTCTGGCTCTCGCTGGGCTTTGATGCCTCGTCGGGCTTGCCGTTCGGCACCACGCTGAGGACGATGCGGCCCTTCGTCAGGTACTTGTTGGCCACGCGCTTCACGTCGTCGACCGTGACCGACATCGACTTCTGAAACGCCGTCTTGTAGTCGCCGGGATCGCCGTGGAATCCGGCGCTGTCGCTCAGGCGCATGGCCTTGCCGAGGTTCGACTCGAGGCCGCGCACGAACATCAGTTCCTCGCCGGCCGTCGCCTTCTGGATTTCCTCGGCGGTCGGCCCCTCCGCCTTGAACTTCTCGATGATTCCGTCGGCCGCGGTCTCGAGCTCAGTGAGCGTGTGGCCCGGGCGCGGGGTGATCACCACCATGAACTCGCCCACGTCCTCGTTCGAGCCCTGGAACGCGGAGACCGACGCGGCCGCCTGCTGGTCGTACACCAGGGCCTTCGTCAGGCGCGCCGTCCGTGGCCCGGTGAGGATGCTGCCCATCACATCGAGCGCAAACTGATCGTCGTTCTTCTCCCCGACCGTGGGCCACTGGATGTAGAGGCGTGACACCTGCACGCGGTCTTCGTAGAACAACCGCCGCTCGGAGGGCAGCGTTGCGGTGGAGACGGTAGGTCGCATCACCGGGTTGCCGCGCGGGATGTCGCCGAAGTACTTCGTCACCCACGCCTTCGCCTGCGCCGGGTCGAAGTCGCCGACGATCGCGAGAAACGCGTTGTTCGGCGCGTAATAGGTCCGGAAGAAGTTCTTCACATCGTCGGGCGACGCGGCGCTCAGGTCCTCCATGCTCCCGATGACATCCCAGGAATATGGGTTGGCCGCCGGATACGTGGCGCGCGCCAGGATTTCGCCGACCTTGCCGTACGGCTGGTTGTCGACGCCCTGCCGGCGCTCGTTCTTCACGATGTCGCGCTGGGCGTTCAGCTTGGCGATGTCGAGCGTGTCGAGCAGGAAGCCCATCCGGTCCGACTCGATCCACAGCGCAGACTCGAGGTAGTTGGCGGGGACGATCTCGAAGTACGTCGTGCGGTCGTTCGAGGTCGTACCGTTGTTGTTGCCGCCGATGCCCTCCGTCAGCTTGTCGTGCAGCCCGTAGGGCACGTGGCCCGACCCGGTGAACATGATGTGCTCGAACAGGTGGGCGAACCCCGTCCGGCCGGGCAGCTCGTTCTTCGATCCCACGTGATACCAGACGTTCACTGCCACGGTAGGCGTGGTGTGATCGGTGGACAGGATCACCGTCAGGCCGTTCGGGAGCGTGTAACTCTCGAAGGGGATCTTGATCGGATCCGGCCCCGGGGGGGCCGCCGAGAAAGGACGCTGGGCGGCAGCCACGCAGGCCAGCGCCACGAGCGCAATCCAGGCAAACCTTCTGCTGGGTGTGGGCACGGCTTGGTCTTCTCCTTGAATAAAGTGTGCTCGACGATTCTACTCCGACAAGGCCGCGACGCGAGGAGGCGTGCGCTACGACGTCACTGAGGGTTCCACCGGTTGGTAGACTATCGAGCAGCAGGGCCCCATGTTCCGATCCCTCACGCTCAAGCGCATCGCCAGTGTGGTGCGCGGGGTCGTGAGCGACCCGCGTCGGTCCGGGAACGGCGCCTATCGATGGCTCGCCAACGACCGCCAAGTGACGCTCGGCCTGTCGCCGCCACTCTCTCGGCGATCGGCTGCAGGCGTACAACGGACCACAACGGATCGACAGGCGCCGTCTCTCCCTTTCCGATATAATCTCCCATCCCACCTTTGCCTTCTTGGAGGCTCTTGATGAAACATCGTGCGTTGATTGGGCTCGGGGTGGCACTCGCGCTTGCGTTGGCCGGCCAGTCGCTCGTCGGGCAGGCCGGGCAGGCGCCTGCCGCAAGTCCCGCAGGAGCCGGCCCGTTCGACTCGCTGCATTTCCGTTCCCTCGGTCCGGCGTCAACGGCGGGCCGCGTATCCGACTTCGCCGTCTACGAGGCGAACCCCGCAATCTTCTACGTAAGCACCGCACACAGTGGCGTCTGGAAGACGACGAACAACGGCACGACGTTCGAAGCGCAGTTCCAGAACCAAGGGTTGATGTCGGTCGGCGACGTGGCCGTGTCGCAGTCGAACCCGGACCTCGTCTGGATCGGCACGGGCGAATCCAACAACCGCCAGAGCACGTCCTGGGGCGATGGCGTCTACAAGTCGACCGACGGCGGCAGGACGTGGGTCAACATGGGCCTGCGCACGTCGCGCCACGTCAACCGAGTCGTGATCGATCCGCGGGACAACAACATCGTCTTCGTCGCCGCGACCGGGAGCCTCTGGGGGCCGGGCGGCGAGCGCGGAATCTTCAAGACCGTTGACGCGGGCAGGACCTGGAAGCAGGTGCTGAAGGTGGACGACGACACCGGCGCCAACGATCTCGCCATGGATGTCACGAACAACCGCGTCCTCTATGCCTCTACCTATCAGCGGCGCCGGACGGCGTGCTGCATGAACGGCGGCGGCCCGGGCAGCGGGCTCTGGAAGTCGACAGACGCCGGTGAAACCTGGATGCGTCTGAAGACGGGCCTCCCCGAAGGCGCGCTGGGCCGAATCGCGGTGGACGTGTATCGCCGGCGCGGAAGCGTGCTCTACGCCCTGATCGAGGGGCCGGCACCCGCCGGCGGCCGCGGCGCCGGAGGCGCAGGTGCGGGTGGGGCGGGTGCGCCCGCAGCGGCCGCCGAACAGGGCCCGGGCACCGGGCAGCGCGGCGGCGCGCAGACAGGCGTCAACGCGACACCGACCGGGCTCTACCGTTCCGACGATGCGGGCGCGACCTGGCGAAAGATGAACAACGTCAATCCGCGGCCGATGTATTTCAGCCAGGTCCGCATCGACCCGAACGACCCGGATATCGTCTACCTTGGCGGCGTCGGCTTGCACCAGACGCTCGACGGCGGCAAGACGGTAGCCACGGACGTGGCGGCCTCGACGCACGACGACGTGCACGGCATCTGGATCGACCCGGCCAACTCGAGCCACGTGCTCATCGGCAACGACGGTGGCGTCTCGGTGTCGTACGACCAGGCGAAGACCTGGGTCTTCATGCCGAACCTGCCGATCGCCACGTTCTATCACGTGAGCTACGACATGGCGACGCCGTTCAACGTGTGCGGCGGCATGCAGGACAACTACGACTGGTGCGGCCCGAGCGCGGTGCGCGGCTCCGCGGGCATCGCGAACCACAACTGGACCACGGTGCAGGGCGGCGACGGCTTCGTCGTGCTGCAGGACCCGACCGATTACCGCATCGCCTACACCGAGTCGCAGGACGGCAACATGGTGCGCCTCGACCGCGTCACGTTCGAGACGACGAGCATCCGGCCGCAGGCGGGGACCGGCGAGCCGGCGCTGCGCTGGCAGTGGGACACGCCGCTCACCATGTCGCCTCATGATCCGAAGGTCATCTTCGCCCCGGCCAACAAGGTGTTCCGCTCGGCCGATCGGGGCCTGTCGTGGACGGCCATCAGCCAGGACCTGACTGGCGGCGCCAACCGCGACGAGATCGTGACGATGGGCGTGAAGGGGAGCGAGATCCAGATTGCCCGGAACGACGGCATCGCGGCGTGGCCGGCCATCACGACGTTCGCCGAATCGCCCAAGCGCGCTGGTGTGCTGTACGCCGGGACCGACGATGGGCGGCTGGCCGTGACGCGTGACCTGGGCAAGACGTGGACGCAGGTAATCGACAGGGTGCCGGGCGTGCCCAAGGGCATCTACGTTGCCAGGGTCGCGCCATCGAGATTCGCGGAAGGGACCGTGTACGCGACGTTTGACGGGCACCGGCAGAACGACTTCAAGACTTACATCTACGCGAGCAACGATTTCGGCCAGACGTGGACGTCGATCGGCGCGAACCTCGCGGCCGAGGTCGCGCGAACGATTACCGAGGACTTGAAGAACCCTGACGTGCTCTATCTCGGAACCGAGACCGGGTTGTTCGCGTCGGTCGACCGGGGAAAGAGCTGGGTACGGCTGGGCGCGAACCTGCCGACCGTGCGGATCGACGAGATCACGCTGCACCCGCGCGACAACGCGATGTTGCTGGCGACGCACGGCCGCGGCATCTGGATCCTCGACAACATGGCGCCGATCCAGGAGTACGCGGCGGCGCAGGCGGCGGCCGAGGCGAAGGTGTTCTCGCCCGCGCCGACCGTCACGTATCGCCGCCCGGCGCGTGACCACAACTACGAGTTCTGGGGAGACCAGACGTTCTACGGCGAGAACCCGCCGCAGGCCGCTGTAGTGAGCTGGTACCTGAAGAAGGCCGCGAGCGACGTGAAGCTGAAGATCACGGATGCGGCCACCGGCAAGGAGGTCCGCGAGATCTCCGGCCAGGTGTTGGCGAACAGCAACAAGGCTGGCATGCAGGCCGCGTGCTGGGATCTTCGCGTGCAGCCGGTTCCCACGCCGGCGCCTGGACAGCGCAGCGCGGGCGCTGCCGGCGGACGCGGCGGTGAAGGCGGCGCACCGGCCGGTGCGCCACAGGGCGGAGGTCGCGGCGACGCAGGCGGCGGTACGCCCGCGGTGAGCCCGTTCGGCGCGGGTTGTGGCACCACCGGCGGCGCGGGCGGCGGCGGTGGATTCGGCGGCGGCGGAACGGCC
>DASVIS010000174.1:0-14789 GCA_036381995.1 Vicinamibacterales bacterium | reverse complement strand
AGCTTCAGCGCACCACTGCCCACCCGGTCGTCGCCGTAATAGCCGTAGCCTCCGCCGTACCCGTAACCGCCGTAGTCGTAACCGCCGTACCCGTAGTCGCCGTACCCGTAGCCTCCGTACCCGTAGGGCGACGCTCCGAAGCCCCACCAGAACGGATCATAATAGGAGTATCCGAGTCCGAACGCGCCGTAGGGGCCCAGGAAATAGGGGTAATACGGATTGTACCAAGTGATGCTGCCGCCGCCGGACCGACGATCGGGCAGGGCGTTCGGCCGCACGACCGCCTGGCCGACGCCCGGGCCTCCCGGATTCGGTCGCGCCCCCCGCGGCACGAACCGATCACTTGGGCTGCCGTACATCTCGCGAACGTAGCTGCTGCCGCCATTCGCGGGATTTCTGCGCCAAGCCGATCCGCTCGTAGACGAGCCCGTCGATCCGGATGACGAGGGAGCCGAGTAGGTCGAACCAGACCCACCGCTGGACGATCCCCTTGGGACCGCGACCGACCCGCCGCCGCCGCCCGCGCTGGCGCCACCTCCACCACCGCTTCCGGCGCCGGCGCTAGCGGTCCCACCGCCTCCAGCCCCGGCCGGCCGTTCACGGCCCTGCGCGGCCACCGGCCCAGCGGCAAGCGCGAGCACGACGGCTGCGGCGGCCAGCGTGCAAAAGAGCGGTTTCATAAGAACTCCTTGGATGCGCCGGACGGGAACACGAACCCAGCGCTACTACACAAGATAGCAACAGGCCTGCCAAACGACCGAGCCTGCGCTAACACAAAATTACTCCTATTTCCATCCGCGCGCCACCCCCCCGCGGTCTGGTTGTCACCCCGACAGCACACGCCTCCGTTTCCTTGACACCTTTTTCGGCCATCCGATAGACTGCGGAAGGCCGACCATCTTGGTTCCGGCTGCCCGTCCACCTCGTTCGGTGCCTGCCTGTCATGTTTCACAGCACCACGATTCTCGCAGTTCGTCATCACGATCACGCGGTTCTGGCCGGGGATGGCCAGGTGACGCTGGGCGACACGGTCGTCAAGCAGAGCGCCCGAAAGATCCGGCGGTTGTACAACGACAGGATCCTGGCCGGCTTTGCCGGGTCCGCCGCGGATTCGTTTGCCCTGTTCTCCAGGTTTGAGGCCAAGCTCGAGCAGTACCGCGGCAACGTCGAGCGATCGGCCGTCGAGCTGGCGAAGGATTGGCGAACCGATCGAATTCTCCGGCGCCTCGAGGCGATGCTGATTGTCATGGACCTCAAGTCGACGTTCCTCCTGTCGGGCAACGGTGACCTGATCGATCCGGACGATGGAATCGTCGGGATCGGGTCGGGCGGGAACTATGCGGTGGCGGCGGCCAGAGCGCTGGCCCGGCACACGACGCTCGACGCCCGTGCCATTGCCGAGAGCGCGATGGCCGTGGCTGCCGGGATCTGCATCTACACCAACAGCAACCTGACGATAGAAGAGTTGTAGCGCGCAATGCCCATTTACCTGCCCGAGAGGCTGTCCGCCTCCATCGAGTCTCTCACGCCCCGCCAGATCGTGGCGGCGCTGGACAAATACGTCGTGGGCCAGCACAAGGCCAAGCGGGCGGTGGCCATCGCCCTCCGCAACCGGATGCGGCGGCAGAAGCTGTCGCCGGAGATGGCCGAAGAGGTGGCGCCGAAGAACATCCTGATGATCGGCCCGACCGGTGTCGGCAAGACCGAGATCGCCCGGCGCCTCGCGCGGCTGGCGCAGTCGCCGTTCCTCAAGGTCGAGGCGTCGAAGTTCACGGAAGTCGGATACGTCGGGCGCGACGTCGAGTCGATGGTGCGCGACCTCGTCGAGATCGCGGTGGACATGGTGCGCGAAGAGCGGATCGACGAGGTGCAGGCGAAGGCGGAGCACAACGCCGAGGAGCGCCTCCTCGACCTGCTGCTGCCGCCGTCGCCTCCGACGGTTGATGAAGATCCGGTCGCGGCCCGCGACCAGGCCAAGGCGACGCGCGAGAAGATCCGAGAGCAGCTGCGCGACGGCCGCCTCGATGAGCGGACGGTGGAAATCGACGTGCGGGAGCGCTCGTTTCCATCGCTCGAGATCATCGCCGGCTCCTCCGTCGAGGAAGTGGACATCAACATCAAGGACATGCTGCCTGGCCTCTTCCAGGGTCGCACCAAGAAGCGCCGGGTGAAGGTGGCCGAGGCGATGGAACACCTCCTTCAGGAAGAGCAGCAGAAGCTCGTGGATATGGAGAGCGTGGCGCGCGTGGCCGTCGAGCGGGTGGAGGATGCCGGCATCATCTTCGTGGACGAGATCGACAAGATCGCCGGGCGGGAGGGCGGTCACGGGCCGGACGTCAGCCGCGAAGGCGTCCAGCGGGACATCCTCCCGATCATCGAGGGAACGACGGTCAACACCAAGTACGGGATGGTGCAGACCGATCACATCCTGTTCATTGCGGCCGGGGCGTTTCACGTGTCCAAGCCGTCGGACCTGATCCCCGAGCTCCAGGGCCGCTTTCCGATCCGGGTCGAGCTCGATCCGCTCGGCAAGGACGACTTCGTCCGCATTCTCACCGAGCCGCAGAACGCGCTCGTCAAGTAGTACACAGCGCTGCTCGAGACCGAGGGGATTGCGCTCGAGTTCCGGCCCGATGCGGTGGATCGGATTGCCGACTTCGCGACGCTCGTGAACGACCGGGCGGAGAACATCGGCGCAAGGCGTCTGCACACCGTGATGGAGAAGCTGCTGGACGAGATCTCGTTCGAGGCGCCGGACCTGCTCGAGAAATCGATTACTATTGATGCCGCTTACGTCGACCGGATGCTGGCCGACATCGTGAAGAACGAAGACCTGACACGCTATATCCTGTGAAGCGTCCGACCACCGGCCGGCTGCGAACTGCCTCCATCGCCCGGCGCCTGGCGTTGATCGTGTTCGTCGCCGCGGCCTTCCAGCCCGCCTGCGGGAAGAAAGGGCCGCCGCTTTCGCCGCTGGTCAAAGCGCCGGCGCGCCCGGACCCGTTCGTGGCGCGTCGTCTGGGGTCGGTGGTGTATCTCCAGTTCCGAGTCCCCACCGTCAACGCCGACAACACGGCGCCCGCCGACGTCGAACGGGTCGAGGTGTACGGGTTCACCGGGTCGCCGTCGGGCAACGAGGACATCTTCAAATACGGCACCCTCGTCGCCTCGATTCCGGTGCGCAAGCCGCCGGAGGAGGCGGCGGAGCCGCAGAAGCCTGCGAAGGCCGGGCGGCTGGCCACGAGGCCCGAAGCGAGGGCTCCGGCGCCCCCCCGCCCGCCCGCCTCGATGGAGAACGGCTTCGACCAGGGCGACACGATCGTCGTCACCGAACCGCTCGGCCCGGAGCAGTATCGCGAGGTGGTGCCGAAGACGAAGAAGCCGGTGCCCGTCGTCGAGGAGCCGGTGAAGTCGGTTCTGCGGCCGCTCGACCCGCCGCCGCTGGCCGCGCCCCCGGCCCGCGGGTACGTGGCCGTCGGGATCAATCACAAAGGACAGAAGGGTGCCGTCTCCGGCCGGCAGAGCGTGGTGCTCATCGCCCCCGCGTCGGCGCCGTCAGCGCCGACCGTGACCTACAGCGAGACCGCGCTGTCCATTACGTGGACGCCCCCGGTGGATGCCCACCAGCCGGTGGTGTCAGGCGAAGGCGTGCTGAAGTCCACACCGATCGGCACGCAACCCGTGTCCGGCGCCTTCAACGTGTATGAGGTTCGGCCGGCTCCGCCGGGGCCCGGGGCCGAGAAGATCCCGATCCCGCCCGCCGTGGGCGGGCAGATGCCGACGCCCGTCAACGACACGCCGATTTCCGTCCCGCCGTTCGTGGACAAACGGATGGCGTTCGGCAAGCCGCGCTGCTATGTCGTGCGCGCCGTCACGCTGATCGGCACGCAGTCGATCGAGGGTGAGCCGTCGCCCGCGCAGTGCGTGACGCCGGTGGACACCTTCGCGCCCGCCGCCCCGATGTCGCTCAAGGCGATCGGCGGCGAGGGCGCCATCAGCCTCATCTGGGATGCGAACAAGGAAGCCGACCTGGCGGGCTACATCGTCTTGCGGGCGGCGCTGCCCGGCGGCGAGTTCAAGAGGGTGACGCCGGAACCGATCACAGAGACCACGTTCAACGACACGACGGTGGCGAAGGGCGTGCGCTACGCCTACGTTGTCCTCGCTGTCGACGCGTCGAAGAACACGAGCGCCCGATCGAATCAGGTCGAAGAGTCGGCGAGATAGAGATCAGGGACGAGGGGGGACGCATGGAACGCATTTATCGCATCGAATACCACGGGTCGAAACGGTACGCGGCCGAGCACAACGGCCGGCTCTTCCTGCTCGACGGTGACCTGTTCGGCGAGTACGGGTTCGGCGAGGAGATCGCGCACGGCGAGTTCCCGAGGGACCTGCCGGCCGGCTCGCGGCTGCTCGCGCCGATCACGCCGTCGAAGATCGTCGCCATCGGCCTGAACTACAAGGACCACGCCGCGGAGCAGAAGAAACCGCTGCCGGCCGAGCCGATGCTCTTCATCAAGCCGTCCACGGCGGTCATCGGCCCGGGCGATCCGATCAAATTGCCAGGCGGGATCGGGCGCATCGACTACGAGAGCGAAGTGGCGGTGGTGATCGGCAAGCGCGCCTCCAGAGTGACTCGGGAGCACGCGCTCGAATACGTGCTGGGGTACACGTGCGCGAACGACGTGACGGCGCGCAACCTCCAGAACCGCGGCTATCAGTACTCGCACGTGAAGGGGTACGACACGTTCGCGCCGATCGGCCCGTCGATCGCCGTTGGCCTGGATCCGACGACGATTGCGGTGCAGGGCTGGCAGAACGGGCAGATGAAGCAGAACTCGACCACCGCGCAGCTGATCTTCCCCGTGGCGGATCTGATTGTCTACGTGTCGGCGATCATGACCCTGCTGCCCGGCGATCTCATCTCGACGGGCACCCCGTCGGGAATCGGGCCGCTGGCGCCCGGCGACGTGTTCACGGTCAGGGTCTCCGGGATCGGCGAACTGACGAACCCGGTCGAGAATCTGTGATCTGACGAAAGCAGGCACGCACTCATGAAGCTCTTTCTGGACACCGGCAGCATCAAGGACATCGAGGCGTTCGTTGCCCTCGGGATCATCGACGGCGTCACCACCAATCCGTCGCTGATGGCCAGGGAAGAAGGCAATCCACGAGAGATCACCAAGCGGATCTGCCAGATCGTGAAAGGGCCGGTGAGCGCCGAGGTGCTCTCGACCGACGTCGAGGGGATGATCCGCGAGGGACGCAGCCTGGCGACGATTGACGAGCACGTCGTCGTCAAGCTGCCCTTCGGCAAGGCGGGCGTCCAGGCCTGCGCGACGCTCAGCGCCGAGAAGATCCCGGTCAACATGACGCTGATCTTCTCGCCCACGCAGGCGCTGTTGTCCGCCAAGGTCGGCGCCGCCTACGTGAGCCCGTTCATCGGGCGGCTCGACGACATCGCCACCGAGGGGATGAACCTGGTCGAGGAGATCGTGGACATCTTCCAGAATTACGCGTTCACGACCGAAGTGATCGTCGCCAGCGTCCGTCATCCCATCCACGTCGTGCAGGCCGCTCGGCTCGGCGCCGACATCTGCACCTGCCCTCCGGCCGTGGTCGAGTCGATGTTCAAGCACCCGCTGACCGACATCGGCATCGAGCGGTTCCTGAAGGACTGGGAGAAGGCTCAGGCCGAACGGACGTAGAAGAGCGGGCGGGCGAGCCGAGGTCGGCCGTCGTCGAGTACAGCCATGGACAAACGCGAACAGCTCGTGCACCTGGAGAAGGCCGCGGAACTGGGCGGCGGCGAGGCGCGGCTGAAACGGCAGCACGATGCCGGCAAGCTCACCGCGCGCGAGCGGATGGAACTGTTGTTCGATACCGGTACGTTCGAGGAACTCGACAAGCTCGTCGTGCACCGCTGCCGCGACTTCGGGATGGAAGACCAGGTGATTCCCGGCGACGGCGTGGTGACCGGGTTCGGCCGCGTCGAGGGGCGCGTCGTCTATGCCTTCGCGCAGGACTTCACGGTGTTCGGCGGATCGCTGTCGGAAACGAACGCCGACAAGATCGTGAAGATCATGGACCTGGCCATCCGCCAGGGCGCACCGGTCGTGGGCCTCAACGATTCGGGTGGGGCGCGCATTCAGGAAGGCGTGATGTCGCTCGCCGGCTACGCGGACATCTTCCTCCGGAACACCCTCGCGTCGGGCGTCATCCCGCAGATTTCCGCGATCATGGGACCGTGCGCCGGCGGCGCCGTGTATTCGCCGGCGATTACCGACTTCACGGTGATGGTCGAGGGCACGAGCTACATGTTCGTGACCGGGCCGGACGTGCTCAAGACCGTGACACACGAGGAAGTCTCGAAAGAGGATCTCGGTGGCGCGATGACGCACAACGCGAAGAGCGGCGTGGCGCACTTCGCCGTGACCGACGACCGCGAATGCCTGTTGCTCATCCGCGAGTTGCTCGGCTTTCTTCCGGGCAACAACGTCGACGACGCGCCGCGCCGGGACTCGACCGATCCATTCGACCGCGAGGACGAGGCCCTCGACACGCTGGTGCCCGAATCCCCGACCCAGCCGTACGACATCCTCGATCTGATCCACTGCGTCGTGGATGACGGGCATTTTCTCGAGGTGCAGCACCACTTCGCGCGGAATCTGGTGGTGGGATTCGCGCGACTCGGCGGCAAGGCGGTCGGGATCGTGGCCAATCAACCGGCGCATCTGGCAGGGGTGCTCGATATCGACGCGTCGGTCAAGGGCGCCCGGTTCGTCCGTTTCTGCGATGCGTTCAACATCCCGCTGGTCACCTTCGTGGACGTGCCGGGGTTCCTGCCGGGCACGCAACAGGAATTCGGCGGCATCATCCGCCACGGCGCGAAGCTCCTGTTCGCGTTCGCCGAGGCGACGGTGCCCAAGGTGACGGTGATCACCCGCAAGGCCTACGGCGGCGCCTACTGCGTGATGTCGAGCAAGCACATTCGCACCGACATCAACTTTGCGTGGCCCACGGCGGAGATCGCGGTGATGGGACCGGAGGGCGCGGTCAACATCCTCTACAAACGGGAACTGGACGCCGCCGACGACCCGACGGCGCTCCGGGCCGCGAAGGTGGCCGAGTTCCGCGACAAACTGGCCAACCCGTTCGTGGCGGCGAGCCGCGGGTTCCTCGACGAGGTGATCGTGCCGAGGACCACGAGGCACCGGCTGATTGGCGCGCTCGCGTCGCTCGAGACGAAGCGCGATCGGAACCCTCCGAAGAAGCACGGGAACATTCCGCTCTAGGCGTCTTGAACGGCCAAAGGCGCTACACATGAGTCAAGTTCTCGACGTCCGTCGCCGTTCAAGACGTCTACGCCCCGCGCTTCGCGGGGCCAGCTAGCAGCGTTTCTGGTTCTAGCGAGGCGGGCCTTCGCGGTCTGAGGCCCGCCTTGCTAGAACTTGCATCGCGCCGTTCATGACAACGCCCAAGGCTGTCGCCGGCGACACGCAGCCTCCGACGGAGGAGAAGTTGAACGCCGTGCTCGGCCCTGCCAGCCCGTTGTGGTCTGGCATCGTCCGCGCTGTCGAAGAGCGGATCGCCCCGCTCGACCTGCAATGGAAGCCGTCCAAGTCAGCGTTCGGAAGCGTTTGCCTTCTCCGGCACAAGAAGAGGACGCTGCTCTACCTGACGCCCGACATCGCACAGGTGTGGATCGCGATCGGTCTCGGCCAACGGGCGTACGAATCCGCCATGACTAGTTCGATTCCCGGAACGATCAAGAAGAGGCTCTCGGAGGCGAGGCCATATGCAGAAGGCCGCGGCATTCGCTTCCCGGTACAGTCATTGAGCGAGATTCCGGTGGTCACGAGATTGGTGGAGCTCAAGACCGCGCCGAGGACGCGAACCTGACGGAGCTCTCGAGTGTCGCAGCCCTGGTTGCGATGCCTGCCGCCGTCGCCATGGCGCAGCGGGCGCCGCTCGGAGCCGTGAACGCCGCCTGCTGGACTGAAGGCGTCGGAGCGGTTTTCCTGGCGGCCGTCGAGCGACGACAGATCTGAAATCAGCGAAGACGTCGCGGTGGATTTCGCTCGCGCGAACGACAGCGCCAAAAGTCGGGAGTCGAAAGCCGCCAGCCGTTATAGACTTGGACGTCCGGCCCTGCCGCCCTCACGGAGGATCTCCCGTTGGATATCAAGTCGCCCGACTTCTACGCGGAAATCGGCCTCATCTCCGGTCTCGAAGTCCATCAGCAACTGCTCACCGAGCGCAAGATGTTCTGCCACTGCCCGGCGCGCCGGTACACCGACACACACGACGGCGAGGTGCTGCGGCACATGCGCCCGACGCTGTCGGAACTCGGCGAGTACGACGGCACGGCGCTGATGGAGTTCAAGACCCGGAAGAACATCATCTACCTGCTCCACAAGGAGAACGTCTGCACGTACGAGATGGACGACACGCCGCCGTTCCTGGTGAACCAGGACGCGGTCGACGTGGCCATCGAGCAGTGCCTGATGCTCGGCTGCGACATCGTGGACGAAGTCCACATCGCGCGGAAGCAGTACCTCGACGGGTCGATCCCGACCGGTTTCCAGCGGACCGCGATCGTCGGGGTCAACGGGCGGCTGCCCTTCCGCGGCCGCGAGCTGACGATCGTCCAGGTGAGCGTCGAAGAGGATTCGTGCCGCGAGGTGTCGGACAAGGGGCACCTGATCGTCTGGCGCACGGACCGGCTCGGCATGCCGCTGATCGAAACGGTGACGGGACCGGATCTGCGTACGCCCGATGAAGTCGCGGAAGCTATCCTGCTCATCGGCCGCGTGTGCAGGAGTACCGGGCATGTGCGCGTCGGCATCGGCGCCAGCCGCCAGGACGTGAACGTCTCGGTTCGCGGCGGCAGGCGGGTCGAAATCAAGGGCGTGGCAAAGGCAGGCTGGGCGCCAGGGCTGGTGCATGGCGAGGCCATCCGCCAGGTGAACCTCCTCAAGCTGCGGGACGAACTGCGGCATCGCGGGTTCACCACGCCTGATTCCATCGGAGTCGAGAGCGCCGACGTGACATCGCTGTTCGCTTCGTCCGAGGCGGCGTTCCTCACGGTCGAGGGCTGGGACAAATACGCGCGGGACGAGAAGCGTCGCGCCGGGTTCGAACTCGGAAGCGGCAAGTTCACGGTGCGCGCGATCCGCGCGAAGGGTCTCGGCAGCACGCTCGCGTGGCCGACCCAGCCCGACTGCATCTTCGCGCACGAGCTGGCGGGGAGGATCCGCGTCATTGCCGGCCTCGACCAGCGGCCGATTCTCCTCCATAGCGAGAAGTGGCCCGATTACCATCGCTCGCTGCAGGAACTGCGCAAGGTCCGCACGCACCTGAAGTGCAACCCGGAGGACGGCATCGTGCTGGTGTGGGGGCCGGACGAGGACACGATCACGGCGGCCAACGAGGTGCGGCTGCGCTACATCGACGCCATCGACGGCATCCCGAACGAGACGCGCCAGCCCTTCGAAGACGGCATGACGGACTTCGAGCGGATCCTGCCCGGCCCGGACCGCATGTACCCGGACACCGACAGCCCGCCGTCCCGCGTCACGAGGGAACGTGTCGAGCGCCTGCAGGCGGCGCTCGCGCCTCGGCCGTGGGAACGGGAGGCGCGCTATTCGGCGGCCGGCGTGCCGGCGTCCACCATTCACTTCCTGATTCGCCGCGGTGCGGCCCGGCTGGTGGACAAGGTCACCGCGGCGCGCGACGCGTGGGTGAAGCCGGCCTGCGTGCTGTTCGGTGAACGAGTGAAGGGCCTGCGCCGCGCCGGCGTCGCAGTCGACAGCGTGCCGGACGAGCGCTGGCGCCAGCTGTTCGAAGCCGCCAGCGCGCGCCCGGTCCTGTGGCAGGCCTGGGAGCGGATCGTGCGCGCGATGGCTGCCGCGCCGGACCAGGACGTTGCGGCGATCGTGGCCGACCTCGCGCTGGGACGGGCGCCGGAAGCGTGGCGGCATCGCGTGGCAGCAGCCGTCACCGACGCGTCCGCCAGGCTCTACGCGCCGCGTGCCGACCGTCTCGTCCGATTCTCGATGGGGCTTGCGATGCGCGAGCTTCGCGGCAAGGTTCCGGCGCTCGAGGTCGCAGGCGCCGTCAGGACGGAGATCGCATCGCGATGACCACGCCAGCAGACCCGTTGAAGGGATACAAGGGCCAGGCGCGCGCCGCGCTCGAGCGCTGGGGTGTCCGCGTCTGGAGCGACGTCCAGGTGGAGAACGACGCGGGCAGCCATTTCGAGGGGGTCATCCTCCCGCGCAGCGAAACCCAGGACGACCTCCACGTCGTCATCAAGCTGAAGAACGGCTACAACGTCGGCCTGCACGTGGATCGCCTGCGGTCGGTGAGAGAGGTCGGCTACAAGGAAGCGATCTACAAGATTCCCGAGAAGGAGTTCCCCCGCCGGCCCAACCTGCCGAGCGTCACGCTCCTCGGCACCGGGGGCACGATCGCGTCGCGCCTCGACTACCGCACGGGCGCCGTCATCCCGGCGTTCACCCCGGGCGAACTCTACGGGGCCGTCCCCGAGCTGGCCGACATCTGCAACCTGACGACGAAGAAGCTGTTTGGCGTGTTCTCGGAGAACATGGCCAGGGAGCAGTACATCACCCTGGCGAAGGCCATCGGCGAAGAGATCGAGAACGGCGCGGACGGCATCGTGATCGGCCACGGCACCGACACGATGGGCCACACGGCCGCAATCCTGTCGTTCATGGTCCAGGACACGCCGGTGCCGATCGTGCTGGTCGGATCGCAGCGATCGAGCGACCGGCCGTCGAGCGACGCCGCGCTCAACCTGATTCACTCGGTTCGAGCGGCTGCGTACTGTGACATCGCGGAGGTGCAGATCTGCATGTTTGGCCCGACGTCGGACCGCTATGGCCTCCTGCACCGCGGCACGCGCTGCCGCAAGATGCACAGTTCTTACCGCAGCACCTTCCGCACGGTGGGCGACATCCCGCTGGCGACGGTCAGCCGCGACAGCTTCATGTACCTGAACCACGACTACCGGAAGCGCGACAGGACGCGGAAGATCAAGATCGACGCCGTGTACAACGACCGGACGACGATCCTCTACTACTACCCGGGCATGTCGCCGGACCTGGTGGACGCGCTGGTGGAGAAGGGCTACCGCGGCATCGTCATCGCCGGCACCGGCCTGGGCCACGTGAACAAGCCCCTCTACCCGGCGCTGAAGAAGGCCATCCGGAAAGGCGTGCACGTCGTGATGACCGTGCAGACGCTCTGGGGCTACGCACAGATGTACGTCTACGACACGGGCCGCGACCTGCTCGAGATCGGGATCGTGCCGCTGGACAACATGCTGCCCGAGACGGCGCTGATGAAGCTGTCCTGGGTGCTCGCGCACACCGACGATCACGACGAGGTGCTGCGGATGATGCGGGCGGTCGTGTCCCACGAGATCACCGACCGCGAGCCGCACAACGGCTACCTGATCATGCAGGGCGGATTACCGGAAATCGAGGAGTTCATTCTGTCGCACTGGAAATGAGTTCCGGTGCTGAGCGAGCGCAGTGAGTCGAAGGGCCCGAAACTGAAGAGTTCATCCTGCCGCACCGGAAGTCATGTCCGGAGAGACTGGGAGTACACCATGAGACGAGTTGTAATCATTGCCGCGCTGACTGCCGTCATCGTCCCGATCGTCGGCGTGCTGTTCACCATGCAGGCGCCGGCCGCCCAGGCGAAGAAGACGCGACTTGCCGTGGCCACGTTCTCCCACGAGACGTGCACGTTCTGCCCCGATCCGACGGGCGTGAAGGAGTGGGAGTTCTACGGACCGCCGCGGCGGGGGGGCGACGTCCTCCGGGATGGCAGCTACATCGGCGGTTTCGTCAACGCCGCGAAGGAATACGACCAGGTCGAACTCGTGGGCATCCTCTCCCCGCGCGAAGCGAAGGGCGGATCGTCGGGCAGTTGGCTCACGCGTGAGGCGTTCGAGAAGTACGCGAACGGCATCGCGGAGGATATCCGACAGACGGGGCCCTACGACGGCGTCTATCTGGCCCTCCACGGCGCGATGGCTGTGACGGCGGTCCCGAAGCCCGAGGCCGAGCTGGTGCGGCGGGTGCGCGCGGTAGTCGGCCCGAACGTCCCGATCTTCGTCACGCTCGACCTCCACGCGAACGAAGACCACGAACTTTCCGACGCGGCCAGCGGCGTGCTCATCATCAAGCGCTACCCGCACTACGATGCCGCGCTCCAGGGCGAGCGGGCGCTGCGCCTCATGCTCCGGACGATCAAGGGCACGTTCAAGCCGACCATGGCGACGCGCAAACCTGGCGTCCTGACGCCGAGCGTGTACCAGGGAACGGGCACCTCGCCATCGATGGAGATCATGGAGCGGGCGCGGATCTGGGAAGAGCGGACCCGGGATGCCTACGTCTCGGTCGCGTACGGCTTCGCCTATGCCGACGTGCCCGATATCGGCGCGACGGTCATGGTCATCACGAACAACGATCAGAAGCTGGCCGACCGAATCGCCGACGACATGTCGGACTTCATCTGGAAGCGGCGCGAGGAATTCGCCGGCAAGACGCTGCCCAAGACCTCCGAGGGTGTGCGCCAGGCGATTGCGGCGGCCGCGGCCGGCAAGGTGCCGGTGGTCGTCGCCGACCATTCCGATCGAACCGGCAACTCGACCTGGATCCTCGCCGAGCTGATCAAGCAGCACGGGCGCAACTTCTGCATCACGACGCTGTCCGACGAGCGGGCGCTGAAGACGCTGAGCACGAAGAAGCCGGGCGACAAGGTGTCGCTCGAGGTCGGTGGCTGGGCTGAAGAGACCTCGGGCAAGCCGGTGAAGATCGACGGCACGCTCGACTGGCTGGGCAAGTACGGGAACATGGATCCGGTGGCCGTGGTCGCCTTCGGTGACAACAACCGCGTGATCCTCACGCCGGTCCTCGACCAGGTCACCGACCCCGGTCTCTTCAAGCCGCTCGGCATCGACCTCTCGAAGCTGGACATCATCGTGCTGAAGTCGCGGGTCCACTTCTGGCGCGGGTTCGTGGAGGACGGCCTGGCGAAGTCCGTGGTCGTGGTGGACGCGCCCGGCCTCGGCCCGGCAGACGTCTCGACGATCCCGTACACGTTCGCCCCGCGGACCCTGTACCCGATCGATCGGCAGGCGAAGCAGCTCAAGCAGCCATGACGCGCTGCGTGGCCGGCGGCCCGCATGGTCAGTGCTAGAATGCTTGGGGATTAGCGCCGGGCCGACACGCATGAAAGTACTCATCGCCAACCGTGGGGAGATCGCGGTCCGCGTGATTCGCGCATGCCGCGAAATGGGGATCGCCACGGTCGCGGTGTATTCCGACTGCGATCGCGCAAGCCTGCACGTCCGTTTCGCAGACGAGGCGTATGCCATCGGCCCGAGCGCACCATCCGAGAGTTACCTGCGAATGGACAAGCTGATCGGAGTGGCCCGCCGCTCGGGCGCCGATGCCGTCCATCCTGGCTACGGATTCCTTGCGGAGAACGGCGACTTCGCCCGCGCCTGCATCGACGCCGGGCTCATTTTCATCGGCCCGCCGCCCGAGGCGATGGAACGGATGGGCGGCAAGACCAGTGCTCGTCGCGTGGCGATCGACGCCGGCGTGCCGGTCGTGCCGGGTACCGTCGAGTCGCTCGGCCCCTCGGTCAGCGACGTCGAAATCGCGAAACTCGCCGATGAGATTGGCTACCCCGTGTTCGTCAAGGCTGTTGCCGGCGGCGGCGGCAAGGGGATGCGCCTCGTCACGGTGCGCGAGGACCTGGCGTCTGCCGTTCGCGCCGCCCGTTCGGAAGCCGGCTCGTCGTTTGGCGATCCACACATCTACCTCGAACGCCAGCTCCAGTTCCCGCGGCATATCGAGATTCAGCTGCTGGCCGATCACTACGGCACCGTCGTGCCGTTCGTCGAGCGCGAGTGCTCGATCCAGCGCCGCCATCAGAAGGTTCTGGAAGAGTCCCCATCCGTCGCGGTGACGGCCGGGATTCGCGAGGCCCTGGCATCGGCCGCGTGTGCCGTGGCCCGCGCCGTCGGCTACACCAACGCAGGGACGATCGAGTTCCTCCTGGACCGCGAAGGCCAGTTCTATTTCCTGGAGATGAATACCCGGCTCCAGGTTGAGCACCCGGTCACCGAGCTGGTGTCCGGCGTGGACCTGGTGCACTGGCAACTGAAGATCGCCCGGGGTGAACGCCTCACGCTCAGCCCGGACGTGACGCTTCACCCGCGCGGTCACGCGATCGAGTGCCGCATCTACGCGGAGGATCCGGACAACGACTTCATGCCGTCGCCCGGCCGGTTGCTCGGGCGTCGCGTGCCCGGCGGCCCGGGCATCCGGCGCGATGATGGCGGCGCGACGCCCGGGCTCGATGTGCCGATCTTCTACGATCCGCTGATCGCGAAGCTCTCGGCCTGGGGCCCCGATCGGGGTCAGGCCATCTTGCGGATGGCGCGTGCCCTCGGCGAGTACGAGGTGCGTGGCATCAAGACGAGCATCCCCTTCTTCCGATGGCTGCTCGACGATGATGATTTTCGCGAGGGTCGCTTCGACACGACGTTCCTCGATCGGGAGCTCGCACGCCGCAACGGCCAGCCCTTCGTCAAGGTTCCGGAAGAGGCCGAGCACGTTGCGCTGATCGCGGCAGCAGTCCATGCGTACGAAGGCGCGATGCCCGGCCGCGCCGCCAGGCGTGGCGGGCCGGTTTCGGCGCTCGGCTGGGCTCTGAAGGGCAGGCTCGACGGCCTGCGGTGA
>DASVIS010000173.1:0-6315 GCA_036381995.1 Vicinamibacterales bacterium | reverse complement strand
GCGCCGCGCGCGCGGCGCCCGCCACACGCTGCGGGTCGACGTTCATCTTCCGAAGAACCTCCGGAACGATCCCATCGGGCTGCTCGACGAGCGCGACGAGGAGATGCTCCGGATCGACCTCGGCGTGGCTCATCTGGCTCGCCAGTTGCTGCGATCCGACGAGCGCTTCCTGGGCCTTCTCGGTCAACGTGTTCAAGTTCATGATCGAATCCTGCTACTCGAGTTTGGCCAGTTCCTCGTAGTGGCGGCGCTGGTCGGGCGTGAGCTGACGCGGGAGCGTCACCGTGACGGCGGCGTAAAGGTCGCCGCGTTCGGCCGGCTTGCCCACCGCGGGCATCCCGTGGCCTTTGAGACGGAACACCTGGCCGTTCTGTGTCGTCGGCGGAATCTTGAGACGCAACGGACGTTCGCCCACCGTCGGCACTTCCGCCTCGCCGCCGAGCACGGCCGTGGTCACCGGGATACTCACCTGGGTGTGCAGGTCGCGTCCCCGCCGTTCGAAGCGCGGGTCGGCCTTGAGGCGCACCCGCAGGAAGAGGTCGCCGGCCCGGCCGCCTGACGCTCCGTGTTCCCCTTCGCCCGGAACGCGCACCCGCGAACCGTCACTGACCCCGGCCGGAATCCGCACGTCGACGGTGCGCGTGTGTCCTTCCTGCTTGATGGCGAGCCGGCGCATCGTGCCCTGCATGGCGTCCTCGAGCGACAGCTCGATCTCCTCTTCGATGTCCCGTCCCGAACGGGCGCGCGAGCCGCGGGCGGTCCGACCGCGGCGTCCCTCGGTGCGGGCGCCGCCGCCGAAGAATGCCTGGAAGAAGTCGGAGAACGGGTTCTCGCCCCCGAACATGTCTCGCAGCTGTTCTTCGTTGATCGTGTGGAAGCCACCCCCGGGCTGGCTCCCGCCGGTTGCCCAGCGAGCGTCGCCGAACGGCGACTGTCCCGCCTGCTGCGCCTGCTCGTACTGTCGCCAGTTGGCGCCGAGTTCGTCGTACTTCTTCCGCTTCTCGGGATCCCCGAGGACCTCGTAGGCCTCGTTGATCTCCTTGAATCGTGACTCGGACGCCTTGTCGCCCGGGTTGACGTCCGGGTGGAACTTCCGGGCGAGCTTCCGGTAGGCCTGCTTGATCTCCTTGCCAGAGGCGGTCTTGCCCAGGACGAGCGTCTGATAGTAGTCCTTGAATTCCATGTCGTCAGCCTTCGTCATCCTCACGGCTGAGGCCGATGATGTTGCAGAGCCGATCGATCTCGCGATTGAGGCGGCGCCGGGCGTCACCTCGGGGCTTGCCGCTTCCGCTCAGCTTCCGCATGCGCTCGACCGATTCGGCCACCGAGAGGAGACGCTGCACGCCAGCCAGGTTGATGCCCAACTCCTCCACCAGATGCTTGATCAACCGCAGGCGCTCCAATTCCTCTCCGGAATACACACGCATGCTGCCCACCGTGCGCGTCGGCTGCACCAAGCCGAGACGCTCGTACTTCCTGAGCGTCTGGGGGTGCATGCCGAGCAGGCGCGCGGCGCTGCTGATGAAATGGAACTCCCGGGTAATCCCCATGAGATCCTGCTGCAACCCAATACAAAACGAATATAGACATTGATATGCGACGTGTCAAGGTCTGGGGGTGTGGGTACAATAGGAGTTCGCGGCATGCTGACGCCGCGATGAATGGCGACGGTGACGATCGAAGGCTACGACTTCCTGGTCATCCTGATGCTCGTGCTCCTCGAGGGGCTGCTGAGCGCCGATAACGCGATGGTGCTCGCGGTGCTCGCGCTGGGCCTGCCCAAACGCCAGCGCAAGAGCGCGCTCCGCTACGGGATCGTCGGGGCATTTGCCTTCAGGTCCGCCGCGCTGCTCTTCGGCCTCTACATGCTGAGCGTGGGCCTGGTGAAACTGGCCGGGGCCATCTACCTCCTGTACCTGCCATTCCGCCACTTCTTCAGCGAGCCCGAGTCGGAGGACCGGCGCTCGATTCGCCCGGCGCGCCGTTGGCTCGGCATGTCCCCGTTCTGGGCGACGGTCGTCAAGATCGAACTCACCGACATTGTCTTTGCCGTCGATTCGATCGTCGTGGCGGTGGCGATGTCGCAGAAGGCGTGGGTCGTTCTCACCGGCGGCATGCTCGGCATCGTCGCGATGCGCCTCGTGATTGGTCAGTTGCTCACGGTTGTGGAGCGTTATCCGATACTCGTGGACGGGGCCTTCGTCATCATCGCCTGGGTGGGTGTCCGCCTGCTGCTCCAGTACCTGCACCAGGCCGGCTTCATCGGGTGGGAAGTTCCCGAATGGCTGGGCTACGGCCTCATCGTCGTGATCTTCGTCACCGCGCTCGCATGGGCGCGGATCGACGAGCGGCGGAAGGGCAGGGCTGCGTAGCGAAACTCGGCACGTAGGGTGGCCGCGCGCGGAGTGCCCCGCGCGCTTGACTTTGGAACGACCTCGCGGCATAGTAACTTATTGTCGCGGCGATTTTTCGACTTGATGGGCCGCGCACCAGCCACGGCTGGAGACGACGCAATGACCATCTAAGTCGCGGCCAGGGCTCGCGACGACGGTTGCGAAGCCCTTTTGTTTTGCCGCCGGGCAGCTCTTGTCTCGGGCTGCCAGCATGAAGAGTACGGCGAGAGTTTCGGCTCGACGACCCGTACGCCATACCGTCGTCCGGCTCCAGCTTCTGGAGCACACGGTGGCCCAGCCGGCCAGGCCCGCAGTGCCTGGGACCATGCGCGAGCGAGACGGACCGCGATCTCGAAAGGGCATACGAGTCTCGTTTTCTGTGTCTGGTTTCCTGTACCCTGGCGCGCCCGCGCGAGCCATGCCCGGGGCGCCGTTATTTCACGTTTCGAGGAACGACGATGCAGAATTTGAGGCATACGCTGACGTCCGAGTCCGTTTCCGAAGGCCATCCTGACAAGGTCTGCGACTACATCGCCGATTCGATCCTGGATGCATACCTGGCCGGCGACCCGCGCAGCCGCGTGGCGTGTGAGGTCCTGTGCAAGGACGACAAGGTCGTGATCGCGGGCGAGATCTCGTCGAGGGCGACCGTGAACCACGAGGCGGTCGCACGGCAGGCGATCCGCGAAATCGGCTACGTCCACGACGGCGAGGCGTTCCATGCCGACCACGTCCAGGTACACAACTTCGTGTCGAAGCAGTCGGACAACATCGCCCAGGGCGTCGATGCCGGGCGCGGGCTCGACAAGGAACAGGGCGCCGGCGACCAGGGCATGATGTTCGGGTACGCGACGGTGGAGACACCCGAGCTGATGCCGCTCCCGATCCTCCTCGCGCACCGCCTGACCCGCGGACTGGCCGACGATCGCCGCAGCGGCAGGTACCCGTGGCTCCGCCCGGACGCCAAGTCCCAGGTCTCGGTCGAGTACGAGAACGGCACGCCTGTCGGCGTGACGTGCGTCCTCGTGTCCACGCAGCACGCGATGGAGACCAAGCACAAGGACATCTACGACTACGTGGCCGGCAGCCTGGCGCCGCGCGTCCTCGGCGAATGGTTCACCCCGAAGGTGCAGGTGCTCGTCAACCCGACCGGTTGTTTTGCGATTGGCGGCCCATCGGCGGACTGCGGCGTGACCGGGCGCAAGATCATCGTGGACACGTACGGCGGTGCCGCGCATCATGGAGGCGGCGCGTTCAGCGGGAAGGACCCTTCGAAGGTGGATCGCAGCGGTGCGTACTTCGGCCGTTACGTCGCCCGCCAGATCGTGAAGGCCGGCATCGCCCGCCGCGCCGAGATCCAGGTGGCCTATGCCATCGGCCAGGCGCAGCCGGTGTCGACCAAGGTCGAAACCTACGGAACCGGTGACGAGAGCGCGGCCCGCAAGTTCCTCGACGCGATCGATTTCCGTCCCGCGGCGATCATCGAGCAGCTGGACCTGCTGCGGCCGATCTATCGCACGACCACCAATTACGGCCACTTCGGCAAGTCGGGATTGCCCTGGGAGTCGTAGGCACACCCATGAACTTTCGTACGATTATCGAACCGTTCCGAATCAAGTCGGTTGAATCGGTCAAGTTCACGCGGCGCGAGGATCGCGAGGCGGCGCTCCGGGAGGCCGGGTACAACGTGTTCAGCCTGCGGGCCGAGGACGTCCTGATCGACCTGCTCACCGATTCGGGCACCGGTGCGATGTCGGCTGCCCAGTGGGGCGCCCTGATGCAGGGCGACGAATCGTACGCCGGGAGCCGATCGTTCTACCGTTTCGAGTCGGTGGTCCGTGACCTCACGGGCTTCAAGCACATCATTCCGACCCACCAGGGGCGGGCCGCCGAGCGGATCCTCTTCCACAGCGTGCTGGAGCCAGGCCAGGTCGTTCCGAACAACAACCACTTCGATACGACGCGTGCCAACATCGAGGTCGAACGGTGTGAGGCGCGCGATCTCGTGATCGCGGAGGGGCGCGTTCCATCGCTCATGCACCCGTTCAAGGGCAACGTCGACCTGGTCGCGCTGGAGAAGACGCTGAGCGAGGACGGCGATCGCGTGCCGCTCGTGATGGTGACGGTCACCAACAACTCGGGCGGCGGCCAGCCCGTGTCGCTCGAGAACCTCCGTGGCGTCCGCGCGCTGTGTAACAAGTACCGCAAGCCGTTCTTCCTGGACGCCTGCCGGTTTGCCGAGAACGCCTACTTCATCAAGTTGCGGGAAGCGGGCCAGCAGGATCGGCCGCCGAAAGCGATTGCGCAGGAGATGTTCTCGCTGGCCGATGGCTGCACGATGTCCGCCAAGAAGGACGGGCTGGCGAACATCGGCGGCTTCCTGGCAATGAACGACGACCGGTGGGCGGAAACGGCCCGGAACCTGCTGATCCTGACCGAGGGGTTTCCGACCTACGGCGGTCTGGCCGGCTACGACCTCGAGGCGATCGCCAGGGGCCTCGAGGAGGTCGTGGAAGAGCCGTATCTCCGCTACCGCATCCGGTCAACCGAGTATCTGGGCGACAAGCTCGCGGCCGCGGGTGTGCCGGCGATCCGTCCGTCGGGCGGCCACGCCATCTACCTGGACGCGCGGGCCCTGCTGCCGCGCATCCCGCCGCTCCAATATCCCGGGATCGCGCTCACCAATGCGCTGTACATCGAGGCCGGCATCAGGGGAGTCGAAATCGGTACGGTGATGTTCGGCCTGCATCCGGATGGCACTGAATCGCCAGGTCCGATGGACCTCGTACGGCTGGCCATACCGCGTCGGGTCTACACCCAGTCGCACATCGACTACGTCGCCGAAGGCGTGATCGAGGTGGCGCGGCTGAAAGACAGTCTGCGCGGCTACCGGATCGTCTCCTCACCGACGGTCCTGCGGCACTTCACCGCGCGCTTCGAGCGGCTGTAGCGCGGGCTTCGCCCCGCGATCGCTACGGCAACGGGTTCATGTCGGAGTTCAAGGCTTCGGCGGCAGGGTACGCCACCAGTTTCCTCCGCGCGGCAGGCGACGTCTTTGGCGGCGTCTTCGGATCGGCGAGCGCCGGCACCTACGAGATCCAGCGTGCCATTTAGGGCCCGGCGCACGACAAGGCGTTCCGAGAGCGCGTCGAGGAGAGCAAGCCGCATTTCCGTCAGTGCGCGAAGTGCACGAAGTGGGTATGCCTGGCGGCATGCTGGAACCAGGCGCGAAGCCTCTGCTACGAGTGTGCGCCGGACGTCGAGACGGAGATTGCGGTCGCGCAGGCCCAGTCGCGGGCGCGCGACGTACGTCTTTGGACTGCAGCCCGACGAGTCAGTCGACGCGGCCGTCACCACGATCAGCCGGGGACTGGTCGCCCTGAATTTCAGACGGGAGCCGGTCTACCTGGACAGCCGGACGCTCGAGTCGGACTTGCGGTACCGCCACTACGTGATCGCGCAGCGAAAGGTCCCCGAGGTTGCGCGCGTGCGCCAGGCGTTCGTCGGCCGCGCCATCCACACCTCTCTCGCGTCGTGGTCGAAGCAACTCGACGCGCTGCTGTCGCGCTGAGGCACCCTTACATCAGGATCTCGACCTTGGCCTTCGCCTTGAGCTTCTCGACGTAGGCCGCCGTCTTCTCCTGCATCTTCTGCTGCCTGAGGAATTGCTCGATTTGCGCCTTGACTTCCTGCAGGGGCACCGCGCGCCCGTCGCGGTGGGCGATCAACTTGATGATGTGGAAGCCGAACGGCGATTCCACCACGCCGCTGATCTGGCCGGGCTTGAGCGCGAACGCCGCCTGCTCGAACGCCGGAACGGTCTGGCCCTTGGGAACGAAGCCCAGGTCGCCTCCGTTGGCCGCGCTGCCGGGGTCCTGCGAGTGTTGCTTGGCGAGCGCCGCAAAGTCGCCGCCCTTCTTGA
>DASVIS010000172.1:0-11873 GCA_036381995.1 Vicinamibacterales bacterium | reverse complement strand
GAGCAGGAATCCTCGGCTGCCGCCGTTGATGTAGATCGTCGGCAGGTCCAGGATGGTCCGCTCCACGTAGACGGGCAGCGGCTTGCGGGTGGCGAACGGCGAGGTCCCGCCAACCAGGTACCCGGTGTGCCGCGTCGCGACCTCGGGCTTGCACGGCGTCACCGCGCGCGCGCCAATCCGACGGGCCAACTGCTTGGTCGACACTTCCCTGTCGCCGTGCATCAGTACGATCAGCGGCTTGCCCGCAGCGTCCTCCATCACCAGGGTCTTGACGACCGCGTGCTCGGCGACACCAAGCTCGCGCGCGGCCACCGCCGTCCCGCCCCGCTCCTCGTACCGATAGGAGTGTTCGGAGAAGGCGACCCCCTGGGCACGCAGGAACAACGCCGCAGGGGTTGAGGGAGAAGACCTCGACATGGTTGGCGTATCATAGCACTGGGATCGCGGGCCTGAAGGCCCGCGCCACACGGATGACGGAAGACGAGGAGCCTGGGACGCTCACTGGAGTTGACGAAGGAGTGGGCGCCCCATTGTGAGGCTCCAAATGGCGGGTGGCGCCGGGCGGGGGTCCCCCGTTCGCCCGCAGCGCGACTCCAGTGACTAGCGCCTTGCGCGCGAGGACGAACGGGGGATCCCGGCGACAGGCCCCGCCCGGTGCGTCAACTCGAGTGAGCAGAGGTTCTGTGGTAGCTGCGAATCCCAGTCTGGTGCCTATGAACGCTGAACACACTCGGCCGGATTTCGGGTTCGTGCGGGTGGCGGCTGCGGTTCCGCCGCTCAAGGTCGCCGACCTCGACTTCAACCTGCAGCAGATCCTCGCCTTCGCCCGCCGGGCCGACGAGCAGGGCGCGCAGGTCGTCGTCTTCCCCGAACTCAGTCTCACCAGCTACACGGCCGGCGACCTGTTCCACCAGCACCTGCTCTTGGACCGGGCCGTGGATGCGCTGGTCGAGGTCGCCGAGGCCTCCAGGAGCATCCGGCCACTCCTGCTCGTCGGCTTCCCGCTGGCCGCCGAAGGCAACCTGTTCAACACCGCGGCCGTAGTCTCCAACGGCGGCATTCACGGCCTTGTGCCGAAAACCTACATCCCCGGCTACAAGGAGTACTACGAGGAGCGGTGGTTCGCCTCGTCGCGCGACCTGGTGGCCGCCGAAGTCCAGGTCGGGGATCGGCGCGTGCCGATCGGCAGCGACCTCCTGTTCCGCGCGCGCGGGTGTGACGATTTCATCATCGGCGTCGAGATCTGCGAGGACCTCTGGGGACCGCTTCCGCCCAGCTCGTTCCAGGTGTTGCACGGCGCCCACCTCATCGCCAACCTGTCCGCCTCCAACGAACTGGTCGGCAAGGCCGGCTACCGACGCTCGCTCGTCGCGCAGCAATCGGCGCGCAGCATCTGCGCGTACGTCTACACTTCCTGCGGCGTCGGCGAGTCCACGCAGGACGTCGTCTTCGGCGGGCACGCGATGGTGGCGGAGGACGGCGCGATTCTCGGTGAATCCAGGCGTTTCGCGCGGGAGGGCGACCTGCTCGTCGCCGACGTGGATATCGAGCACCTGCGCCTCGACCGGGAACGGACGACCAGCTTCGGTGATTCGCTGCACGCCTTCCCTGCCATGGACTGGCGGATCGTGGATGTGGATGTGCCGTCGCACGCCGGGATGCCCTTTCGTCGCGCCATCGACCCGGCGCCGTTCATCCCGGAGGACGATGCGGAGCGGAACCGGAGGACCGAGGAGATCATCTCGATCCAGACGTCCGGGCTTGTCAAGCGACTCTCGCACGCGGGCATCGACCGGCTCGTCGTGGGCCTGTCGGGCGGCCTCGACTCGACACTGGCGCTGCTCGTCGCCGTGCGGGCGTTCGACGTCCTCGGCCTGCCGCGCACGCAGATCTCGGCGTACACGATGCCGGGCTTCGGGACGAGTTCGCGCACCCGGGCAAACGCCGACCGTCTGGCGCACTCGTGCGGCGTGTCTCTGGAGACGATCGACATCACCGAGGGGTGCCTGCAGCAGTTTCGCGACATCGGCCACGACCGTTCGGTACAGGACGTGACGTTCGAAAACGTCCAGGCGCGCTACCGGACGATGATCCTGATGAACAAGGCGAACCAGCTGCGGGCGCTGGTGCTGGGGACGGGCGACCTGTCGGAGATCGCGCTCGGCTGGAACACATTCAACGGCGACCACATGTCGCACTACAACGTGAACGCCGGCGTGCCGAAGACGCTGGTGAAATACCTGGTGGGCTGGGTCGCGTCGCAGCGGCAGTTCGCCGGCGCGCGCGAGATCCTGAACGACGTGCTGAGCACCCCGATCTCACCAGAGCTGGTGGCCGGCGACAAGCCGGGCACGGTGTTCCAGAAGACCGAGGAAATCATCGGGCCGTACGAGCTGCACGACTTCTTCCTCTACCACTTCGTCCGCTGGGAGAGCCGCCCGGCCAAGATCCAGTGCCTGGCCGAACAGGCTTTCGCCGGACGATACGACGCAGCCACCATCCGCAAGTGGCTGCGCCTGTTCGTCACGCGGTTCTTCGGGAATCAGTGGAAGCGATCCGTCATGCCCGACGGCCCGAAGGTGGGGTCGGTGGCGCTCTCGCCTCGGGGCGACTGGCGCATGCCGTCCGACGCCGAAGTCGCCCTCTGGCTCGAGGATCTCGCTACGCCTTGACCGTCTGCTTCTCCAGCCACACATTGAAGAGCCACAGCGACGCGGCCGAGGCAAATCCGATCCCCATCAGGATCAGCCACCCCATCGCGTTCTGGGCCGGCACCAGTTCCAGCAGGCCGTCCGCCTTCCTGGTGGCGCCCTTGGCCATGATCTCGTTGAAGATGTAGGCGCCGACCGGGCCGCCGAACAGCGCCCCGAGCGCCAGCGGCAGGTTCGCGTAGCCGAGGAACAGCCCTTCCTGCCCCTTCGGAGCGAGGGCGCCGATATATTCGTACATGCGGGGCGAGGTGAACAGCTCGCCGAGCGCGATCAGCGCAACCGTCATGATGATGAAGACCGAGGCAATCGGCAGCCAGTTGGCGAAGATCGCCTGCGGCCCGCCGGCCAGGTAGATCGGCGCGATGTTGATGAGCATCGCAAGGGCCATGATGATCGTGCCAACCACCATCGACCGGATCGGCCGCAGCTTGCCGAACGTCCGCGAGATGATCAGCTGGAAACAGACGATGACGAACGGATTCGCGGCGGTGTACAGATCCATCGCCGGGTTGGGTTCGACCACCTTCTTCACGTAGAGCGGCAGGACGTTGTAGACCTGGTTGTAGATGAAGTAGAAGCCCGTCATCACGACCAGGTAGAGCGTGAATCGGCCGCTCTTCAGGACGTAGACCATGTCGAACAGGATCTTCCCCACCGACTTCTTCGGCTTCGCGGGCGTGCCCGCGGCCACCGCCGGCTCGCGGTAGGTGAACAACACCACGAAGAACGCGACCACCGACGCCAGGGCCGCCACGGCGAAGATGTTCGACAGGCTCGCCGCTCCCGTCTCAGCGCGCTCCGCCGCGCGCGCGCCGTAGATCCAGGCGACGATCGCGGCCGTCGCGACGACGATCGCCGTGAAGCCGGCCGTCGCCACCCAGATGTCCGAACGGCTGCGGTCCGCCTTCGTCGTCCGGTGAACCAGCAGCACGATCCCGGCCGCCGCCACCGCGAGGACCGCGACAACCGCGAGGATCGTCCCGACGCTCGACCCGCTGCGCACGACGAACGCCGTGCCGCGGCCGAACAGCGATCCGATGTTGATCACCATGTAGAAGATCGCGAAGCCCAGCGTGGCCCGCGCGCCCGACACCTTCTGCACCGTCCCCGAGATGCATGGCTTGATGATCGAGCCCCCGATCCCGATGAGCAGGATCGCGCCGACGATCATCGCGGCGTCGCGGCTGCCGACCGTGACCGCCGGCTTGATCGTCGCCGCGAGGACGCTGCCGCCGAGCCAGACCGGATAGCCCATGAAAAAGTACCCGGTGGTGAGCAGCACGAACGCGATGAGCAGCGATCGCCGGAAGCCGATCTGGTCGGCGATCGTCCCGGACAGGATCGGAAGGAAGAAGACCAGGAACCACAGGACGCTGCTGCTCAGGAAGCTGGGCCAGTAGTCGCCGAACCCGAGCTGGCCCAGGTAGATGACAACGAAGCTCGCCATCGAGTAGTAGGCGGCGCGCTCGAACAGCTCGGTGACGTTGGCCGTCCAGAACGACTTCGGAAACGGCTGGACCGCCGAGGCGGTCTGTGGCGTAACAGCAGGTGTCATAATCTGCTTTCCCCCATCGCCATCCGGCGCACGACATTGCCGCGGGCCTCGAGAAACCTCAGGAAGTCCATCGTTGGCAGCGTAATCGTAGCCGTATTGACGTTCGGATGGAATCCAATCCGCTCGGTGCCCGCCAGGTCCGCGTCCAGCACCACGATCACCTCGCGCGCCGACTCGTGAATCAGGCCGAACGGCGAGACCGCGCCCGGCGTCAGGTGCAGGAACCGCATGAGGCGGTCGGGAGACGCGAAACTGAGCCTGTCGTCGCCGAGCCGCGCCGAGAGCGCCTTCAGATCGGCCTTCTTGGAGTGGCCGAGCACCACCAGGTAGTGCCGCGTCCCCTTGGCGTTCCGCAGGAACAGGTTCTTGCAGTGCGCGGCCGGGATGTCCGCCCAGTAGCGCTCCGCTTCCTCGACGGTGAACACCGGCGGATGCGCGAACCGCGTGAACGAAATGCCGAGCGTGGCCAGGAAGGCGTAGACCTCCCGCTCGGCGGGCGCGGCGTCGGGAACCGGATCCATGGTCACAGCCCTGCCATCTCGAACAGAACCTGCGCGAGGCCCGAATAGTCGTCGTCTGCCCGGCCGGTCGCCACCATGGCGCCAACCAGTTGCGCGACGATCGCGGTCACGGGAACCGGCACCTGGTTCGAGCGGGCCGTCTCCATCGCGATCCCCATGTCCTTGTTGTAGAGGCCCGCGCGGAAGCCCGGCTTGTAGTTCTTCTTCAGGATCCGCTCGCCGTGGACCTCGAGCACGCGGCTGGCCGCAAAGCCTCCGAGCAGGGCCTGCCGCACCTTCGCCGGATCCACGCCGGCCTTGGTCGCGAGCGCCATCAGTTCGCTCACGACCGCCAGCGCGCCGCCGATCGCCATCTGGTTGCAGACCTTGCAGATCTGCCCCGCGCCGGAGTCGCCGATATGAATGACGCGCTCGGGATTGCCCATCGCATTGAGGATCGGCCGCACGCGTTCGACCGCCGCCGCGTCGCCGCCCACCATGATCGAAAGCGTCCCCTGGATCGCGCCGATGTCGCCGCCGCTCACGGGCGCGTCGAGCAGCGTCGCGCCGTAAGCGGCCGCCTGCGCCGCCAGGCGGCGCGTGACGACCGGCGAGATGCTGCTCATGTCGATCAGCACCGTGCCCGGGCGCACGCCTTCGAACACGCCATTCGGGCCGGCCAGCACGAGTTCCACGTCGGGCGAGTCCGGCACCATCGTGATGATGACCGTCGCCTCACGCGCGACCTCGGCGGGGCTGCCCGCGACGCGAGCGCCGGCCTGCGCGAGCGCCTCGACCGGGCCGCGGCTCCGGCTGTGGACCACCAGGCGAAAACCGGCCTTGATCAGGTTGAGGGCCATGGGTTTCCCCATCAGGCCAAGTCCAATGAATCCAATCGTCTCTCGTTCAGCCATCGCGTCGTCCTCCGTGGAATGAGTGCGAGAGGCCTCGCGCCGCCACCCAGGCGCTCGACCACGCCCACTGGAAATTGAAGCCGCCAAGTCGCCCGTCGACATCGAGCATTTCACCGACCAGGTACAGGCCCGGACACCTCTTCGAACCCATCGTCCCCCGATCGATCTCGTCCAGCGCGACGCCACCCGCCGTCGCTTCCGCGTAGTTGTAGCCCCGGCTGCCCGTAATCGGCAAGTCCCACGACACGACCGCGTGCGCCAGCGCGCGACGGTCGTCGCGGGAAAGATGCGCGAGGCGGACGCCAGGGTCGATGCCGACTGCCTCGAGGATGCCACCCACGACAGCGCCCGGCAGCCACTCCGCGAGCGTGCCTCGGAGAGTGGCCGAGGGCCGGCTGGCGGCCGAGTCGAGCAGCGCGCATTCTACGCCTGAGAAATCGAGGGTGGGGAGGAAGGACAATTCGGCGTGCACGGCGCGGCCCTCGCTGTTGGCGCGGAGCCAGTGGCGCGAGGCGTCGAGGGCGAGCGGCCCGCTGAGGCCAAAGTGGGTCCAGAGCAGTGGACCCCGGAGCTTCACCGTCCGGAGGCCTTCGGCGGCAATCGATAGCGCGGCGTCGTGCGACACACCACTCAGGGCCCGATGGAACCTGCCGTCCAGCACCAGCGGCGCCAGCGCGGGTGTCGTCGGCACGATGCGATGCCCCAGCGCCGCCGCGATCGCGAGACCACCACCATCGCTCCCGCTCTTGGGCAACGAGAGCCCACCCGTCGCCAGCACGACACGGCGCGCGGTCTCTGCCGCGCCCGATCGGTGCAGGGTGAAGACGCTCCCGGAGCCCGCACTCACCCTGTCCACGCGCTGCTCGAGTCGAATCTCGATGCCGTGCTGCCGCGCGGCGGCGAGGAGGGCGTCGAGCACCGTGCGCGATCGGCCGCTATCGGGAAACAGTTTGCCGGCATCTTCCTCGTGCACGCAGACGCCAAGCTCCTCGAAGAACGCGACGGTATCCGTCGATGGACACGTGCGCAGCACGCTGTCGATGAACCGCCGGTCACCGCCCCAGTAGTCGCTGGCGCGCACGACGCGGTTCGTGACGTTGCACCGCCCGCCGCCGCTGATCAGGATCTTGGCGCCGATCCGCCGTGCTCCATCGAACACCACAACGCGCGCGCCAGGCACACGGCGGGCGGTGAAGATCGCCGCCGCGAGGCCGGCCGCGCCGCCACCGACGATGGCGACATCGATGGTGTCGGGAGAGCGGGGTGCCTGTCCGGGATTCTGAGCCGAGTCGGCGGGACACACAGCGCAGATTCTACCAGCGATTGTCGACCGCCGTGGTTCGACAGGCTCACGACGCGCTGAGCGAAGTCGGCCGCCGCGACCCGGTCTGTCGCGCCGGGCTCAGGTTCGGCGGACCTCACATTCGCCCTTCGCGCCAGCCCGGTCCACGTCGGCCTCCATGAAGGCGAGCCGGCATCAAGGGCGGCGACAGCGGCGGACGGCGGTGGGATGGCTCGCGAGGAGAGATGTGCGGCTGTCAACCGGCATCGCGTCGCCGGAATACCGGCGACTGCCGGGCAGCTGACATATAATGCCGCCCCACGTGAGATTAGAGCCTGACGGTCAGCCGCCAGTCGAACGGGCGGAGCTTCCGAGGGTCCTGGGGCTGCGCGACGTCGTGGCGATGAATGTCGTCGCGGTCGTGGCCCTCCGCTGGATCACGAGAGGCGCGCGGATGGGTGCGCCCTCGCTGGTGCTCTGGGTGCTGGCGTGGCTTGCGTTCTTCCTGCCGCTCGCCTTCGCGGTGAGTCACCTGGCTCGGCGCTATCCCGAACAGGGCGGAATCTACGCCTGGACGAGGCGCGCGTTCGGCCGGCGCCACGGCTTCATCTGCGGCTGGTGCCTCTGGATCAACAACCTCTTCTACTTCCCTTCCCTGCTCTTGTTTGCCGCCACCAACGCCTTCGCGGTCATCGTCGGCCCGGCGGCCGCCGCGCAAGAGAATCTCGCGTGGTCGGTGGCGTTCGTGCTGGTCGTGCTGTGGCTCTCGACGGCGGTGAACGTGGTGGGGTTCTCGGTGTCGAAGTGGGTCCAGAACATCGGCAGCATCGGCACGTGGCTGCCCGCGGCGGTGCTGATTGCCTGCGGCGGCCTCGCGTTCTGGCGGTTCGGCTCGGCCACGTCATTCGCCCCGGCGGCCCTGCTGCCGAACGGCCGGGCGCTCGACACGCTGGCGGCCTGGTCCGCCATCTGCTTCGCATTCTCCGGCTTCGAGGTGACGGCGATGGTCGGGGAGGAAGTGAAACGGCCGACGCGGACGATCCCGCTGGGGATTGTCCTCGGCGGCCTCGTGGCCACGGCGATCTACGTGGCGGGATCGGCGTCGGTGCTCGTCGCGATCCCTGGGGACGCGCTGGCGGAACGGAGCGGGATCGCGGAAGCGATCGACCTGGTGGCCGTGCGCATCGGTCTCGGCGGCCTCGGCGCCCTGACGGCCGGCCTGCTCGCCCTCGGCGCAATCGCACAAACGAATTCGTGGGTGGCGGCCGCGGCGCGGATCCCGTTTGCGGCGGCCACGCACGGATCCCTGCCGGCGTTCTTCGCCCGCCTCCATCCGCGCTACCGCACGCCGCACATCTCGCTGATCGTGCAGGCCGCCATCGCGTCCGGCATCCTGCTGGTCAGCCTCTTCCTCCAGGTGGGGACGACACAGACCACGATCCAGGAGGGCTACGACGTCCTGGTGAACCTGACGATCCTCACGTACTTCGTGCCCTATTTGTATTTGTTCGTGGCGCTCCTGCGGCTGGACCGGCAGGCCGACACGCGGGGCCGAATCTGGCTCGTCGCCCTCACCGGGCTCGCCTCGACTTCCATCTCAATTGTGCTGCTCTTCATTCCGCCGGCCGGCACACCAAGCCCGCTGACGTTCTACGTGAGCCTGGTGGGCCAGTTCCTGGCGCTGGTCGGCGTGGGACTACTACTGGCGCGGCGAGGCCACAGCACGCAAGACGGAAGGCGCCATACGTAGGGATCGGCTGGCCCCACTTCTCCGGCTGATCGGGCGCGGCCGGACTCTCAGTGCGCGACGAGCCGCGTCGCGAGATCCACCGCGGCGACCGCGTCCTGCGCCCATCCATCCGCGCCGATATCGTCCGCCCACTTCTTGTTGACCGGAGCGCCGCCCACCATCACCTTCACCCGATCGCGCAGGCCGGCCTTCGACAGCGCCTCGATCACATCCTTCTGCCCGTGCATCGTCGTCGTCAGCAGCGCGGACAGGCCCACGAGGTTAGCCCCGGTGTCCTTGACCCGCGCGACGAACGCGTCGATCGGGACGTCCACGCCGAGGTCGTGCACCTCGAAGCCGTTGGCGGACAGCATCGTCGCCACCAGCGACTTGCCGATCTCGTGGATGTCGCCCCGCACCGTGCCGATGACGACCGTGCCGGCGGATTTCAGCTCCTGGCGGCGCGCCTTGAGTTCCGGCGCGAGCACAGCCATCGCCTGCTTCATGCCGCTGGCCGACACGATGAGGTTCGGGAGGAAGTACTCACCGCTGGCGTACTTGTCGCCAACGATCCGCATGCCTGGCACGAGACCGCCTTCGATGATGGCCAGCGGCTCGATGCCCGCGGCCAGCGCCTTCCGGGTGCCGTCGAGCGTCGCATCGGGGTCGCCGTCCACGAGGCTCGCCGTGATTTTCGCGAGAAGTTCTGTCGACATGTTCGCTCCACGCTTCCGAGATTGAATCGCGGGTCCGAGGACCCGCGCTACACCAGCCCAAAGTCGGGCAGCGGCGGCAGCGCCGGCATCCCGAACTTCTTCGCCGCGGTGGTCGTGATCGCTCGCAATTCGTCGCGAAGCTTCTGCGACACCGGGCTCGGCTGGTACGAGGCGACCAGCGTGCGCACGCGATCGGCCGCCCGCTCCGCCGCCGTCGTCGCACCCTTGCGGAGCCACCCATCGGTGGTCGCGCGGTCGATGACCGGCGAGGGGAGGTACAACTCCTTGGCGAACCACTTCAACGTGTGGGGCTCGGCCAGGTAGTCGGCGCGGTGGCCCATCTTCTCGAAGAGCGAGAGCGCGATCGGTTCGTCGCGCGGCTCGATGCCCCGCACCAGGCGCTTGGCCATCCCAATCAACTCGGCGTCGATGACGAGCTTCTCGAGGCTCTGACAGCTCTCGAAGTCCATCATGCCGGCGCCGGAAATCATGTTGATGCCGGCGAGCGCGCCGAGGAGCGTGCCCCCGGCCGACTCCATCCCGCACTGCGCGTCGATGACCTTCGCGTCGCTCATACCGAGATACGCGTGCGTCGGAAGACCGAGCCGCTTTCCCACCTGGGCGTACGCACAGTCGATCATCCACGTGACGACGTCGCCCATCGGCGTGGTCCCTTCGCGCATGTCGAAGGCGGCAGGCGACCCGCCCCACACCACCTTCGCGCCCAGCCGCACCAACTGTCCGATGACGATGCCGCTGAGGCACTCGGCCGTGTGCTGCACGACGGCCGCGGCGAGCGTCACCGGCGCGGTCGCACCGGCGAGGGGCATCGACACCAGTTCGGCCGGGATGCCCGCACGCGCGCAGTCAATCAGGTTCTGGCAGGTCAGATCGCTCCACAGCAGCGGCGGCGACGGGCAGACGTCGAACACGGCAATGGGCTTGGCGGCCAGCGCGGCCTCGCCTCCTGCCACCGCAGTCAGCATCTCCTTCATGATCCACCACGTGTCCTTGCGGAAGGCGCCCGTGACGATCGGCTTGCGAATGTAGTTCAGCGCAATGTAGAGCCGGTAGAGGTCTCCGATTTCCGGCACGACGTCGCCGCAGACCATCGCCGTGCTCTGCGCGTCGATCTGGGGCAACTGCTCCACCAGCTTCACCAAACGCACGAAATCCGCCGTCACGGGCACACGCTGCCGGTTCGTTTCGGGATCGAGGATGGCCAGCGCGGCGGAACCGGGGTCGAAGTGCACCTGATCGCCCCCGTAGTGCACGGCCGGGCAGCCGTCGAGGGTGAAAAGGTCGAACTCGCGCGCGGTCGTCTCGAGCGCCTGGAGCACGATCCGTTCGGGAATCCGCGCGACGAGACGGGCCTGGTCCACCTCCGCACCCGCGTCGGCCAGCAGCCGCCGGGCCTCCTCGTTGTGCACGCGCACGCCTGGCTTCCGCAACAGCGCCATGCCCTCCGCAATAATCTGCTCGACGAGCGGTTCGCTCAGCATCCTCAGTGTCGGTCGCATCTCAAGAGACCTCCTGGCGATCGGTCGCCTCACTGCACACGAACTTGACATCGTAATCTCAGCAGAGGTTTGGGGCAAGCACGGCGAAAGCTGTCGTAAACTGTGGGGATGGCCACACCGCACGCGAAGCACGACCGTATCGTGGAGACGGCCTGTCCGCTCGACTGTCCCGACTCGTGCAGTCTGGCCGTCACGGTCAACGAAGGTCGGGTGGTGAATCTGGACGGATCCCGGCGAAACCCGGTCACCGACGGCTACATTTGCGCGAAGGTGCGGCGGTTCGGCGACCGCGTGAACGGCCCGCTGAGGCTTCTTCACCCGACGATCCGCGTCGGACCGAAGGGTAACTCCGCGTTCGCGCGTGTCACCTGGGAGGAAGCGATCGATCTGGCGGCAAGCCGAATCCGGGAGGCGCGTGACACGTGGGGCGGTGAAGCGATCCTCCCGTTTTCCTACGGAGGCTCTAACGGCCTCGTGACCCAGGACACCATGGATGCGCGCCTGTTCCGGCGACTCGGCGCCTCACGCCTGGCGCGGACGGTCTGCGCCGCCCCGACGGGCGCCGCGGCACAGGCGCTCTACGGCCAGATGCCGTCGATCACCTACGAGGATTACCCCTACGCGAAGCTGATCGTCGTCTGGGGCGCCAATCCGTCGGTGAGCGGCATTCACCTCGTACCGTTCATCCAGGCCGCTCGCAATGCCGGCGCGAAGCTGGTGGTCGTGGACCCGCGCGTGACGGCGCTGGCGCGACAGGCGGATCTCCACATCCCCGTGAAGCCCGGTACCGATCTCGCTGTCGCCCTGGCCCTCCATCGCCACCTGTTCGAGACCGGGACGGCTGACCAAGCGTTCCTCGACGCGCACACGCACGGCGCCAGGCGTCTTCGGGAACGTGCGGCCGAGTGGACGTTCGACCGCGCCGCGTCGGTCGCCGGGGTGCAAG
>DASVIS010000171.1:0-3047 GCA_036381995.1 Vicinamibacterales bacterium | reverse complement strand
CTCGCCCGGCGGCACTTCGGAGTGGCCGCCACGGCCGTTCCGCTCCCGAGCGAGCGCGACCAGAATTTTCGCCTGACGACGGCCGACGACCGGCGGTTCGTCCTCAAGATCGCCAACGCCACCGAGCGGCTGGAGATCCTCGAGTTCCAGAACGCGGCGCTCGAGCATCTGGCAAAGCGCCAGCCGTCGCTTGCGGTCCCCCGGGTGTGCCGATCGACTTCCGGTGAGACCGTGGTTCGTGTGCCCGGTGCCGCCGGGCGAGAACACTTCGTCCGAATGCTCAGCTGGGTCCCGGGCACTGTCCTGGCGCAAGTCAGTCCGCACACACAGGCCCTGCTTGCGAGCCTGGGCAGGCTCGTCGGTGAGACCAATCGCGCGTTCGCAGGGTTCTCGCATCCCGCCATGGGACGGGTGCTGCAATGGGACCTCCTCCGAACGCCCTGGATCGCCGCCGAGCTGGGTCGAGTCGTCGACTCGCGCCGACGAGCGGTGCTCGAGCGCGTGCTCGGCCGCTTCGCGAGTGAAGTTGCCCCTCGCGTCCACAGCCTGCCGGCACAGGTCATCCACAACGACTGGAATGACTACAACGTCCTCGTCACACCCAAAGGAACCGCCGACCGTGAGGCCACCGGGGTCGTCGACTTCGGCGACATGGTCCGAGGGCCAATTGTCGCGGACCTGGCCGTTGCGTGCGCGTATGCGATGCTCGGCAAGGCCGACCCGCTCGGAGCCGCCGCCGAGATCGTTCGGGGGTTCCACGAGATCCTGCCGCTCGCGGACGACGAACGAGACGTTCTTCTCGATCTGATTCGCGCGCGGCTGGCCATCAGCGTCACGATGGCGGCGTGCCAGTCCGCGGCCGCGCCAGCAAATGACTACCTGCTGATCAGCCAGCAGCAGGCGTGGTCCCTGCTCGAACACCTCGACGCCGTGGATCCGATGTGGGCCCGTTGCGTGTTTCGCCAGGCGTGCGGCCTGCCTGCCTGTGCTTCGTCCGCCGGCATTAGCGCCTGGCTGTCGGCGCACTCCGACGACGTCGCCCCGGTCATGGGGCACGATCTGCGAGATACCCCGCTCGTCGTCCTCGATCTGAGTGTTGGCAGCCTCGACATTCGTCGCCCGGAGATCGTGCAGGAGACTCCGGCCTTCGGCGCTCACGTCGAACGGATCATGGCCGACAGCGGCGCCACGATCGGCATCGGCCGATACGACGAGCCGCGGCTCGTCTACGTCACCGAGCTGTTCCGCCACGCGAACAACTGGTGCGACGAGAATCGAACCGTGCACCTGGGCATCGATCTGTTCTGCGCGGCGGGTGCGCCGGTGTACGCGCCTCTCGACGGGACGGTGCACAGTTGCGCCAACAATGCGGCGGCCGGCGATTACGGCCCGACGATCATCCTCGAACATCTCGTGGACTACGGGGCCGTCCGGTTCTTCACGCTCTACGGGCACCTGAGCGCCTCGTCGCTCGACGGGATGGCGCCGGGCCGGCTCATCGCGCGTGGCGAACGGATCGCCCGGCTCGGCGATCCGTCGGTGAACGGCGGCTGGCCGCCGCACCTCCACTTTCAGATCGTGGCCGACATGCTGGGCCGCGCCGGCGAATTCCCCGGCGTGGCGTCGCCGAGCGAACGCGGGATCTGGCTCAGCCTCTGTCCCGACGCCAACCTGATCGTCGGTGTGCCCGCCGACAAGTTGCCGCCGCGCCCAATCGATCCGGCAACGATTCTCGCCGCGAGACGCCAGCTCCTGGGCCGCAACCTGAGCGTCTCGTACCGGCGCCCGATCGCGATGGCTCGCGGGTATCGCCAGTATCTCTACGACGTGGATGGCCGCCGCTACCTGGACGGCGTCAACAACGTCCCGCACGTCGGGCACTGCCATCCGCGCGTGGTGGAAGCCGCAGCACGGCAACTGACGGTCCTGAACACCAACACGCGGTACCTGCACGAGGGGATCGTCAGGTACGCCGACCGCCTGCGCGCGCTGATGCCCGCGCCGCTCAGCGTCTGCTACTTCGTGTGCAGCGGGAGCGAGGCCAACGAACTCGCGCTGCGCCTGGCGCGTACCTACACCGGCCATCGTGACATCGTCGTCCTGGACGGCGCGTATCACGGCAACACGACAACACTCGTCGAGATCAGTCCGTACAAGTTTGCAGGATCCGGCGGCGCCGGGCCGGCGCCCTATGTTCACCCGGTTGTCATGCCCGATCTGTACCGCGGCCCGTATCGCGCAGGCGACCGGTCGGCCGGCGCCCGGTACGGCCGGGAGGTGGCCCGGGCGATCGAGCGCGCCGAGGCCGCCGGTCGGAGCGTGGCGGCCTTCATCTGCGAGTCGCTGCTCAGCTGCGGCGGCCAGATCGTCCTGCCCGACGGGTATCTCGAGAGCGCGTATGCGGCCGTTCGCGCGGCCGGCGGCGTCGCCATTGCCGACGAAGTGCAAGTAGGGTTTGGCCGGGTCGGCACGCACGTCTGGGGGTTCGAGACGCAGGGCGTGACGCCGGACATCGTCACGCTCGGGAAGCCGATCGGCAACGGATTCCCGCTGGGTGCGGTGATCACACGGCCCGAGATCGCCGACGCCTTCGACAACGGGATGGAGTACTTCAACACGTTCGGTGGAACGCAAGCGGCGTGCGCGGCGGGTCTGGCCGTGCTCGACGTGATGCGCGACGAGCAACTGCAGGCCCACGCACTCGAGATCGGCGCCCGGCTGAAGCGCGGCCTGTCGTCGCTCATGGCCGACTTCTCCCTCGTCGGCGACGTGCGGGGCCTGGGGCTGTTCCTCGGGGTGGAACTGGTCACAGACCGCGAGTCGCTCGAGCCGGCGGGCTCGCAGGCCGACTACATCATCAATCGACTGCGCGACCGGGGTGTGCTGGTCAGCACCGATGGCCCGCTGCACAACGTCTTGAAGATCAAACCGCCCCTGCCCTTCTCGGCCGACGATAGCGATCGGCTGGTGACGACGCTGCGGGACATACTGTCAGAGGACCCGGCGCAGCCTACCGTCTTCCAACGTCCTCCAGCATCCGGTTGATC
>DASVIS010000170.1:0-3779 GCA_036381995.1 Vicinamibacterales bacterium | reverse complement strand
TGCGCAACGTGATGGCGGTGCTTCCCGGCAAGAGCGCGCGCCGAGTCTACGTGAGCGGCCACTACGATTCGTTTGCCGCGGTGCGATCGGCGGGCGCGGGCGGGCCGCGGGCCGCAGGCGCAGGCGCGGGAGCGGCGGGAGCCGCCGCGGCGCCACCGGCCACCGGCCAGGGCGCGCCAGCCGCCGAGGCAGCGCCGGTGGATAATCTCGCTCCGGGCGTGAACGACGACGGGTCCGGGACTGCGCTGGTGATGGAACTGGCGCGCGTGTTCGCGGAGAGCGGCGTCGAGTTCGACGCGACGCTGGTGTTCATCACCGTCGCAGGAGAAGAGCAGGGCCTGATCGGCGCGACGCGGCATGCCGAGAAGGCGGTGGCGGACAAGCTGGTCATCGACGCGGTCCTCAACAACGACATGGTCGGAAACGTCCAGGCAGGCGACGGCCTCCAGGACTCGGTGCACGTGCGTGTCTTCTCGGAGGGCCTTGAGGATTCGCCCTCGCGTCAGCTCGCCCGTTACCTGGTCCGGGCCGCGGCGAAATATGTGCCGACGCAGCAGGTGACGCCCGTCGCCCGACACGACCGCTTCGGGCGCGGCGGCGACCACACCGCGTTCAACCAGAAGGGGTTCACCGCGGTGCGTATCACCGAGGCGCTGGAGAACTACGAGCGGCAGCACACGGCGGCTGACACCTTCGAGGGGATGAACATCCCGTATTTCCTGCGCAACGTCCGGCTGAACGCGGCGACCATGGCGTCATTGGCGCTGGCGCCTGCCGCGCCGGTGGTGACGAACGAGCGAGGCCAGCCGACACTGGGCCGACAGCCGAGCGGCTACGATTCGAACCTGAAGTGGAAGGCGTCAGCGGGCGCGGTGGGTTACAAGGTGTTCTGGCGGGAGGCCTGGACACCCGACTGGCAGCACGAGCTGAACGTCGGGAACGTCACGGAATTCGTGCTGCCGAGCGTGTCGATCGACGACTACGTATTCGGCGTCGCTGCGATCGGCCCGGACGGCAACGAGAGCCTGGTCGCGGCCTACGTCAACCCGCCACGAAGGTAGGGGCCCTGCGCCATCACGTCCGTGCCCTGGCCGACACGATCGCGTCCATGAACTCGCCAATCGCCTCGACGATCCGCTCCGACGGCTGGACGAACTCGATGCCGGCACGGTAGATGGTCGCCTCGTGCTCGACGTCGCAGACGTGCGCGTGCACGATGCGGCCCTGCACGACAATCGAGCGATCGCCAAGCACCAGGCGGAAATTGTGGAGCGAGTTGATCTGCAAGGGGAATGCGGTCTCGACTTGCGCCCCGGCGCGGCTGATCTCGGTGATGGCCATCGGCTCGAAGGCCATCACCTCGCCCTGAAGCTCGCCGAGGATCTCGATGCGTTGCGTGCGGCGGTTCGCGGAGCGATCCCCAGTCATGGGGGCGAACTATAGCACAGTCGGTTCTGACGATGACGGGTCGGTTCTGACGATGACGGGTCGGAACTGACGCACCCAGTCGGAACTAACGGGGATCGGTCGGAATGAGATCGAGTCGACTGACCAGCGACAGGTCCGACCCCTCGGCGTCAGCATCGACCACCAGCAGGCTCAGTTCATCGGGAGTTCCGGGCGGACCAGCGGCAGTTCGTCTTCCGGGCCGTCGTCGTCCGGTTCGCGGTCCGTGCCCTCGCGCTCGAACTCGTTGGCGTAGGTCAGGACGGGGATGTGCTCGGTATCCTCGTCGAGCTTGAGCATGGAGAGCACCTGGAAGCTGATCGGGTCGTCGATGCCGATGCACAGGATCACGAGGTTCGGCCGATTCTGCTTGATCTGCGAGTAGGCGTGCTCGGTGTCGGCGACGAACACCACGTCGTAGTGGCCGGCGTCCAGGACTGGCTCGAGGACCCCGAGCATGTCCTGGCTGCCATTCACGACCACGACTCTCTGGATCGTGCGCCCGGCCCGCAGATTGTTCAGTCCGCTGACCCTGTCCAGCATGGTCGGCTCTCTCCTGGCTCACCCACATTCAAGAATCGCGCCATGAATTGGCATGGTCGAACGCTGCCGATTCCTCTCCGCATCGAGCGAACGGTACGGCCAGGTCTTCCGTCAAGGACAGGGTGACCTCGCACGCGGACACAACGGCCGACTGACTGTAACGTGTTGCGGCCATGAACATTATGTGATGACACCCGTTGAACGATCGGGCGCCGGTTCCCGAGTGTCGCCTTTCGATCCGGACAGACCGACATCGTCCGATGGTGTTGACCGACGTCTGAGCCGTGGATGAATCTGCCACGCCTGATGAGTCGAAGTTGAACAGTATTGCCTCATACCTCAACCCGGGACGGGCGCGGGAGGTCTAAGATGGGCGATGATGCGTGCGCGTCGATCGTGGTCGTCTGTCGTGGCGGCGGCGCTGGCGGCGGCCTGCGGAAGCCCGCCCGGGCCAGCAGCGCCCGCTTCACCGAGCGCGTCGGCGCCGGTCAGCTCGGCCGTTGGGTGCGCACGCACATCGGTCGGCCTGACCCCGCTTTCCGACCTGGGGACGGGCACCTACAAGGGGCAGATCGGCGGACTCTACCCGAACGGCAGCAATGTGCGGCCCGGGGCCCACGAGGCAGAGGGACTTGCCCGGGCACGGGCGATCGTTCCGATGGACCGCGACGGCCGTTCGGACCCGCGCGGCCGCTATGTGCTGGCGTCGCTTGGGATGTCGAATACGACACAGGAGTTCTCGGTCTTCAAGACGATGGCCGACGCGGACGCCCTGCGCGACCCTCACCTGACGATCGTGGATGGGGCGCAAGGCGGGCAGACGGCGCAGTTGTGGTCGTCTGCCGGATGCCCGTGCTGGACGACGCTCGGCGATCGCCTGACGAGCGCGGGCGTCACCGCGGCTCAGGTGTCGGTCGTGTGGATCAAGGAAGCGGATGCAAATCCGACGAGCGGGTGGCCGGCTCACGCGCGAACGCTGCAGGACGAACTGGCCGCGATGCTCCTGGCCTTCTTCCGCACCGACACCACCGCCCGCGCGTGGTACCTGGCACGGTAGGCGCCCCTACTTCTTCTTCCTGGCTGGTGGCTTCGCGGCGGCCTTGGCCGGTGGCTTCTGAGCCGGCTGGTAGTCGATGTGGATATTGCTGACGACGGCGATGGGGCGCTCGGCGGCGGTGAACGTCTCCGTGCCGTTCAACGTGAGCACCGTGAGCTTCTCGCCGAGCAGGCTCACCTCGCTCACGGCTTCCGGCACGTCGACGGAGATCCGTTCGGTGCCGACCGGGGCGACGGCTTTGACGCCCCTCGGCCCGGCGCCGCCTCCAATCCTATCGAGCAGGTCCTTGCCGGTCCTGAGCTCGCTCCGCACGACGCCGCGCGTGAGCAGGGTCGAGTCCATCGTCAGCACGCCGATGGTGGCGGTGTAGTTCGTGTAGGCCTTGCGTGCCCTGACCATCTCTTCGGAGTAGGTGTGCCGATTGTGGAGGTCGAACGTGAGCGTGAGCACTCCCTTGTGCGGCGGGAGGTGGATACGCACGCCTTCGGCCGGGTCGCGCCCGGTGACGACGTCACAGAACTCGAGCTTGCTGCCGACGCCGGTGCCGAGCACATGCGGGCACGTGACGCTGGCGGGCGTCGCCATGCGCTGCGGGGCCGCAGGCCTGGGAGCCGGCCTGGCCGCCCTTGCCGCGGGCGCGGGCTTCCTGGCCGGTTTCTTCGTGGTGCTCGTCTGGGCGGCGGTCGGGCCCGCCGCGAGGAGCGCAATCGCCAGGATGAACAGCCCACGCCTC
>DASVIS010000169.1:0-25874 GCA_036381995.1 Vicinamibacterales bacterium | reverse complement strand
TACCACGACGCAGGACGCCGGTTGAAGCTACGGTGGCACGCCCCTTTCTGTGGTTCTCGTCGCCTCCGTGGCTGCCCGGAATGGCCGTTGGGCTACCCAGTCTGGATAGATGAGTTTCTGGTATACTTCCGCGTCCATGGTGGAAGCCGCTCGTATGCCTGCGCGTCGCGGTGTCGGGCAGTGAGGGAGCTTTCTCGAGCGTGTGTCCCGAGCGCGCGGGCCCTCTCGTAGCGTAGTCGCGCCAACATTCGCAGGAGTGAGTCGAAGCATGGGGCGGAGACTGTACATCGGCAATCTTCCGTACAAGACGACGGACGAGGACTTGCGGGCGCTGTTCAGCCAGGCCGGCGCCGTCGACAACGTCATGGTGATGCGTGACAGCGTCACCGGGCGGGCGCGCGGATTCGGCTTCGTCGAGATGGTGACCGACGAAGACGCGCAGAAGGCGATTGCACAGTTCAACCAGTACGCGCTCGAAGGGCGCGCCCTGGTCGTGAACGAGGCCCGGCCGAAGACGCCGGGCGGCGCCGGAGGCCGCTCGTTTGCGGGCGCCGGACGGTCGGATTACGGCGACGGCGGCGATTACGGCTCCGGTCGCCGCGAGCCGCGCTGGTAGCTGCACGTTCTTGGCGGCCGATACGACCAGCCCCCGGCCGCCTTCCAGTCCATTCCTCCCGCCCTGCACGCTGTACTTGTGCCCGCGTTCCTCTTCATCCGCGGCCGATCCATGTCGGCGTGAGGTAGACTACTCGCGCCCTCCCCAAGCAAGGAGTTGCGATGCGCTCGAATCGTCTGTCCTTCACGGTCCTGATGACGCTGGCACTCACCGTCGGTGTCTTTGCCACGCCTCAGGTAAAGGCGCCCTCCAGACAACAGGCGCCAGGGAAGAGAGAGAAGCCGGCCCTGGTTTCTCCGGTCGATGCCAGGCTCGAGGTGCTCAAGCGAGATCTCGCCGCCGAAATCGACGGAATGCAAAGCCTCACGCAGCAGATGGTGGACATGCTCTTCAGCTTCGCGGAGCCCGGGTTCCAGGAGTTCGAGACGAAGAAGTACTGCACGCAGATCCTCAGGAACAACGGTTTCGAGATCGAGGAGAACGTCGCTGGCATGCCGACCGGGTGGACGGCGAGGTGGGGGTCGGGGAAGCCGGTCATCGCACTCGGCTCGGATGTGGATAGCCTGCTGGGAACATCACAGAAGCCGGGCGTGCCCTACCATGAGCCATTCATCGAAGGCGCGCCGGGCCACGGCGAGGGGCACAACACGGGCATCCCGCTCAGCATCACGGCCGCGCTGGCGCTGAAGAACGTGATGGAGCGCGGGAAGATCGCCGGCACGATCGTGGTATGGCCGGGGATCGCGGAGGAGTTGCTCGGCGGCAAGGCGCAGTTCGCAAGGGCCGGCGTGTTCAAGGATGTCGATGTCTGCCTGTTCTCGCACATCGCGTCGGCGATGGGCGTGAGCTGGGGCGACGCGAGCGGAACCGGGGCCGTGTCGGTGGAGTACACCTTTACCGGGCAGAGTGCCCACGCCGCCGGAGCCCCGTGGCAGGGGCGGAGCGCGCTCGATGCCGTGGAGTTGATGGACGTCGGCTGGAACTTCCGGCGGGAGCACCTTCGGCTCTCTCAGCGATCGCACTACGTCATCACCGACGGCGGCGGGCAGCCGAATGTGGTGCCCCCTGCCGCCAGCGTCTGGTACTACTTCCGCGAGATCGACTACCCGCACATCAAGGAGATGTGGGAACTGGGGAACACGATGGCCGACGGCGCGACGATGATGACCGGCACCAAGGTCACGTCGCGCCTGCTCGGGTCGGCCTGGCCGCAGCACATGAACAAGACCGTGGCCGAGACGATGTACGCGAACATCCAGAAGGTCGGCATGCCGCAGTGGAGCGAGGCGGATCAGGCGTTCGCGAAGCTCGTGCAGCGGAACATGAAGGTCCGCGAGCAGGGACTCCAGACGGCAGTCGGCAAGCTGGAGGGACCGACGCCTCCCGAGGACAATCGAGGCGGGGGCTCCGATGATATCGGGGACGTGTCGTGGTCGGTGCCGACAGTGACCCTACGGTATCCAGGGAACATTCCGGGCATGACGGGTCACCACTGGTCCAGCGCCATTGCCGAGGCGACGCCGGTCGCGCACAAGGGCGTGACGACGGGGGCAAAGGTCGAAGCGGCGACGGCGATCGACTTCCTGATGAAGCCCGAGCTGGTGCAGCAGGCGTGGGACTACTTCCGTAACGTGCAGAACAAGCAGGCGACCTACAAGCCGTTCCCCGGCGAGAAGGACAAGCCGGCGACGTGGCTGAACGAGAAGCTGATGCAGCAGATTCGGCCGGAGATGAAGAAATTCTACTATGACCCGGCGAAGTACAAGACGTATCTCGAGCAACTCGGGATTGCGTATCCGCCGCCGGGCGCAGTCAAGTAGCCATTGAGAACGGCTTGACAGATCCCGCGGCTCGCGAGCAGATTACGGACGAACATGACCGACACTGTTCCCGTTGTCACGGCGGTGAAGGCGGCGGAGGCCGATGGGCGCCGGCGCACCCTGGCCGAGCAGGAACTGGTCAACAGCCTCGGCTGGCTGGTGACGATGCGGTGGTTTGCCGGCCTCGGGGTCATCCTCGCCGCGTTCGTGGCGTCGCGGGCGTTCAGGCTGCCGGTCCCGGAGGCTGCGCTGTACGGCACCGGCCTGTTCATCCTGGCCTACAACGCGGGCTTGTACTGGTGGCTCGGGCAGCTTGGCCGGACCGTGCCCGATTCGGCCCTCGCCGATGCGCTCTTCGCGCGCGTGCAGATTGGTCTCGACTGGCTGGCGATGACGCTCCTGACCGCGCTGTCGGGCGGGATCGAGAGCCCGGTCATCATCTTCTTCCTGTTCCACATTTCGATTGCCGCGCTGCTCCTGCCCCACACCAAGGTGTTCATCCAGGTTGCGCTGGCGCCGGGGCTGGTCACGCTGGTCGCGCTCCTCGAGTACTTCAACGTGACCCCGCACGTGGCGTTGTTCGTCCCGTCCCGCGAGCACGAGCCGGTGTTCATCGCCAGCGTGCTGATCTTCTTCACCGCGGCGTGCTACATGCTCGCCTACTTCTGCCTCGCCATCTCGGTCCGCTTGCGCCGCCGTGAGCAGGAAATCGGCGGGCTCTACGAGAGCGTGCGGGACACGACGGCGACGCTCGACCTGGAGACGGTGCTGAGCCGGCTGGTCGAATCGGCCACCCGCGTTCTCGACTGCAAGGGCGCGGCCATCCGTCTGCTCGATCGCGAGCGCAAGCAAGTGGCGTTTGCGGCGACCTACGGCCTGAGCGACGAGTACGTGGAGAAGGTGCCGCAGGACTTCCGGCGCGCCCGGCTCGACCAGGCAACGCTGGCCGGCGAGCCGCTCTTCGTGAACGATGCGGCCGACGACCCCCGGATCTGGAGTCAGAGCCGCGTGCGCGAAGAAGGGATCGAATCGATGCTGTCCGTGCCGCTTGCCGGGAAGAGCGGCCCGCTGGGTGTTCTTCGCGCCTATGGCGGTGGAGGCCACAAGTTCAGCGACGAGGATGCCGCGTTCCTGGAACTCGTGGCGGCGCATGGGGCGGTTGCCATCGAAAACGCCCAGGCGTACCGGATGCTGGAGGAAATGGACCGCGAGAAGTCGCGGTTCGTCCGGATCGCCACGCACGAGTTGAGGACGCCGATCAGCGTGACGGAGAGTCTGCTGACCGCGCTGGCCGGCGGCTACGTCGGCCAACTCTCGCCGGAGCATATCGACGTGATCAATCGGGCGCTGAAGCGCGTCCATGCGCTGTCGTCGCTGGTCAACGACCTGCTCGACCTCGCGGCCGGCAAGGTGGAGGTGAAGGACTCCGAGCCCCACCGGGTGTCGATCGACGGCATCGTGTCGGAGGCCGTCGAGCGGCTGCAGGCACGGGCCACGGCGAAAGGCATCACCCTGGTGTGCGACGTTCCTGCCGAACCGCTGGACGTGACGGCCGACGCGTCCGACATCGAGCGCCTCGCGACCAACCTGGTGTGCAACGGCGTCAAGTACACGACTGCCGGGAGCGTGCGCGTATCGCTGACCCGCGAGGCGGACCGCGCCAAGCTCGTCGTCGCCGACACCGGGATCGGGATCCCGGCCGAGAGCATGCCGAAGCTGTTTCAGGAGTTCTACCGTGCGAAGAACGCGAAGGCGCTGGAAGAGGCGGGCAGCGGGCTGGGGCTGACGATCGTGAAGGACCTGGTCGAGCGATATGCCGGGCGCATCGACGTGGAGAGCCGGGAAGGCGTCGGCACCACGTTCACCGTCACCCTCCCGCTCTCTTCCGACTCGTCCGCCGAGCCGCACCCAAAGCGGCAGGCGTTGGCGTCACCGTGACCCACGTCGCCCCGTCCGTCTCCAGGGCGGCGCCCACCCGGCTGCGGCGGGTTTCTACGCCGAAACCGCCGCGCGTCTTCCAGGTTGCGCCGGGGGCACCCGAGCAGATAGAATGACGTCATGTGAGCCGTGGGACAGATCCTTGTGCCACACTTCACAAGCCCGCCAGTCGCCTCCACGTCGGCGCCGCGTACCCGCTGATTGCTTGCGGTCACGTCTTCCTGCGCCGGGGGAGTGCGCCTCGGCATGCCGAACTCGACCCGAGAGAGGTACCACGTCATGGCCAAGATTCTCATCGTGGACGACGACCCGGACATCACGTTTGCGACGGAGTTGTTCCTGAAAAAGGCACATCACGAGGTGCAGACGGCGTCCAACCGTGCCGACGGCATGAAGGCCATCGAAGACGGCAACCCGGACCTGATCATCCTCGACGTCATGATGGAGCAGGCCGACGACGGGATTGCCATGGCGCAGGAACTGCGCCGGCAGGGATGCGAAACACCGATCCTGATGCTGACGAGCGTCGGCCGCGTGACCGGGTTCACCTACGACGAAGATCAGGAACTGGTGCCGGTGAACGCCTTCTTCGAGAAGCCGATCCAGCCCGACTTGCTGGTGAAGAAGGTCAACGAGTTGCTCGCCAAGTGACAGGGGAGACGACGATGTTAGTAGGGCAGCAGCAACGACTGTACGAGGACATCCGCGGGCTCGTCGCGCGCTTCGGGCGCCACCGCAGCGCGCTGATTCCGGTGCTGCAGGAACTCCAGAAGACGAACACGACGATATCGGACTTCGCGATGCAGGTGGTGGCCGACGAGCTGGGTATCCACCCGGCCGAGGTCTACGGCGTGAGATCCTTCTACGCCTTCCTGCGGCAGGATTCGCACGGCCGCTTCGTCTTCCGCCTGTGCGGGACGATTTCGTGTGATCTGGCCGGCAAGTCGCGCGTGGCGCGCCAGCTCGAGAACGACCTCGGGATCCGCTTCGGTGAGACCTCCGCCGACGGGCGCTTTGGCCTCGAGTGGGCGAGCTGCCTGGGCATGTGCGACCAGGGGCCGGCGCTGCTCGTGAACGACAGTGTCTACACGCGGGTAACGCCCGAGCAGGTGCACGCGATCATCGACGAGTGCAAGAGCACCTTCGGCGCGCACGCGCGCGAGGCCGTGCACTCCTAGACGAAGGGCAGGATGCGATGATTAGGGTCAACAGCAAGAAGACGCCGTTCACGTTCGAGAGCGTGGAGCCGGAGTCGGGTCTCCGCGCGGCGCTCGCGATGAGCCGCGCCGACATCATCGGAGAAGTGAGCGCCTGCAACCTCCGCGGCCGCGGCGGCGCGGGCTTCCCGACCGGCACCAAATGGAACCTCGCGGCGGCCGCCAGCGTCAAGGGCGGCGGCACGAAGTACGTCGTGTGCAACGCCGACGAAGGCGAGCCTGGGACCTTCAAGGACCGGGTGATTCTATCCGAATTCGCCGACATGGTCTTCGAGGGCATGACGATCGGGGGGCGCGCCATCGGCGCGACCGTCGGGATCCTCTACCTGCGCAGCGAATACGTGTACCTGCGGCCCCACCTCGAACAGGTGCTCGAGCGGCGCCGCCACGACAATCTCCTCGGCGCGGACATCGGGGGGATCGCCGGCTTCACGTTCGACATTCATATCCGCATGGGCGCCGGCGCCTACGTCTGCGGCGAAGAGACTGCACTCATCGAATCGCTCGAAGGTCACCGCGGCGAGCCGCGCAACCGTCCGCCGTTCCCCGTCGATACCGGCTTCGACGGCCAGCCGACCGTCGTCAACAACGTCGAGACCTTCGCCTGGGTCGTGTGCATCCTGAGCCGCAGCGCGAGCTGGTTCAAGTCGATCGGCACCCCGAAGTCCACCGGCTACAAGCTGTTCAGCGTGTCGGGCGACTGCCGCGAGCCGGGCGTCTACGAGTTCCCGCTCGGCATCACGGTCGCGGAACTGCTCGAGAAGGTCGGCGGCGAGGGCGCCAAGGCCGTGCAGGTTGGCGGCGCGTCGGGCCACTGCCTGCCCGCCTCGGAGTTCGGCCGCCGCATCGCGTTCGAGGACATCTCCACGGGCGGCTCGATCATCGTCTTCGGGCCCGATCGCGACATGCTGGCCATCGCGCGGAACTTCATGGAGTTCTTCGTCGAAGAGTCGTGCGGTCAGTGCACCCCGTGCCGGGCCGGCAACGCGAAGCTGCTCGAGGGCATCGAGATGCTGCAGCGCGGCGAGTGCTCGATGAGCTATGTGCAGGAGCTCCTCGCGCTGTGCGAGACGATGCAGCTCGCCTCCAAGTGCGGGCTCGGGCAGTCGAGCCCGAACGCGTTCGTCTCGATCGTGAAGCACTTCCAGGACGAGATCATGGGCCGCACGCTGGTCCACTGAGTCCTTCGATGCACAACCGCGCGACCCATTTGTGCCCTCAGGACTCAGTGCTGAGCGAGCACGACCGGCCACGGGCTCTCGAAGCCAGTCGTGGCCGAAATGGCGAGCCGAAGTACTGAGGCGGAGAACGAACGATGAGCGCTGATACCAGACAGGATTTCACTACATCGCGTGCGCCCGTGAGCCAGAAGCCGGAGAAACGGACGCCCAGCGGCAGCGACGCGGTTGGCTACATCGGTGGACTCGTCTCTGTCAACATCGACGGCAAGGCCCACAAGGTGCCGCTCGGGACGACGCTCCTCGACGCCGCGAAGCAGCTCGGCATCCGGATCCCGACCCTCTGCCACCACCCGGACCTCTGTGTTGCGGGTGTGTGCCGGGTGTGCGTGGTCGAGGTCGAGAACCAGCGGACGCTGCAGGCGGCGTGCGCGTTCCCGGTGACGGCGCCGATCAAGGTCCACACGCACACGGCGAAGGTCCGCCAGGCCCGCCGCCACGTGATCGACCTGCTGCTGTCGACCCACTACGGCGAGTGCTACAGCTGCAAGCGCAACAACAACTGCGAGCTGCAGACGCTGGCCCAGGAACACGGCGTCGACTTCTATCGCTTCGGCCACGTGACCGAGTCCCACTATCCGATCGACCAGTCGAGCTACTCGGTCATCCGCGACATGGACAAGTGCGTGCTGTGCCGGCGCTGTGTGCGCACGTGCATCGACATGCAGGAAGTGGGTGTGCTGGAGGCGGTCGGCCGCAGCGACCGGACGCGGATTTCGACGTACCTCGACAAGCCGTTGGGCGACGTGGTCTGCATCAACTGCGGCCAGTGCATCAACCGGTGCCCGACAGGGGCGCTGCACGCCAACGACACGTCGGACGAAGTGTGGCGCGCGATCGACAACCCGAAGAAGCACGTGGTCATTCAGACGGCGCCGAGCCCGCGGGCCGGCATCGGCGAGTGCTTCGGCCTCGAGCCGGGCACCCCGATGACGTACCAGCTGAACACCGCGCTGAAGCTGTGCGGCTTCGACAAGGTGTTCGACACGAACTTCACCGCCGACCTCACGATCATCGAGGAGGGGACCGAGCTGCTGCTGCGCCTCCACAAGGCGCTGGTGGAGAAGGAGCCGGTGGCCTTGCCGCAGTTCACGAGCTGCTCGCCGGGGTGGGTCAAGTACCTGGAGCACTTCTATCCCGAGTACATCCCCAACCTCTCGTCGGCCAAGAGCCCGCAGCAGATGTTCGGTGCGGTCATCAAGACCTACTACGCCAAGGTGCACAACATCGACCCCAAGGACATCGTCACGGTCGCGCTGATGCCGTGCTCGGCGAAGAAGTTCGAGTGCAATCGGCCGGAGATGGACTCGAGCGGCTTCAAGGATGTCGATTACGGGCTCACGACGCGCGAGTTGGCGCAGATGATCAAGGAAGCCGGGATCAACCTGCCCGACATGCCGAAGGGCGCCTTCGACGACCCGTTCGGCGATGCGACCGGGTCGGGCGTGATCTTCGGCGCCACGGGCGGCGTCATGGAGGCGGCGCTGCGGACGGTCATCGAGCTGGTGACCGGCGCGAAGGTCGAGAGTCTCTTCGAGAACGCGAACATCGTGCCGGTGCGCGGCTTCGACGGCGTGCGCTACCTTGAACTGCCCGTGACGGCGGTGGCGCCGGAAGTCGCGCCGATCCTTGCGCACCTCATTCCGAGCTGGGACTTCCTGAAGGGAGCCACGCTGAAGGTGGCGGTGGCCCACGGGACGGCGAACGCCAGGAAGGTGATGGAGAACATCAAGGCCGGCGGCGAGTTCGCGCAGTGCCACTTCATCGAGTTCATGGGGTGCCCGGGCGGCTGCATCGGCGGCGGCGGCCAGCCGATTCCGACGTCACCGGAAATCCGGAAGGCGCGCGCGCGGGCGATCTACGACGAGGACACCGCGTCCGTGGTCCGCAAGTCCCACGAGAACCCGGCAGTGCTCAGACTCTACAAGGAGTTCCTGACCGACGGCCCGTGCGGCCACCTGTCGCACCAGTTGCTGCACACGCACTACACGGCACGCGGCAAGTTCATCGGGTAGGAGCACGGCGGGCAGTGCTGAGCTTGACGCGAGAGACGCGCAGGCGTAAGTTGAGCGTACTCGAGGCCGGAGAGCCGAAAGCGCGCTGGGGCCGGATCCTCCGGATTCCGTCCCCGCAAACCACCGGGCGCAGCGGCTGCGGCACGCGCGCCGGTCGCGTCGGTGACGGGTTCGAGTGGCAAGTGATCTTTCACGGCAACTCGGCTGAAAGGAGGGACACGAGAGACCGGCGAGTCGGGTGGCTCGCCAGACGACGTCCAGCTTTCAGAGGAGGAGGCAGTGCAAACTGACAACCAACCGCCGGGTGTTTATTAGGCCCGTCGAGGGAAGTTCTTCGTAATACCCCTCGACGGGCCTTTCGTGTCTTTGCATGCCGCCGCACGTGCCAGGTTCTCCCTCCGCGAAATTGCACCCTGCCAATCCGATCGGATTCATGCTGGCACCCTCTTTACGGGCCGCTGCGCGGCGACGTATGATGGCCTGCCTCCCGGATCGGCCGATGGCCGATGGCCCACGGTCCGAGCCGAAAGCCCAACACGGCTTCTTTCCCAAGGACTCATCATGACTATCGTGCTCGACGGTTCGAACCTCACAATCGAGAAAGTGGTGCAGATCGCGCGCTTCGGCGCGAAGGTGGAACTCGCCCCGGCGGCCCTCGACCGGATCACGGTGTGCCGCGCGATGCTCGAGGACAAGCTGGCCGCCGGCGAGATCATGTATGGCACCAACACCGGGATCGGCGAGTTCTCGGAGAAGATCCTCAACAACGAACAGGTCAAGGAATACCAGCGATACCTGGTCTACAACCATGCTGCCGGGATCGGCGACCCGCTGCCAATCGAATCGGTCCGCGCAGCGCTGACAGGCCGGATCAACGTTCACGCGCACGGCAACTCCGCCTGCCGCCCCGAAATCACCCTGACCATGGTGGAGATGCTGAACAAGGGCGTCACGCCGGTGGTGTGCGAGAAGGGGTCGGTCGGCGCGTGCGGGGATCTCGCGCCGATGGCCCAGGCGGCGCTGCTGCTGATGGGGGAGGGCGAGGCGTTCTATCAGGGCGAACGGCTGCCAGGGCGCGTGGCGATGGAGAGGGCCGACATCGCGGTTCCAGGCCTGCAGGCGCGCGACGGGCTGGCGGCGATCAACGGGTCCAACGTGCTGACCGCGATCTCCGCGTTACATCTCTACGACATGAACCGGTGGCTGAAGCAGGCCGAAATTGCGGCGGCGATGTCGATTGAGGCGCTCCTCGGCAACCTCAAGCCGTACAGCACCAAGCTCCACGAACTGCGCGGGTTCACCGGCGCGATCACCTCGGCGAAGAACATCATGAAGGTGATCGTCGGCTCGGACCTGACGACCGGCAAGATGAAGACGAAGGTGCAGGACGCCTACTCGATGCGCTCGACGCCGCAGGTGATCGGCGCGGCGCGCGACGCGCTGGCCTACGCGCGCTCGCAGGTGGAGATCGAGTTGAACGGCGTTGGCGACAACCCGATCTTCGTGCCCGAGCTCAAGCTGACGTTGACCGGCGCGAACTTCCAGGGCTCGCCCGTGTGCCTGCCGATGGACATGGCCGGAGTCGCGATCACGATGGTTTCGGTGATGTCAGAGCGGCGGTTGAACCGCCTGACGAATCCGGCGTTGTCGCAGGGGCTGCCCGACTTCCTCGCGCACGAGCCGGGCTTCTACTCGGGGCTCATGCTCAGCCAGTACACCGCCGACTCCCTCATCGTCGAACAGCGAATCCTGTGCGCGCCCGCGTCGATCCAGTCGATTCCCGCCGCGGCCGACCAGGAAGACTTCGTCTCGATGGGGATGAACACCGCCATCAAGAACGGGCAGATCCTGGACAACGCGTGCGGCGTGCTCGGCATCGAGTTCATGGCGGCCGCCCAGGCCCTCGACTTCCGCACGTTCACACCCGGCCACGGCACGCTGAAGGCGCGCGAGGTGATCCGCCGACACGTCGCCCACCTCGGGGTGGACCGTCCGCTGTTCGACGACCACAACGCGATGAAGGCGCTGGTGAAGTCCGGCGAGATCCTGGAAGAGGTCGAGAAGGCAGTGGGAGTGCTGGGATAGCGCCCGGGCTCCGAGATTCAACGGGAGACGTCGAACGGAAAATGTAGAACGCGCGCGAATTCTACGTTCTCCGTTCGACGTTCTCCGTCGCAGAATCTTTACCCAGCCACGACCTTCGAGGCGGCCGCGCCGAGGATGACGAGCGCCTCGTCGATGTCGGCGGCCGTGACATCCAGCGGTGGACGGAACCGCAGGCTGGACCGGCCGCAGCCCAGGATCATCATGCCCATCTCGTAGGCCTCGTCCGCCACCTTGTCGCGTGTGGCGGCGTCGCGGAGGTCGATGGCGCACATCAAGCCGCGGCCGCGCGCGTTCGAGAACACATCGGGCCGCTCTGCCTGCAGCGCCTCGAGGCCGGCGACCAGGTGCGCGCCGACCGTCGCCGCCTGAGCCACCAGGCCGTCCTGCTCGACGATCTCGAGATAGCGCTGCGAGCGGACCATGTCCACCAGATTGCCGCCCCACGTGGAGTTCAGGCGGCTGGACACCTTGAACACGTTCTCCGGTTCTTCGTCGATCTTCGGCCCGGCGAGCATGCCGCACACCTGCATCTTCTTGCCGAACGCCATCAGGTCAGGCCGCACGCCAGCGTGCTGATGCGCCCAGAACCGGCCCGTCAGGCCGACACCCGACTGGACCTCGTCGAAGATCAGCAGTGCCTCGTTCTCGTCGGCGAGCCGCCGCAACGCCCTCATGAACTCGGGGCGATAGTGGTTGTCGCCGCCTTCCGCCTGGATCGGCTCGATGATGATCGCGGCGATGTCGTCCTTCCGCTCGAGGAAGGCGCGCTCGATCTCCTCCACGGCCGTGCGCTCCAGCGCCTCGACGCGCTCGAGTTCGGGCGCGTCGACCGGAAAGCGAAGCGCCGGGTTGGTGATCCGCGGCCAGTCGAACTTCGCGAAATACTGGTACTTCCGCGGGTCTGCCGTGTTCGTGAGCGATAGCGTATAGCCGCTCCGCCCGTGGAACGCGTCGCGGAAGTGGACGATCTGGTGGCCCTTCTCGACGGTCAGGCCCTTTCGGAAGTTCCGGCGCACCTTCCAGTCCATCGCCGCCTTCAGCGCATTCTCCACGCCCAGTGCCCCGCCCGCGACGAAGAACGCGTGCGGCAGGTACGACGGGATGCCGACCCGGCCAAACGTGTCCACGAACTCCGCGAACTCCGGCGTGTAGATGTCGGAGTTCGTCGGGTTCGCCAGGGCGGCGCGGAGCAGCTTTTCGCGGAAGGCCGGATCCGCCATCTTCGGGTGATTCAGGCCGACCGGCGCGGTGGCGAAGAACGAGAACATGTCGAGCACGCTGCGCCCGCGGTGCGCGTCCCAGAGACGCCGGCCGTGACTGCGATTGATGTCGAGCACCATGTCGTAGCCATCGGCGAGAATGTGCCGTCCAAGCGTCTCGTGGACGCGATCGGCGGTCAGGGTCGGGGTGACGGTGTCGGTGGTGATCATCGGTCTGCTCCTTCGACGACAGGGGCCACGTAGGTTTCTTCTTTCACGGTCGACAGCACCATCACGGTCCGCGTCCGGCTCACGCCGTCGAGGGCGCCGAGCTGATGGAGGAGGAGCTGCCTGAGGGCTTCCATGTCGTGGACGCGCACTTTCAGCAGCAGCGAGAACTCGCCCGTCACGTGATGGCACTCGAGTACTTCATCCAGACCGATGACGCGCTCGAGCAGCGCCGGTTCATGGCGGGGATGATCCAGGAACACTTCGACGAAGGCCGTGATGCCGGCGCCCACCGCGGGGCCGTCGACGATGGCGGTCCAGCGCCGAATGACACCCGACGCTTCGAGCTTCTTCAACCGCTCGTGCACGGCGGCCGTTGAAAGGCCAACCTGTCGGGCGATTTCCGCCTGTGCCAGCGAGGCGTCCCGCTGAACGAGGCGAAGAATCTGGCGATCCCGTCCATCGACCGCAGTCGTAACGTTTGCTTGCTTCGTCACGAAACAATAATATATTCGGAAAACATCATTGTCAACCGAACAAACGTCTGATATTGGCCGGTCTCGCAGTAGTGAACGGACCGTCCGGGATACAATGGGGATGTGAACGTCAGGCGCGAACACGACGCCCTCGGCTGGCGCGAGCTGCCCGCCGATTCCCTTCACGGCATCCACACGCTTCGGGCACTGGAGAATTTCCCGCTGCTCGGCCGCGCGGCCCACCCGAACCTTGCCCGCGCGTTCGGCGCCGTCAAGCTTGCCGCCGTGCGCACGAACAGGGCGCAGGGGTACCTGCCCGCGGGAGTGGCAGACGCGCTCGAACGCGCCTGCCGGGAGCTGCACGACGGCGCGCTGGCTCCCGCCATCGTCGTCGACGCGCTTCAAGGTGGCGCCGGCACCAGCACCAATATGAACGTGAACGAGGTGCTGGCCAATCGGGCGCTGGAGTTCCTCGGCGTTCCCCGGGGCCGATACGACCGCGTGTCACCGAGTGACCAGGTCAACCTTCACCAGAGCACGAACGATGTCTACCCGACCGCGCTGCGCGTGGCGGCACTCTGGGGGCTGCGCACGCTCGAGCCGCAGGTCGTCGCGCTCCAGGAATCGTTTCAGGCGAAGGAGCGGGCGTTCGCGCACGTGGTCAAGGTCGGTCGGACCGAGATGCAGGACGCGGTGCTGACAACGCTCGGGCGCGAGATGTCGGCCTACGCGGAGGCGATCAATCGAGACCGGTGGCGCCTCGACAAGTGCGAGGAACGGCTGCGTGTCGTGAACCTGGGGGGCACGGCGATCGGGACAGGCCTGGCTGCGCCCCGGGAGTACATCTTCAGGGTGGTGGACGAGCTGCGCGAGATCACGGGGCTCGGCCTGGCCCGCGCCGAGAACCTGGTGGAGGCGACGCAGAACGCGGATGTCTTCGTCGAGGTGTCGGGGCTGCTGAAGGCGCTGGCGTCCACGCTGATCAAGATCTGTTGTGACCTCCGGCTGCTGTCGTCCGGGCCGGATGCCGGCCTCGGAGAAATCCGGCTTCCCGCGCGCCAGGCAGGCTCGAGCATCATGCCGGGGAAAGTGAACCCGGTGATTCCCGAGGCCGTCATCCAGGCGTCGCTGCTGGCGATCGGCCACGACCAGACGTTGACGATAGCGGCGGCGATGGGGAGCCTGGAGCTGAACCCGTTCCTTCCGCTCGTGGCGCATTGCCTGCTCGAGAGCTTCGACCTGCTGGCCAGTGCATGCGGGATTCTGCGAACGCACTGCGTGGACGGGATCGAGGCGGACGAAGCGCGCTGCCGGCGGCAGGTGGAGAACGCGACGGCCAGTGCGACGGCGCTCGTGCCGTTGCTGGGTTACGAGCGTGCGAGCGACCTGGTGGCCACCTCGCGGCGTGAGGGACGCGGCATCAAGGACGTCGCCGTGGCGTCCGGATGGCTGACGGCGGAGCAGTTCGACGAGGCCACCAGTCCCGAGGCCGTGTGCCGGCTCGGGTTCTCGCGGCCGGATCGGCCGAACGGAGAACGGAACGCGGAGCAAGGAAAACAGAACACGTAGAAGGCATGCAACCCACACCGCGTTCCCTTCGTTTGCACATCGGCATCTTCGGGCGGCGCAATGTCGGCAAGTCGTCGCTGCTGAATGCCATCACCCGGCAGCACGTGTCGATCGTGTCGGAGTTCGCCGGCACCACCACCGATCCCGTCGAGAAGCCGATGGAGTTGCTGCCGCTCGGGCCGGTGCAGTTCGTCGACACGGCCGGAGTGGATGATGTGGGTGCGCTCGGAGCGCTGCGGATCGAGCGGACGAAGGCCGTGCTGGATCGCGTGGACCTGGGCGTGGTGGTGACCGAGGGAGGCAGCTGGGGAGCGTTCGAGGATGCGCTGATCGAGGAGCTCGAGGCTCGTCGCGTGCCCGTCGTGGTGGTCTTCAACAAGTCCGACGTGCGGATGCCGGAGAGCAACGAGATCGCGCGCCTGGAACTCGGGCACATCCCGTCCGTGGTGGTGTCGTCGTTGACTGGCGCCGGCGTGGTGGACGTGCGCGAGGCTCTGCTGTCCCTCGCTCCGGCAGACTTCTTCGACAGCCGGCGGCTGATCACCGACCTCGTCCCGCCGGGCGAGGTGGCGGTGCTGGTCGTGCCGATCGACAAGGAAGCGCCGAAGGGGCGGCTGATCCTGCCGCAGGTGATGGCCATCCGCGACCTGCTCGACGGTGAATCGATGGCGCTCGTCGTCCAGGAGCGGGAGCTGAGGCGCGCGCTCGAGCGGCTGACCAGGCCGGCCGCTCTGGTGGTCACCGACTCGCAGGCGTTTCTGAAGGTGGCGGCGGATGTTCCCACCAACATCCCAATGACGTCGTTCTCGATCCTGATGGCGCGCTTCCAGGGTGATTTGACCGAGCAGGTCCGCGGCACGCTGGGGATCGAGCGCCTGCGAAGAGGCGACGTCGTGCTCGTGGCCGAAGCGTGCAGCCATCACCCGGTCGGCGAGGACATCGGCCGTGTCAAGATCCCGCGCTGGCTGACGCAGTACGTTGGCGCGAAGCTCGAGTTCGTGCACGTCCAGGGGCGTGATTTCCCGTCCGACCTGACGCCGTTCAAACTCGTCGTTCACTGCGGCAACTGCGTCGGGAACCGCCGCGAGATGATGTCCCGCATCCACCGGTGCCGGGTGGCCGGAGTGCCGATTACCAACTACGGGCTGACGATTGCGTACTCGTTGGGGATTCTCGAACGCGCACTGGGACCGTTCCCCGCCGCGCAGGAGGCGCTCGGTGCCGCTCGGGCTTGATCGACTGGACCACGCCACGATTGCGAGCTGGCTCCGCGAGAGCGATCCCGCGCAGCTCGAACGGCTGTGGGCCCGCGCGGACGCCGTGCGCGCGGCGCGCGTCGGCGACGCGGTGCACCTGCGCGGCCTGCTCGAGATCAGCAACCACTGCATCCGGCACTGTCTCTATTGCGGGATCCGTGCGTGCTCGGAGGGGATCACCCGGTACCGCATGACGGCGGTCGAGATCCTGGCCGGTGCGCGCGAGGCGAGGCGTCTGGGCTACGGAACGGTGGTGATGCAGTCGGGCGAGGACCCCGAGCTGACGCGCGAGTTCGTCGCCGGCGCAATTCGGGCGATCAAGGCGGACACGGGGCTCGCGATCACGCTCAGCCTGGGCGAACGAAGCGACGACGATCTGAAGGCGTGGAAGGACGCAGGCGCCGATCGGTTCCTCCTGCGGTTCGAGACGTCGGATCCCGTCCTGTACCGCCGCATTCACCCATCGCTGCCGGCGACGCTGTCGGACCGCGTGGCGCAGTTGCTGCGGATGCGTGCGATGGGCTACGAGATCGGCAGCGGCGTGATGGTGGGGATCCCGGGCCAGACGTGGGACATCCTCGCGCGCGACATCGAGTTGTTCCGGGACCTGGACATCGACATGATCGGCATCGGCCCGTTCCTGCCGAGTCCGCGCACGCCCCTCGGGGGGGACGCCGCGGTGAAGCTCCGCGCGAGCGCCGAAGACCAGGTGCCGAACGACGAATTGGCGACCCTGAAGGCCGTGGCGCTCACGAGGCTCGTGTGTCCGGAGGCCAACCTCCCGAGTACCACCGCGCTGGCCACGCTCGATCCCGCGACCGGCCGCGAGCTGGGTCTGGTGCGCGGCGCAAACATCGTCATGCCGAATGTGACCCCACCCGAATATCGCGTGCTGTACGAGATCTACCCCGGTAAGGCCTGCATCCAGGAAACGGCGCAGGTCTGCCAGGGGTGTCTCCAACGTCGCATCGAGTCGATCGGGCGCCACGTGGGGTCCGGGCCGGGAGGGCGAAGTCGGCCCGCTTCGCGGGGCTGAAGCCCCGCGCCACATGTTTCCGCCGTCCTCACGTCGACCAGGCCGAGCAGGGCCGTGTGATAACATATCGATCCTCTACCTCGATCACGCTGTTCCAGCACGAAACCTGCCTTTCCAGGTCGGGCATTGTCATGCAGTTCGGTCCAGTTGTGCTGTCGGAGTCGTCAACCCCGTGACCATTGCCGAGGCGGCGGTGCAGCGCCTGCGCATCCAGATCCGAGGCGCCGTCCAGGGCGTCGGGTTCAGGCCGTTCGCGTACCGGCTCGCGTCCGAGCTCGGCCTTCCCGGTTGGGTGCTCAACTCGTCGGCGGGAGTGGTCATCGAGGTCGAAGGCGCGCCAGAAGCGCTCGAGCACTTCCTCTTGCGGGTCGGACGGGATTGCCCGCCGCGCGCGATCGTGCAGGGGCTGGAGGCGGCGTACCTCGAGCCGCTGGGCTTCCAGGGCTTCGAGATTCGCCACAGCGCGGACGGCGAGAAGACCGCGCTGGTGCTGCCAGACATCGCGACCTGCCCGGACTGCCTGGGCGAGCTGTTGGACGCTGGCGACCGGCGCTACCGGTACCCGTTCACCAACTGCACGAACTGCGGCCCGCGCTTCTCGATTATCCAGGCGCTGCCATACGACCGCCCAAAGACGACGATGGCCGGCTTCCCCATGTGCGAGGCCTGCCTGCGGGAGTACGAGGACCCTGGCGACCGTCGCTTCCACGCCCAGCCAAACGCCTGCCCCGTGTGCGGGCCTCACCTGGAGTTGTGGGATATCGAAGGGCGGCGCCTGGCCATGCGCGACGAGGCGCTCAGGACCGCCGCGGCGAGGATCGCAGCGGGTGCCATCGTCGCGGTCAAAGGACTGGGAGGCTTCCACCTCGTCGTCGATGGTCGCGACGACCAGGCCGTCCGGCGGTTGCGCCTGGCGAAAGCGCGCGAGGAGAAGCCGTTTGCACTGATGTTCCCGACGCTCCAGTCCGTCGAGGAGGTGTGCGAGGTCAGCGATCGTGAGGCGCGGCTGCTGAACTCTCCTGAGGCGCCAATCGCATTGCTTCGGCGCCGACGCGGAACCGATGCTCCGGGAGTCGCCGAGTCGGTGGCCCCCGGGAATCCGTACCTCGGAGCGATGCTGCCGTACACGCCGCTCCACCACTTGCTGCTCGGCGATCTCGGGTTTCCCATCGTGGCGACGAGCGGGAATCGCAGCGACGAGCCGATCTGCACCGACGAGCGCGAGGCGATCGATCGGCTGCGAGGCCTGGCGGACGTCTTTCTCGTGCACAACCGGCCGATTGCCCGCCACGTGGACGATTCGATGGTGCGGGTGGCAGCGGGCCGCGAACTGGTTCTGCGTCGGGCGCGAGGATACGCGCCCTTGCCGGTCTCGCTGCGGTCCGAGATGCCGCCCATTCTCGGCGTCGGCGCGCACCTGAAGAACAGCGTCGCGTTGTCGGTGGGCGCAAACGTCTTCGTGAGCCAGCACGTGGGCGACCTGGAAACCGTCGAGGCGTTCGGCGCGTTCGAACGAGTCATCGAGGCGCTCGAGCGGATGTACGAATCGAAGCCAGCCGTGGTGGCGTGCGATGCCCACCCCGATTACCTGTCCAGTGGGTACGCCAGGCGCCTGGGCGTGCCTGTGAGGAAGGTGCAGCACCACCTGGCCCACGTGCTGAGCTGCATGGCGGAGAACGAGGTGGAGCCGCCCGTCCTTGGCGTGGCATGGGATGGCACCGGATTCGGTCTCGACGGGACGATCTGGGGCGGCGAGTTCTTCGCGGTGAGCCGTTCGTCGGCCGTCCGCGTCGCGACGTTTCGCCCATTTCCCCTGCCAGGTGGCGACCGCGCGGTGAGAGAACCCCGGCGAACCGCCATCGCGCTGCTCCAGCAGGTGTTCGGCGATGACGCGTGGGCGATGGCTGACATGGCGACGGTCTCGGCCTTCAGCGATTCCGAGCGTCAAATCGTGCGGACGATGGTGGAGCGACGTGTGAACACGCCGCTGACGTCGAGCGTTGGCCGGCTGTTCGACGCGGTGGCGTCGATCGCCGGTCTCCGTCAGCACGTCCGGTACGAGGGGCAGGCGGCCATGGAACTGGAGTTCGCGCTGGATGGCGTAACCGTTGAGGATCACTATCCGGTGGTCGTCGCCGAAGCCCAGCCTCCCGACCCCGGACAGGTCGGCACGATGCCGGCATTGTCCACGCCGCCGGCATGGGTGATTCAGTGGGCGCCGCTGGTTCGCGCCCTCGTGGCAGATGTCCGTAGAGGCTGCCCGATCGGCACGATTTCCGCGCGGTTTCACAATGCTCTGGTGGAGGCCACGGTCGAGGTGGCGAGACGCGCGGCACTCGAACGGGTGATCCTGTCGGGCGGGTGCTTTCAGAATCGGTACCTGCTCGAGCGCACGATCGCCCGGTTGCGGGCAGGAGGATTCCGGCCGGCGTGGCACCAGCGGATCCCGCCGAACGACGGCGGAATCGCGCTCGGGCAGGTGGTGGCGGTCGCCTGGAACCTGGCGTAAGTGGGCGAGTTGTGAATTGAAGTTTGGGGGGCGGTATGTGTTTGGCGGTTCCTGGCCAGATTGTGAGCATGTCCGGGGACGACCCCTGGACGCGCACGGCGAAAGTCAGCTTTGGCGGCGTGATCAAGGAGGTCAACCTCGCGTACGTGCCGGACGTGAAGGTGGACGACTACGTCATCGTGCATGCGGGGTTCGCGCTGAGCCAGATCGATGAGACCGAGGCGTTGACGATGTTCGAGGAACTCAGGAAGCTGGCCGCGGTACTCGGCGAGGACGGGGAGCCGGCGGCATGAAGTTCATCGACGAGTACCGGGATCCGGCGGCGGCCGACCGATGGCTCGGCGCGATTCGTGGCCTCGTGACGAAGCCTTGGACGCTGATGGAGGTGTGCGGGGGACAGACCCACGCGATCGTGAAATACGGGATCGACGAGCTGTTGCCGAGCGAGGTGACCCTGCTTCACGGCCCCGGCTGCCCGGTGTGCGTGACGCCGCTGGAGAAGATCGACCGGGCGGTCGCGCTGGCCGCGCGTCCCGATGTCATCTTCTGCTCGTTCGGCGACATGCTGCGCGTGCCCGGCACGGACCGCGACCTTCTCTCGGTGAAAGCCGCCGGCGGCGACGTTCGAATCGTCTATTCGCCGCTCGACGCAGTGAAGATCGCGACCGAGAACCCGGGCAAGCAGGTGGTGTTCTTCGCGGTCGGGTTCGAGACCACGGCGCCGGGCAACGCGATGGCGGTCTACCAGGCCAGGCGTGCGGGCATCGGCAACTTCAGCATCCTGGTGTCGCACGTGCTGGTCCCGCCCGCCCTCGAAGCGATCCTTGGTTCACCGGCGTGCCGGGTCCAGGGGTTCCTGGCGGCGGGACACGTGTGCGCGGTGATGGGCTATACCGAGTACGTCCCCATCGCGGCCCACTACAAGGTCCCGATCGTCGTCACGGGCTTCGAGCCGCTCGACATCCTGCAGGGCGTCTACCTGTGCGTCAAGCAGCTCGAGGAAGGCCGCGCCGAGGTGGAGAACCAGTACACGAGGGTGGTCAGCGAGCGGGGGAATCGTCCGGCGCAATCGCTCGTGGCCGAGGTGTTCGGCGTCGTGACCCGGGCGTGGCGAGGCATCGGCGAGATCCCCGGCAGCGGCCTTGCCCTGAACGAGGCCTTCGCCGGGTTCGACGCCGAGCGTCGGTTCGACCTCAGTGCGGTCGGGCCGCGCCCGGAGCCAACCGAGTGCATTGCCGGGCTGGTCCTGCAAGGCTTGAAGAAGCCCCACGAGTGCGAGGCGTTCGGGGGCCGATGCACGCCCGAGCACCCGCTCGGCGCGACGATGGTCTCATCGGAAGGGGCGTGCGCGGCCTACTACCGGCATCGCCGGGTTGGTGTCGGACTGGCGGGTGCGCGATGAGTCAGGTGAACGACTTCTCCACGTCTTGTCCGACGCCGATCGCGCAGTATCCACAGGTGCTCCTCGCGCACGGCGGCGGCGGTCGGCTGATGCACCAGTTGCTGGAGCGCGTGTTCCTGTCAGCGTTCAGCAACCCATGGCTCGACACCGGGCACGACGCGGCCGTCATCGAGGCCGGGGGAGCGCGGATCGCGTTCACTACCGACTCCTATGTCGTTCACCCGCTGTTCTTTCCGGGCGGCACTATCGGGACGCTGGCGGTGAACGGCACGGTCAACGACCTTGCCATGGCTGGCGCCCGGCCGCTGGGGTTGAGCGCGGGGTTCATCATCGAAGAGGGCCTTGCGATCGAGACCCTGCAGCAGGTCGTCGCGTCGATGCAGGGGGCGGCGCGCGACGCCGGGGTGCCGATCGTCACCGGTGACACCAAGGTGGTGGATCGCGGAAAGGGCGACGGCGTGTTCATCAATACGGCCGGCGTCGGGCTGGTGGAGCACCACCTTCGAATCGAGCCGGCGAGCGTCCGACCGGGAGATGCGGTGATTCTCAGCGGCGATATCGGTCGCCACGGGATGGCGATCATGGCCGTGAGGGAGGGCTTGCAGTTCGAGAGCGCGATCGAGAGTGATTGCGCGCCGCTAGCGGCGCCGGTGCTCGACCTCGTCTCGTCGGGCGTGGACGTCCACTGCCTGCGTGACATCACCCGGGGCGGCCTCGCCAGCGCGCTCAACGAAATCGCCGGCGGCGCACGGGTCGGCATGACGGTCGACGAGCGCCAGGTCCCGGTCAGGGAGGACGTGCGGGGTGCCTGCGAGATTCTCGGCTTCGATCCGATGTATGTGGCGAACGAGGGCCGGTTCATTGCGTTCGTGCCCGGACCTGACGCGGCGCGTGCCGTTGAGGTGCTCCGACGTCACCCGGTGAGCGGCGGCGCGGGCGTCATAGGGCGGGTGACATCGGACTCGGCGGGTCTCGTCGTCCTCCGCAGCATCTTCGGCGCCACGCGGGTGCTCGACATGCTCAGCGGCGAGCAGTTGCCGCGAATCTGCTAGAATCTGCAACGAGATGATCTGGTCTTTCGAGCGTCAGGGCAAGAGCCTGCAGTGCGAAATCCGCCGCGATATGGACGGGCAGTACTACGAGTTCGTCGTGACAAACCCCGATGGGGCGGAACAGACTGAACGGTACGAGGACCCATCTGCCGTGATCAAGCGGTCGATCGATGTCATGCGCGGCTTGATTGAAGACGGCTGGCGCTCGCCGTCTCAGGATGCCGTGTCGGCCCGCTGAATTCCTTCACTACATTCGTGTTACACGCGTGTTCGACTCCCGGACGGTGACGGGCCGGGCACCCAACGTCATTCCGCGAAAACGTCCGGGAAGCGTGATCCCCCGTCGTGGTATCGCCCTTGCTGCCGGCAGTGAGCACGGGAACCACGAGGGTGTTCCTGAATCAAACACCCACACCGGTGCGCGCGCCAGGCGGGAAGGGAGGATTTCGATGATTCCAGTCGCCATGGCAGATGACACGGTCCGACGCGTGCGTGCAGAGTTCCTCGAGATGCCGGGTCTCAAGCTCACCGTGGCCCAGGCACAGCGCTTATGGGGAGTCGATCGACCCACGTGCGAGGCGGTGATCGACGTGCTGACCGCGGCGAGCTTTCTCGTGCGCACCCGCGACGGGGCGGTCGTGCTCCGGTCGGCGACCGCCAGTTAGACTACTTGCCGAACTCGACCTTGGGCACCTGCTTTGCTTCGGCCGGCGCCTGGAAGAACGGGTGTTCCTTGAAGCTGAACAGGGTCGCCGTGATATTCGACGGAAACTTGCGGCGAAGCGTGTTGTACTCCTGCGCCTTGTCGTTGTAACGCTTCCGTTCAACGGCGATTCGATTCTCGGTACCCGACAACTCATCAGTCAATCGGTTGAACTGCTCGTTGGCCTTCAGCTGCGGGTAGTTCTCGACCACCATGAGCAGGCGCGACAGCGCCGATGATTGTGCGTTGGCGGCGGCAATCGTGTCTTCCGGCGTCTTGGCGCCCGCCAGTTTCGCACGGGATTCCGCGACCGCTTCGAAAACGCCCTGCTCGTGAGCGGCGTAGCCCTTCACCGTGTTGACCAGGTTGGGGATCAGGTCGTTGCGGCGCTGCAACTGGTTCTCCACCTGCCCCCACTGAGCCTTCACACCTTCGTCCATGCTCACGAACTTGTTGTACGAGCAGCCGGACAGGGGCAACGCGATCGCCGCGAGCCACGCGATCAACGCAAACCGCACGACCTTCGATTCCTTCATCTGTCGCATCGTCTTGAGCTCCTGAAAATTCTCTTACCAACTGGCTCCACCGCCACCGCCACCGCTTCCGCCACCACCGAATCCGCCGAATCCGCCGCCGAATCCACCGCCGCCCCCGCCTCCGAACGGACCAACGCCACTGTTCCAGCCGCTCCAGCCGCTGCCGCCCCAACCTCGGCGGTATCCGCTGCGCGGGCCCGCAGGACCACCGCGGCTGGACACCGCTACCAGGATGATGATGACGATGAGAATGATCACCCAGGAGGGGAATCCGCTCGACCGCCGCTGCTGGACCGGCGCGGGCGCGGGGACGTCTTGCAGAGTGACATTGCGGCCCTGCGCTATTCGGCCGATGATGCGGGTGACGCCGGCATCGAGGCCGCCGCCGTAGTCTCCCTGGCGAAACGCGGGAGCCATGAACTCGCGGCTCGTCTCGCCCGAGTAGCCGTCCGTGATGAACTCTTCGAGGCCATACCCGACCTCGATCCACACCTTCCGGTCCTTGACGGCCAGCAGGACGAGCAGGCCATTGTGCTTGCCCTTCTCGCCGATCCCCCGACCGTGATTCTCGAACAGCTTGACGGCGTACTCCCGGATGTCCGCGTACGGTGCGAAGGTCGAGATCGTCGCCACCACCACCACGTCGCCCGTCGCGCCCTGGAGCGCCCGGATCGCCCGGTCCATCTCGGCCGCCCTCGCAGCGTCGATCACGCCGGCGAAATCGTTCACCGGTTGGGTGAGCGTCGGGAGGTCTTCCTGCTGCACCGACGCCGCGTCCGCTCGCACCAGCGGCGCGACCAGGAGCAGCGTGAGGAACAGCAGCGTGAGGCGTCCGAGCCGGAGTTTCACCGCGTCCATTCGTCCACCAGCGCGGCCAACTGCTCGACCGCCTGCAGGTACGCCGGGAAGAACGCGCCGACGTCCAGGTTGCGGACCTGTTCGGGACGCCTCGAGGACAGCAGCGGGCGGAGTCCCTCGGTTCCCAGGTGGAGTTGCTGTTCGGCGAACTGGGTCAGCGCATCGGGCGTCCGGGCATTCACGCCGTGGAGCCTGGCGATGTTGACCAGGAGCGCCCGCAGCGGGACGACGGAGGCCGACACGAGCGCGGCGAGAGCCTCGGGGTTGCCAGCCGACTGGATGAACCCTTCGCGCAAGTGCAGCAGGTGACTTCGCACTTGTGATTCGCATGCGCGGCGCAGATCGGCGTCGGCGACCTTGAGGTCCTTGAACGGATCCTCGCCCGCGATGACGACGTGGCGGGCGATCATCTGGCTGAATTCCAGCGGGAACGTATCCAGCGACCTGCGCAGTTCGTCCGGCGCGAGGATCAGCGGGACCGCCAGGCCGCGCTCCGCCCAGTTCGCCGCGAGCGGCGCCATCTGTGCGAGATCGCTGTAAGAGAGATTGTCCACGATGGCCAGCGTGTGGACATGGTTGTCGCGCTGGAGACCCCCATCTTCGGTGACCGAGGCATCGCCCAGCAACCCGTGGGCTTCGTAGACGACCAGCGATCGCAGACGGGTATGGAGGACCGCACGCAGATCGGCCAGAAGACCGTCGGCGGCCTTGTGCCAGGAGCGTAGGGAAGCCATGGGACTATTCTAGTGCATCGACGAATGACGTGCGGGTCATCGGTCGATGTAGAATGCGCGGTATGCGCTTGCGTGAGATTAAGGTCGGATGCATCGGGGGAGGCACCGGGCTGCCGAGCCTGCTGGGTGGCCTGAAGACAAATCCCTGGCTGCAGGTCAATGCGGTCGTCACGATGTTCGACAGCGGCGGAAGTTCGGGCATGCTCCGCGACCAACTGGGCGTGCTGCCGCCAGGCGACATCCTCAAGTGCGCCCTCGCGTTGGCTCGGAATGAGGCCGAGGCCCGCCGCGTGCTTCTCTCCCGCCTGCCGACGCTGGAGCACGCGCGACTGGCCGGCCATACGGGGGGCAATCTTCTCCTGTCGATGATGGAGCGCTACAGCGGCGACTTCCTGGCCGCCGTGGATGGACTGAGGGCGCTGCTCGGGTGCCACGGCCGGGTCTGGCCGGCGAGCGTGGAGCAGTCGTCGATCTGTGTGGAGTATGCCGACGGATCGCGAACCACCGGCGAGGTGGAAGTGGATGCGCTGCAACGCGAGGGACGCGAGGTCCGGCGGATCTGGCTCGACCCGCCGCCCCGCCTTCACGGGCAGGTGGCGGAAGCGATTGGCGAGTTCGAGACGGCCATCATCGGCCCCGGCAGCTTCTTCACCAGCCTGATGCCGCCGCTACTCGTGGGCGGAATGCCGGAGGCGCTTCACCGAATCAGGGGGCCGATCATCCTCGTCGCGAACCTGCTGACCGAAGGCCGCGGCATGAGCGGGTTCACTGCCGCCGACGAGGTGCGCTGGATCAGTGAGGCGATCGGCCGGCCCGTGGACGTCGTGGTCGTGAATCGGGCGACGCCACCTGAACAGACGCTCGAACGCTACGCGGCCGAGCACAAGCACCCGCTGGAGGTCGGGGACGTTCCGTCGACGTGCGAGGTGGTCGAAGGGACGTTCTGGGACGGGGCGATCGCACGCCACGCGCGGAGACGCCTGTCCTACGCGGTCTGGAGCGTCATCTCGCGGCGGCTGCTGGAGTGACTGCTCGGGGGCTGCCTTCGACTCCGCTCAGGCCAGGAAAGCCCCGCGCCACACCTGCAGCGGGGTCACTCGAGCGTCAGGAGCACGTCGCCGCGATTGACGCCGTCGCCGGCCTTGAACATGAGTCGTGCGATGCGGCCGTCGCGCGGTGCGGAGAGGTTGTTCTGCATCTTCATCGCTTCGAGCAGGACGACCGGGTCGCCGGCTTCGACGGTATCCCCAACGTCGACGAGGTAGCGGAGCACCAGACCGGGCATCGGTGCCGTCACGGCTGAATCCGGGGAAACGGGCGCGGCGTCCGCATCCATGGGTTTCGTGGTGGAGGCGCCCACTCCACC
>DASVIS010000168.1:0-10674 GCA_036381995.1 Vicinamibacterales bacterium | reverse complement strand
CTTCCTGGTGGTGGGCACCAGCGTCATGCAGGAGAAGTTCCTGACGACGTCTGCCGTCGGCGCGGTCGTCATCGGCTTCGCGCTGCAGGACACGCTGGGGAATACGTTCGCCGGTCTGGCCCTCCAGATCGAGAAGCCGTTCCGCGTCGATCACTGGGTGCGGATTGGGTCGCTCGAGGGCCGTGTCGTGGCGATCACGTGGCGCGCCACCAGGCTTCGGACCAAGAATGGCGACTCGGTGAGCGTTCCGAACAACATCGTCTCCAAGGAGGCGATTACCAACTACTCGGAGCCCTGCACCTCGACCCGGCTGTTCGTCGAGGTCGGCGCCAGCTACCTGGTTCCACCGAACGACGTGAAGGCGGTGATCGCGGGCGCGCTCCGTGATGCGCCGCTCGTGATGGCGGATCCGGCTCCCGAGGTCGTCGTCTCAGATTTCGGCGCGTCGGCCATCACCTACCGAATCAAGTTCTGGATATCCGATTTCGGCGCGGATGATCGGGCGTGCGATCAGGTGCGAACGTGCGTCTACTACGCCTTCCGCCGGCACGCCATCGAGATTCCGTATCCGATTCAGGTCACCTACCGCGCGCCCGAGGTCACGGCCGCGTTGGCGTCGGCCGGGGAACTCGCGGGGTACATCGAGGCGGTCGACCTGTTCGCGCCGCTGTCGCCGGAAGACCGGGCGCAGCTGGTGGCGGCATCGCGCGAGCGGCTCTACGGCACGGGACAGACGGTCGTCAGGCAGAACGATGCCGGCGACTCGATGTTCGTCATCGGCCGTGGGAGCGTTCGCGTCACCATCCTTCCGGGAGCGACCGAAGTGGCCACGATTCCGGCGGGCGGCTATTTTGGCGAGATGTCGCTGCTGACGGGCCAGCCGCGCACGGCCACGGTTTCGGCGATCGGCGATTGCCTGCTGCTGGAGATTTCGGCCGGCGACTTCCGCAGAATTGCGCTTGCGCAGCCGGCCGTTGTCGAGCAGGTGACGGCTGCCGTCGCCGAACGGGAGGCGGGCCTGGCGCGCAGCCGCGACGTGGTCGCGGCCGGCGGCGCTTCGGCGGAGGCGCCGCGGAGCTTCCTGCTCAGGGTCAGGGAGTTCCTCAGGCTCTGACAGAACCGCCGGGAGAGCTTCAACGGCCTGCTACTCCGTCCACACCAGCAGGCGGTCACCGTGCCGGGTGGCCCAGTTCAGGATCAGCCCGGGGCCGCGACGGTCGATTTCCTCAGGTGTCACGGTCAGCGTCACGTCGCGAAGCGAGCCCGCGTTGATCTTGATCGGCTTGTTGCCGGCAAGCCGCATCATCCAGAAGGGCAGATCCACGTGCGCCAGCTTCAAGTCGCGCGGTGACCAGACGCGGATGTGGAGCGTGGAGATCGAACCGGTGTTCCTGGTCTCGAGCTCGCGGTGCACGACCACCTCGCCGTCCGAGTCTGGCGCGGGCAACTCGATGAACGGCTTCTGGCCGGACATGCTCGCCAGCAGCCGGTCGAACTCCTCCTGGCCGCCCACCGCCGTCATCGTCTGCACGTTCACCTGGCGCGTGACGACGTAGATCAGACCTCCGACCAGGCCGACGCCGACCACCATCACGAAGATGACGATGCCGACGACAATCGGGATCCATTTCCTGGCTGCCATAGTTCGGTCCCTTGTCCTACTGCTTGTAGGCCTGAGCCAGGAACCGCGTCGCCTGGCTCTCCGCCTCGTCGTCGCTCCACATCTTCGTGATCGACAGGGCGGTGCGATACTCGCCCTGCGCTTTCGCCCGGTCGCCGCGCAGGTCGGCCAGCTTGCCGAGCTCGACGTGAATGCGCGCGAGCACCCACCCGCGGACATCCCTGGCGCCAATCGCGAGCTTCAGGTCTTCCTCGGCTTCGTTGAGCTTTCCCACCTGCAGGCGCGCCATCCCGCGCTTGTAGCGCCAGCGGCCTTCCTCGCCCGTCATCCGCGGCCGCGTGTCCTGACCGAGGCGGGTGATCCCGTCGTCGAGCACCCTCTCGGCCTCTCCGGGCCGTTTCCCCCGGAGCAGCGTGCACGCCTCTTCCAGCAGGAGTAGACGATTGCGCGAATAGGATCGTTCAAGGCCCCGAATCACGTCGACGGCCTCCGCGTACCGGCTCTCGCGATTGTAGAGGAGCACCAGGGCGAACCTCGCGTCCGTCTGGACGTCGCTCGGGTGTGTGGAGGCCCCTTCGATGAGCCGGATGCCCTCTTCCTTCCCACCGCCAAAGCCGACGATGTACGCCATCACTCGAACCGGCATGGGCAGCGTCGAGACCATGTAGCGGTAGGTGCCGAGCACGAGGCCTGCCTCTTTCCTGCGGGAATCGAGATCGAGCACCATCTCGCTCTCGTTGAACGATCGGCGGGCCATCTTCAACGCGGCGAAGACCCGTCCATCGACCGTTCCGGCATAGGAAGCATAGAGCCCGAGGCCGGCCCCGAGGTCGTAGTGCGACGACGCGTCGTTGTAGCGCTGGTCGACGGCTCTCTCCCCCAGCGCGATGGCGCGATCGATGTCCTGGTGAAACGCCGTGTCGATCGCCGGGGGCGGCGCGGGCATTCGGACGTCGGACGAACTCTTGATGTGGCCGAGGTAGTCCTCGACCAGAACCGTGCCGCGGAGGAAGAGCACCTGCAGCCAGCTGACGGTGGCCGCCCCGCGATAAGCGGCCGCATCGTTCGGGTCGGCGGCGATCGCCTGCCGGAACAGATCGGTTGCGCGCTCGTAATCCAGGTTGTAAGCCGCCTCGTAGGCCTCGCGCCTCAGGGCTTCGGACCGCTGGTTGGCGCGGACCGAAACAGCCGAGACGATCGCGGCGGCCATGACGAGTGCAACGAAACCACTCGGGCGCATGGTGGTCATTCTACTCTTCCGGGTTACAGCGCCAGCTCGAGCCCGAGGCGTCTCGCATCCGCGCGTCGCGCGGCGAGGTGGCCCGCCGCGACGTCCTCCACGGCGAGGCCCAGCGACTTGAAGATCGTGACCTCGTCCCTCCGCGTCCGGCCGGGAATGAGGCCCGCGGCGACCGCGCCGAGTTCTCCGGCCAGGTGCTCACGGTTGAAGTGGCCCTCCGCCATGCCCATGACGATGTCGCCGGATTCCACGACGGCTGCGGCGAGCGAATCGACGATCAGCCGGCTGCGCGCGAGCAGCCGAGGATCCATCTCGCGCTGGTCCGGCCGGCAGGCGCCGACGGAGATCACATGAGTGCCGTCCGCGATCCACTCGGTCCGCACGACGGGCTGATCGGATGACGTCGCCAGTACGACCAGGCCGGCATCGCGCACCGCGTGCTCGGCGGAGCTGGCCGCCTGGATGTCGAGCCCGAGAGACCGGGACAGATCGCGCACGAACGCCTCGACCTGCGGCGCGTCAGGACTCCAGACACGCACCCGGGAAAGCGGCCGAATCGAGGCGAAGACCTCGATGTGGCTGCGGGCCTGGACGCCGGCGCCGATCACGCCGGCGCGTGTGGCGTCCGTTCGAGCCATGTGCCGCACCGACACCGCTGACACCGCCGCCGTCCGCACTTCGGTGATGTACCGCGCATCCATGACGGCCCGCAGCGCGCCAGTCTGCGGGTCGAACAGCACCACGATGCCCAAGTGGGTCGAGAGACCGCGCAGGGCGTTGGAGGGTACGACACTGACTAGTTTTGCCCCAAGGGCACCGGTGACAGGGATCAGGGCCGGCATGACCCCCAGGTACTGTCCTGGTGGACCGACCGGCACCGCGGTGCGCACGGGCTGGGTGACGCGGTTCGCGGAGAACTCGGCCAGCGTGTCGGCCATGAGGTCGACAAGCGCCGGGAACTCCGACGCAGGCAACAACTGGCGGACCTCCTCCTCGGTCAGGAATCGAAAAGTCAGTGACATCGGGCCCTCGTCCGTATAATCCTACCGCACCATGATCCACCACTTGCACACCATCGATGCTCACGCCGCCGGCGAGCCCCTGCGGTTGATCGTGGGCGGCTTTCCGGAGCCCCAGGGCGCGACGATGCTGGACAAGCGCGCCTGGCTTCGACGCAATGCGGACCACCTTCGTCGCGCGCTGATGCTCGAGCCGCGGGGCCATCAGGACATGTATGGCGCGCTGTTGACGCGCCCAGTGCGGCCCGATTCCGACGCGGGCGTGCTGTTCATGCACAACGAGGGCTACAGCACGATGTGCGGTCACGGTGTCATCGCGGTCGTCACCCTCGTCGTCGAACGCGGCCTCCTCACGACGCGCGAGCAGAATGCCGTCGTACTCGACACGCCGGCCGGCCAGGTGAAGGCCCGCGCGCACGTGACGCGCCGAACAGGAGCTGACGCGGCGTCGGATATCGAACCTCTGGAGCACGAAGGTGATGGGACGGCGGTGACGGCAACGCGGGTGGAGTCGGTAGCATTCGAGAACGTTCCGTCGTTCGTGCTCTACGCCGGCCTGCCCGTGAGAGCGGCCAGCCGGGACGTGCGCGTGGATGTCGCCTTTGGCGGGGCGTTCTACGCGATCGTGGATGCGGAAGCCATTGGCCTGCCGATTCACTCGTCGCGGCTGCAGGACCTGCGCCTGGTGGGGATGGAGATTAAACACGCCGTCGAAACGGCGCGGCAGGTGGCGCACCCGCTCGACCCGGGACTCAGAGGGATCTATGGCACGATCTTCACGGGACCGGCACAGGCGGAGGGCGCGGACCTCCGCAATGTCACGATTTTCGCGGACGCAGAGGTCGACCGTTCGCCGTGCGGCACCGGCACTTGTGCCGTGATGGCGGTGCTCGACGGCATGAGCCTCTTGCCGCACGATCGGCCGTTCGTCCACGAGGGGATCGTCGACACGACCTTCCGCGGACGCGTTCTCCGCCGCACCACGGTCAGCGACTATCCGGCGATTGTGCCCGAGCTCGAAGGCTCAGCCTGGATCACGGGCGAGCACTACTTCGTCGTCGACGACGAAGATCCGCTGAAGAATGGATTCCGGATCTGACCTCAGTATCCGATGGCGAGGCCGTCCTTGCGCGGGTCGGACCCGCCCATCAGGACTCCCGAATCGTGATCGATCTGGATGCCCTGGAAGCCGCCGAAGACGCCGGGTGATTCGATCACGTGGTGGCCGCGCGCGGCGAGGCCGGCACGTGCGTCTTCCGTGATCCCCGATTCGACCGCGACGCCTTCGGGTGAGTGCCGGATGCGCGCGGCCTCCCCCGCCTCCTGCACGTTCATCCCGAACTCCAGCAGGTTCAACAGCACCTGCACGTGGCCCTGCGGCTGGAGGTCGCCGCCCATCACTCCAAACGACAGGAATGGCCGCCCGTCGCGGAGGACCATCGCGGGGATCAACGTGTGAAGCGGCCGTTTGCGGGAGCCCAGGTGATTCGGGTGCCGGGGATCGAGCGTGAAGAGGCTGCCTCGGTTGTGCAGGACGATCCCGGTGCCCGGCGGAACCACCGCCGAGCCGAACGATTCGAACAGCGACTGGATCAGCGAAACCGTCGTGCCGTCACCGTCCACCGCGGTGAGGCAGACCGTGTCGCCGGCGCCAGTGGGCGGCGCTTCGGGCCTCACGAGGTTTTCCCGTGGACGCCAGAGGGCTCCCGCGCGCACGTCTTTCGCGGCGCGCGCCGGATCGACCGCGCGGCGGCGTTCGGTCGCGTAGTCCCTGGAGACCAGCGCTGCGAGAACGTCCGGATCGACGTGATCGGAATCGGCCAGGTGTTCGTCGCGATCGGCGAACGCGAGGCGCTTGGCTTCGACGAGCAGGTGCAGGTACGCCGCGCTGTTATGGCCGAGCGCACGAAGGTCGTAGGCCTCGAGGACATTGAGCATTTCGAGGACGACGAACCCTTGCGTGTTGGGCGGAAGCTCCACGATCTCGCAGCCGCGAAATGGCGCACGAAGCGGCTGGACCCAGTCCGCGCGATAGGCCGCGAAATCCTCTTCGTCGATGAGGCCTCCACGCGCCCGGAGATCGTCGCAGATGGCGCGCGCAAGCGGGCCGCGGTAGAACGCGTCGCGGCCGCCCGAGGCGAGTGTCTGAAGTGAGCGGGCCAGCCAGGGGTTCCGGAAGACCTCACTCGCGCGCGGGGCGCGGCCGCCCGGCAGGAATACCGCGGCGGCGGCCCTGTCTTCCGCCAGCACCCGCTCGACGCCTTGCCACTGGCCTGCCACGATCTCGGAGACCGGAAAACCGTCGAGGGCGTACGCGATGGCGGGCTGCAGCGCCTGCTCCAGCGTGATCGTACCGTGGCGCTCGAGCAGCAGAGACCAGCCCTCCACCGCTCCGGGGACCGTCACCGACAGCGCGCCGCGCGCCGGAATGCGCGCGTGCCCGGCCAGACGCAGGGTGTCGCACGAGGCCGCCCGCCCCGTCCGCCCGCTCGCATTCAGTCCGTGCAGCCGGCGCCCTCGGTTGTCGTACACGATTGCAAACAGATCCCCGCCGATGCCGGTCATCGTCGGTTCGACGACCGAGAGGACCGCCGCCGCGGTTACGGCCGCATCCACCGCATTACCGCCCCGGCGAAGCACGTCGAGGCCGGCCGAGGAGGCCAGCGGCTGACTCGTCGCGATCATGCCGCGGCGAGCCAGCACAACCGACCGGGTCTCGCGTCGATTCCCGAACGGACGGTCGCCTGGCGCGACACTGGTACTGGCGTTCATACGAGCCGCGATTCTATCAGAGTGACTTCGCAGCGATTTCGTTGTATTAGGTGTGTGCAGATCACTGACGCCGCATCACCTCATCCGCTCGGAACCCTGGAGGAACCGATGAGCTGGGTGCTTTGGCTACTCGTCGTCGCCACGGTCGTGGTCCTGGCGGCGTGGTTTGGCCGCCGCTACCTGAAACTGCGAGGACCGCGGCTCGTGGAATGCCCGGAGACGAACGCGCCGGCTGCCGTGAACATCCGAACGGCCCAGGCCGCGATGGGCCAGCATTTCTCGCTGTCCGACTGCTCGCGCTGGCCGGAGAAACAGTCCTGCGGCCGCGAGTGCCTCGCGCAGATCGAGCGTGCGCCAGCCGAGTGCCTGATCCGTAGCGTCGTCACGAAATGGTATGCCGGGAAGAGCTGTGCCGTGTGCCACAAGCCGCTTGGCGAAATCGACTGGTTCGAGCGGAAGCCCGGGCTCCTGGACGGCTCCGGCCGGGCCCGGCCGTGGCGCGACGTGCCGCCCGAGGAGTTGCCCGAGACGCTGGCACACGAACAGCCGATATGTTTCGACTGCTACGTTGCGGCCACCTTCCGCCAGGAACACCCTGAACTGGTGCTCGACAATCCATGGAAACCGTGAGGCGAACCATCGTGGGTCTTTTCTCGTCTATCAGTGTGGGGAAGGAGACACACGATGTTCAGCGCACTTTACGACAAGGCGGACTGGGGAGTTGGTGTTCTGCTGGTGGCGGCGATTGTCTGCGCGATCTTCCTGTAGCCCGCTTCTGCGCGGCTGTCGGCAGGCCTACCGTCCGCTTCTTGATTCTCACGAAGCAACGTACGTCTTCCGCGCACGAACCGTCATGCCAGGTTTGTTGATGCGCACCTCGAGTTTGTGGGTCTTTCCGTCGCGGATCTCCGGCGAGAACCCGAGTAAGTACTGGCTGTGCAGTTCGAGCGCCACGCGCGTGAACGTGGACGTCAGCTGATCGGTCTTCGACAGTTCGAAGTAGCCGCCGCCGGTTGCCTCGGCGAGTCTCTTCAAGCTCCGGTCGGGCCTCGTCCGCACGTGCATGCCGTTGATTACGTCGTCGCCCTGCAGGCCGATGGCGTACACCATCACTTCTTCGGTCTGCGCACGATCCAGCACGGTGCCGAAACGTGTCCGGCTCGCGGTGTCATCACCGTCGGTGAAGACCAGGACCACCTTCCGTCCTTCAATCCCCTTCAACTCGTCGAGGCCGGCGGCGATCGCGTCGTAGAGGCGGGTCGGGTAGCCGAAGTCGACGTCGCGCAGCGAGGAGATCAGTTCGTCGCGGTCCCCCGTGAGCGGCGACACCATCTGGATCTTGTCGTTGAAGTCGCCGACCCGCCCGCGGTCCCCCCTGAGCAGCCGCAGGAAGAACTGCTCGGCGCCCGCCTTGAGCATCTCGATGTTGCCGGTCATGCTGCCGCTGGTGTCGAGCATCACGATCACCGTGATCGGCAACACCTCGTTGCTGAACACGGTCAGCTTCTGGGGTTTGTCGTTGTCCAGAATCTCGAATTCCTCACGCGTCAAGCCGGGCACGAGGCGCCCCGTCTCGGTCACGGTCGCATAGAGTGACACCACCTTCGTTCCGGAGCGGAATGTCGGGGCCTGCTGCTCCTGCGCGAGGATCGGCCCGACGGCCAGAGCGGCTGCCACCCACACGAACGCACGGCTGGTTGAACCCATGCTCTGAGCTTAGCAACGCCTCGGGACGAGAGCAAATGGGTCGTATACTGTTTCCGCCCCACGGGGCAGGCTTTTCACAAAGGAGCGTTCGATGACCGAGGTGCGTCCGCCGCTCGTGGCCACGCTCGAATGGGACGGCGAACTACAGTTCACCGGACAGGTCGGCAAGCACGCCGTCGGCCTCGACGGTTCGGCGGACGCCGCGCCGACGCCGGTCCACCTGCTGGCGCTGTCGCTCGCCGGGTGCATGGCGGTCGATCTCGTGCAAATCCTCACCCGCGGCCGCCACCAGGTGACATCGCTGCGCACGACCTTCACCGGCCACCGCGCGACCGAGGATCCCAGGCGCTTCACGCGAATCCGGCTCGACTTCGTCCTCGAGGGCAAGATGCAGCCCGAGCACGTGGCACGAGCGATCCAGTTGTCGCGCGAGAAATACTGCTCCGTCTGGAACACCTTTCGTCAGGACATCGAACTCGAGGTCGGCTTCACGATCGAGGCATAGCATGAAACGGCTGGTTGTCCTTCTGGCCACCGGCGCCCTCGCAGTGCTTTCGCAGGCGCAACGTCCTGCGCCCGTTGACGAGGTTGCCGCGCTGCGCGCGAGGGCGACTGCAGCGCTCTCGCAAACGAGCGGCGACATTCGACTTCCTGGCCTCGAGAGCCCCGTCGAAGTGATCCGTGACCGCTGGGGCGTGCCGCACATCTACGCGCGGACGGTGCACGACCTGTTCTTCGCGCAGGGCTTCGTCGCCGCGCAGGACCGGCTCTGGCAGCTCGACCTCTGGCGTCGCATGTCGGAGGGAACGCTCGCGGAAATCGTCGGTCCAACGGCGGTCAATCGTGACACGCTCTCGCGGCTGCTTCGTTACCGAGGCGATGCCGCCGCCGAGTGGCAGGCGTATCGCCCCGACGCGAAGGCCATCATCGAGGCCTACGTCGCCGGCGTGAACGCCCAAATCGACATCGCGACCTCCTCGCCCGAACGCCTCCCGTTCGAATTCCAGTTGACCGGCAGCCGCCCGCGGCCGTGGACACCGGAAGTGGTGATTGGCAGGATGGCCGGCTACGTCATGACCCGCAACGCGCGGACCGAAGTGCAGCGCGCCAGGCAGCTTCGAGCGGTCGGACTCGATCGTCTTCTCGAGACTGCCTCCCTGGATCCCCCGACGAAGCTGGCGGTCCCGGACGGCCTGGATCTGGCCGACATCACCGACGAGATCCTCGCGCTGGCCAGTGGTGTCAGCGAAACGGTGACGTTTCCGGCCGTCTCCCGGCAGTCGCCGGGAGCGTTCTCGATCGACTTCCCGTACGAAGAGATCGGCTCGAACGACTGGGTCGTCTCCGGGCGCCACTCGGCGACCGGCAAGCCGATGCTGGCCAACGACCCGCACCGCACGCTGATGCTGCCGTCACTCCGCTACACCGTGCATCTGAACGGGCCGGGATGGAACGTCATCGGCGCCGGCGAGCCGGCGCTTCCCGGCGTCGCGGCCGGCCACAACGACCGCGTCGCGTTCGGGTTCACCATCGTGGGCATGGACCAGCAGGATCTCTACGTGGAACAACTGGACCCTGCCGACCCCGATCGATACCTTTACCGTGGCCTCTCCGAGCCGATGCGCATCGAGCGTGAGACGATCGCGGTCAAGGGCGAGGCGCCGCGTGCGGTCGAGCTGCGGTTCACCAGGCACGGGCCGGTCCTTCATGTGGACCGGGCGCGAGGCCACGCGTACGCGCTGCGTTGGGTTGGAGCCGACGCAGGGGGCGCCGGGTACCTCAAGTCGCTCGCGCTCGATACCGTTGGCAACTGGAACGAGTTCCGCAACGCCCTGTCCGGGTGGAAAGTGCCGTCCGAGAACCTGGTCTACGCGGACGTGGACGGGAACATCGGATGGGTGGCAGCCGGCTTTGCGCCCGTTCGTCCGGGCTGGAACGGCCTGCTGCCGGTGCCCGGCCAGGAAGGGAAGTACGAGTGGGCGGGGTTCGTTCCTCTCTCCGACCTACCGCAGGCGTTCAACCCGACGAGCGGCTTCATCGCGACGGCGAATCACAACATTCTGCCGCCTGGCTATTCGCAAGCGCTGGGATTCGAGTTCGGAGCCCCGTTCCGCTTCCTGCGCATCCTCGACGTGCTCCGCGAAGGTGTGGCGGCGGGGCGCAAGTTCACGATCGACGACTTCGAGCATCTCCAGCACGATGAGCGCTCCATCCTCGCTTCCGGCGTCGTGGACGCCCTCAGGAGGGCCGTGTCCGAGGGCGGCGAGGCTACGCCGCGGCCCGGCGACAACGATGCGGAACGCGGGCGCGCCATC
>DASVIS010000167.1:0-18465 GCA_036381995.1 Vicinamibacterales bacterium | reverse complement strand
GAGGGATCGCTCGGTTCGAGCGACGTCGCGCGCTCGAACGAGGCCGCGGCTTCACCGAAACGGCCGGCGTCGATCCGGATCAGGCCGAGGCCGTTGTGCGCGGCGGGATACCGGGCGTCCACGACCAGCGCGGCCTGCTCGGCGCGCGTCGCTTCGTCGGCGCGGCCGGCTGCGCGCGCGGCCACGGCCAGATCGTGCAACAGGCTCGACTCGCCCGGCCATCGCGCGGCGATGACGCGGAAGGCGACGAGGGCATCGGCGGCGCGGCCGGCATCGAGCAGGGCCTGCGCGTAGACCTTCTGGAAGACCTGCGCCGTCGGGTAGCGCGAGGACAGCGTACGAAGGCGCGGCAGTGCGGCCGCGCTTCGCCCCGACGCCACCTGTGTCAGCGCATCCTCGAACTCGCCCCACGCCGCGATCTCGCGCGCCGGGTTCGGCGCCGAGGAATCCGTCTGCGCGGAAGGCGATGCGGCGACGTAGCCGAGGGCGCGCAAGCGGTCCTGCACCTCGACGTTCGGGGCGGATGCCGTTTGCTTCGAGGTGGTCTCGAAATCGCCGACGCGCGCCGCCATCGCCGCCGCGATGGCCGACCACCTGCCCGCGAGGTTGTTCGTCTCGCCCGGATCTCGCTCGACGTCGAAGAGCTCGAGCGGCGACGATCGCACCAGCTTCCAGGAGCGCGAGGTCAGCGAACGCAGCGGGCTCCACCCGGCGACGCGCGGGTAATTGGTTTCGGCGTACACCTCGCGCTCGGCCTCGAGGGTCCGACCAAGAAGGTTGACGCCGTCCATCTGTGGCGCCGGCGACACGCCCGCGACTGCCGCCAGCGTGGGCGCGATGTCCGCGAGACTTGCGGGATCGGATCGAATCGCCGGCCTCGAAATGTCGGACGTGCGGATGATGAGCGGCACCCGGATCGCGGGCTCGTAGAGCAGCATGCCGTGCGTGCGCTCGCCGTGGTCGCCGAGGCTCTCCCCGTGATCGCCGGCCACAACGATGACAAGACGCTCGCGCAGGTGCCGCGCAGCCAGGCCGTCGAGCAGGCGGGCCAGCTCGGCATCCACGTAAGCAACCTCGCCGTTGTAACGATCACCGCCCGCCCGGGCGGCAAACTCCGGCGGCGGGTCGTAGGGCGCGTGCGGATCGTAGTAATGAACCCACAGGAAGATCGGCCTCGCCGCCACGGAGGCCGGCGCTGTATTGACCTGGAGAGAAGCCTGTGGCGAAGGGCTCGGCGTATCCAGCGCGGCCAGCGCCGCATCGGTCACCGCCGTCGCGCGCCGTTCGGACTCGAGACGGAGGTCGGCGTCCGGATTGCGCGGAATGCGATCGTCGTAGCTGTCGAATCCCGCATCGAGCCCGAACTGTCGGTCGAGCACGTACGCGCCGACCACGGCGGCCGTGCGATAGCCGCGCGCCTTGAGCAGGGACGCGATGGTCGGATGCGTGCGATCGAACCGGTACGTCGCGTTCTCCCGGACGCCGTGGTGCGGCGGGAGCAGGCCGCTCATGATCGTGGCGTGCGAGGGCAGCGTCAGCGGCACGGCCGCCCGAGCGCGCGTGAAGTTCAGGCCCTGGGCCGCGAGCCGATCCAGCGTGGGCGTAAACCCGCGCCGGAGCCGGTCCGCCCGCAGAGTGTCGATCGTGACGAGCAGGATGTTCGGCTTTTCCCCGGGATGGGCCGCAGGCGGGGGGCCGGAGGATGAGCCGCAGTCTGCCAGGATCAGCGACCCGAGGACGATTGGGATGACGGACGATGAACACCGGAACACGCGACCATCTTACAGGCAGACATCGGAAGACAGAAGCCAGTGGCAGGCAGTAGACAGTAGGCAGCCAGCGGGCTTGCCACGACCAGCCTGCTCCGACTGCTGCTGGACTGTGGTCTGGGAGCCGCATCACTCCTCAGCGCCGAGCTGCAGCAGCCTCCTGTGGGATGCCAGGAGGGCCGGGATTCGGCGCGGGCACCCCTGCGACCGCGTTCGCAGGAGCCTCCGCCGCCCCGACCCACCGTTCGAGCAGGCCAGTGAGCGACCCGTTGGCGCGGGAGAGTCGCCGGCGGTGCTCGGCCAGACATGCGAACCGGAACGGCGAACGGCGTTCGAGCGCGTGCAGGTACGGCGCGCCATAGAGCGCCGGGAAGGACGCGGCGGCATCGGCGAGGGTGAGCTGCAGGCTGCGCGCCATGATGTCACGGACCGGCGCGGCCTGTGCCGAGTCGAAGCAGTCCAGACGTTCGAGCACGGCGGCACCGATGCCGAGAGCGCGCGCGGTGGGCTCGTCGAGCCGGCCGGCCCGATGGGCGGAGAACACCGTCATCAGCCCGACGGCCGCATCGTCGTTGACGTCCTCGAGGTCGTCCCGCAATTGCAGGAAGACCCCCAGTCCGAAGATGCACTCCGCCTGCCGCGGTGTCAGCGAGCCCGTCACGAGGTAGCCATCCGCGAGCACGGACGTACCGCCTTTCTCGACGGCGATCTCGATCATCGTCCGGGGGCTCGGCGGCATCGGCGTGGCCAGCAGCTCCAGGCTCCGCAACTGCGCGTCGTGAATGGCCAGCAGACTGTCGAACACCCGGGGGTAGCGCCCCCGGGGGAACTGGCTCTCGATCATCCCGACCAACTGGAAGATCCGCGCCTCCCGGCCGTCGGCCGGGCGGACGTCGCAACCGCGGAGGCGGCCGGCCAGGCGCTGGCCGAAGGCCAACTTCGAGGCCAGGTCAAGCTCACGGTCGTCCAGGAGGTTGTCGGTGTAGGGGTACAGCAGGCTGTAACCCAGGACCGCGGGTGTCGATTCCACGGGAACGCCGAGCAGGCTCTGAAGACAGTGCATGGTCAGCGCGTTGCGCGCGGCCTGGTAGATATCCGCGGACGGGATCGACGGGTCGAAACGCCGGGACTGGACCGGGAAGGCGCGGAGCGCCTCGCGGAAGCCGTTCGGCACGGGGCCTTCCGTGGCGTGGCGCGTCCATCCGAGGGCGCCGACGGCGAACCGGCTGAAGGCGGCAAGGACGCGCCGCTCGCTGTCGTCGCGGATCAGGCGCCGACGCCGGATGCGGTGCGATTCATCCGCGAGCACGTCCACGAACGCCGCGAGTTCAGCCTCGTGGCGGGTCTGCATGTCGGGTGTGTAGGGCGGGCCGTCGATCGTGGCCTCGGGGTTGGCCGCCTCCCAAATGGACACGAACTTGTCGCGCAGCCGGCCAATCTCCTCGGTCATGACGCTCTCCGCAGCAGGGAACTCCCCAGCAGAAGCTGTGGCGGTGTGCCGATCACCAGATAGAGATAGGCAGATGACATCCTTTTGATATGGTAATCGGATATCACCATCTTGGCCTTGGCATATCCCTCGGACACTTCCTCCAACCCGATGCCGCAGTGCTTGGCGGAGTGTGCGTTCTTGCGAAATCGATAGAGGAGGGGGTGCGCATGGCTCTTCATCCGGCAGGCGCTTGGGATCTTCCAGTGACATCCGGCGGCGCCGTGGTCTGATGTGCTACGATGCGCCAGGCTTCCACTTCGCGCGTCACAACCACTCACGAGGTTCCGTATGACCCGATACTTGTTCACCGCACTGGCGTTTCTCTCCGTAGCCAGCCTTGTTACGCCTCGCGTCGGGGATGCGCAAACGTTCAAGGTTGAAAAGTTCGACATCAAAGGCGACGGCGGTACCGACTACGTCGCCGTCGAAGCCGCCACCGGTCGCGTGTTCGTGTCGCGCGCCACCCATGTGATGGTGATCGAAGGCGCCACGGGCAAAGTGCTCGGCGACATCCTGAACACGCCAGGCGTGCATGGCGCCGGCTTCGCCACCAAAGTCGGCCACGGCTTTACGACGAACAGCGGCGACCAAACCGTCACCATGTTCGATCTGAAGACGCTGGCGGTGCTCAGGCAGATCAAGGTCGGCCCCGGTCTCGACGGCATCATGTACGACGAGGCCGATGACAAGATCATCCTGACGAATCACAGCCGCCCGATCGGCACGCTCACCGCGATCGATCCGAAGACCGGTGACATCGTCGCTACCGTCGAGCTCGAAGACACGGCGCCCGAAGGCGCCGCGGCCGACGGCAAGGGACACATCTTCGTGAACAACGAAGGCAAGAACACGATCCAGGTGATCGACGTCAAGACGTGGAAGGCGACCGCATCCTGGCCGCTCGCGCCCTGCGAAGGGCCGACCGGCATCGCCTATGACAAGGCGTCGGACCGCATCTTCTCCGGTTGCAGCAAGACATCCGTCGTGGTCGATGCGACCACGGGCAAAGTCGTGGCGTCCATCACGAACGGCACGCGCGTTGACGCCTTGGGGTGGGACGCGTCGAAGAAGCTGATCTACATCCCGAACGGGGGCGAGGGCAACGTCACCGTCGTTCACCAGGATTCGCCAGACAAGTACACGGTGGTGGCGACGGTCGCGACGGTTCCCGGCGCGAAGACGATCACCGTGGATCCGGTGACCCACAACGCGTACCTCTTCCAGCCCGAGCGCGGTCCGGTTCCGCCGCCAGCGGCCGACGCGCCGCCACCGCCGGCGGGAGCGGGCGGACGTGGTCGCGGTCCGCAGGGGCCGATCGTCGCGGCGTGGTTTGTCGTCATCAAGTAATAACGACTCGGGGCTGCTCTATTCGTAGAGTTCGCGCGACGTCGCGTGCGACGCGTCTCGGCTGACGTGTCGACCGTTGCGCCTGCTCCGGAGGGAAGTCCTTCTTCTTTCGAATCACGCTATCGCCCCAGGGACGAATCGTCTGAGGAGGCGGGCTTTCGCGGTGCTCGAAACCACATCCGCGCCGCCGGGCGCGGGCTGGCGGTGGCCTGCCGGACCGAGTTCGCGGCGGTGTTGCTGACGGCCATCGAGGCGCCGGCGAGCATCAGCAGTGGAGGCATTCTCCACGGAGGCTCGCGAGAGAGCCATGTCCCTGGTTGGCACCGACTATTCACGGGACTTCATTGGCCAGCACATCGCGGAGAACGTGCTCTCGGTCTGCCACCGGGACGGACGCTACCTTGCGAGGGTCGTCGGAGTTTCGGCCCGGCCCGTGGCTTCGGGCGCCGGATGCCGCGACGGCGTCGAGGTCACGGTTCCGATCGAGCCTGGTGCACGCTACACATGGAGCGGCATCGAATGGGTCGGCGCGAGTGCCATCAGCGCCGCTGACCTCGATCGCTCCCTCGGTGTCGCTCCCGGCCAGTCGGCTGATATCGATCGCCTCACAAAAAGCCTGGTCGCGCTCGCCGTCACGTACCATCGGCGGGGATACCTGGCGGCCCGACTGCTTCCCGACGGAACGGTGGACGAGGCCCGGCGAACGGTCGCCTGCCGGATCAAGGTCGTCGAGGGACCCCGCTTCCGCTTCAGCGGCCTGGAGCTGATCGGCCTCGAAGCCGATCTGGCGTCTCGAATCCGCCAGCGCTGGACGCTGGCGGCTGGCGAGTTCTACGACGGCGCCTATGCGCGGCAATTCATCACGGACCTTCGCGAGACAGAGCGCGCGGCGCTCGCCGGACGCACCGACATCACGATCCGCGAGAGGCCGGACTCGGCGACATTGTCGGTCGATCTCGTCCTCGAGTTCGCGCGGCCCGCTCACTCCCGCGCTACCAGCGGTTTCACGGTCTTGGAGATCAAGTCGATGAGCCGCGCAGGATCTATTGGCTTCAAGAGGAAGGTCGCCCCCATCCGTTCGGCCTCGGCAACGAGCACGGAATCTTCGAAGCCGCTGGTGACGATGACGACGGGAGGCGGGTCGAGCGAGCCGGCCTGCACGACAAGTTGCAGGCCGTTGTACTCCCCGAGACGCACGTCCGCCACGACCACATCTGGCCTGACGAACGGCATGAGCCGCCGTGCCTCGGCGAAGCTCAGCACGGGGATGACGCTGAAGCCTGCCGCGTGGACATAGGATGCCAATCCCGCGAGGGTGGCGGCATCGTCTTCGGCGATCAGAACGACATGGGGCACGTCGCAGCCTCCTATCCCATTGTTCCACACCTTCGGCAGGTGAAAGGAGACCGATCAAACCCCAACCGCCTTCGGCTTCCCGAAGGCTGAGCTTCGGCCGGAGGGCCTGGCCGATATCAATGCGCGCCGCAATCAGTCAGCGGCGCGTCTGTCTCCACGCAAGCTTGCGCGCCGAGGGCAAGTTTGACAGGATTACGAGGGCCACGTCGAAACGCCGTTCCAGCCCACGGAGCACATGTGAAGGACTCGACTCATCCGCTCGTCGCGGTCGTTTGGGATGACGCGAAAGCCACCGCCGTTGTGGAATACGACCTGAACGAGGTGCGGACACAGTTCCACAAGGCAGCCCGCTTCACCACCTACGGCCTCATGCTGGTCGATGACGAAAAGGGCATCACGCTCGCGAGCGAGGAAGGCGACGACCGGAATCTGCGGGGCCTCACCTTCATCCCCCGCCCGATGATCATCGAGGTGGTGGTCCTGGCCCGACGGCGACTCCGGAAGGCGCGCCCGAAACGGCACGCAGAGGCGGCGCCGGCCGCGCCAGAGGCTCCGACGCCTCGAGCCCCGGGAGACGGGGCCAACCGAACGATCCCATGATCGCGAGACTGAGAACAGCCATTGGTCGCGGAGTTCACTTGGGTTGACGCTCTGGCCCTGTCGGCGCGCAGCCCCCCCCGCGGGTGGCGTGAGCCGCGCGCCGGCTCCGGCATCAAGACCGGTTCTGCGGGAACAGCCCGAGTGCGACGAGGAGGCTCAGCCGCGCCTGGCGCACGCCATGCTCGGCCACCGCCACGGCGGTATCGGCATCGCGCGCGACGCGCTGCGCGTCGATGACCTCGATATTCGTCGAGGCGCCCACGCGGAACGACACGTTCACGATCTCCACCACCTCGTGCGCCTGGTCCGCGGCGGCGCGAGCGTGGGCCAGCGCGCGCTCGGCTGCGTGCGCCTCCTCCTGCGCCGTCCGCACTTCTGACCGGGCCTGCCGCGTGGCCGCACCTTCGGCGATTCGGATCTCGTCCAGGTTCACCTGCCGCTCGGCCTTCCGCGCGCCTCGGTAGCCAAAGTCGAAGACGGGAATGCTCGCGACGACCTGCGCCCGCCAACTGAACTGAGACTGGAACAGGGTGGCGGGCTGCAGAGCCTGCGGCTGGAAGAGTCCGCTCACCGATGGCAGCCACTCCTTCCAGCTGTCGCTGACGATGCGGGTCAGTGCCTGCTCACGACTCGAGAGCAGGCGCAGATCCGTGCGCATGGATGCCATCGCCCCGATGGCCGCATCGATCGACGCAGGCGCCTCGAGCGTCGGCTCGTCGATCACATCGGCAGGGCCGTCCAGTGCCAGCAGAATCCCCAGCGCTTCCTGGGCGCGGTACAACTCGGACCGCGACAACTCGACGAGCGATTCGTCGCTCGAGAGTGACTGCTGCGCCCGAAGTTCGTTCAGCCGGCTGCCCGCCCCGGCTTCCTGACGCTGGCGGGCGAATTCGTAGTGCGCCCGCGCCACGTCCTGCGCCCGCTCGTTGGCCTCCAGCACCCGGCGGAGGGCCATGATCGACAGGCACGCCTGGGCGGACGAGACCGCCACCTGTTTCCTGACATCCACCGCGGCCAGTTCGACGACGTGCTTCGAATCCGCCGACTGCACACGCAGCGCCCACTGGACCGGCGCGATGAGCGGCGCCGACACGGCGATGGTTCCTGCCACCTGGTTCTGCGCCGTCGTCACACTACCATTGAGCGACTGGCCCTGGTTCAGGAACGTTGCGGCCACGCCGGCGGCGATGACCGGCCGCGTGAGGGCGGTCGCCTGGTCGAGCAGCGCCTGCGCCCGGAGAATGTCCTGCGCCGCCTGCTCGACCGACGGGTTGTTCTTGATGGCAAGGGCGACGGCGTCGTTGAAGGTGACGCGAAACGGCTCGGACCCCGACGCCGGGGTCGGAACCGCCGTCTGCGCCGCCGCCATCGGCACCAGCAGGAGCACCGCCGCGAATGCGGCCCCCATCAGCCGGAACGACAGCCTACACATCATGGCCTCCGGTGCTACCCTCCGGGACGGCCGTCGATCGCCTTCGCGCACCACCGCCGACGCTTCGGACCACGACGTACAACACCGGGATGATCACCACGTTCAGCAGTGTCGAGAACAACATGCCGCCGGCCACCGACGTGCCGACCGAGTGGCGCGACGCGCGGCCGGCGCCGGTGGCGAACACCAGCGGCATGACGCCGAGGATGAACGCGAACGAGGTCATCAGGATCGGCCGCAGCCGGATGCGCGCCGCCTCGACCGCCGCCTCCGGGACGCTCAGGCCGCGTTCGCGCAACTGTTCGGCGAACTCGACGACGAGGATCCCGTTCTTGGCCGACAGGCCGATCAGCATGACGAGCCCGACCTGGCAATACACGTCGTTGACGAAGCCGCGCAGCCACTGGGCGCCGAGCGCGCCGAGCACGGCCAGCGGCACCGACAGCAGGATGATGAATGGCAGCACGAGGCTCTCGTACTGGCCGGCGAGCGTGAGGTAGACCAGCAGCAGGCCCAGCCCGAAGATCAGCACGGACTCCCCGCCCGACTGGATCTCCTCGAGCGACAGCCCTGCCCACGCGAACGTCATCCCTCGCGGCAACGTGCGGCGCGCCAGCGCTTCCATCGTGTTCAGCGCCTGGCCGGAGCTGAATCCGGGAGAGGGACGGCCGTTGATCTCGGTGGACCGGAACAGGTTGAAGTGGTTGATCACCTGCGGCGCCGCCGTCAGCGCCACCTTGACGACGGAATCGAGCCGGACCATGCGGGAATCCGGGGTGCGGATGTAGTAACGTCCGATGTCCTGCGGCTGGCTTCGGAAATCCCGTTCCGCCTGCACGTAGACCCGATAGGAGCGGCTGTTGAAATCGAAGTCGTTGACATAGTTGGACCCCATCAGCGTCTGCAACGTGCCCGCCACGTCGCCGAACTTGAGCCCGAGCGCCTGGAGCGCCTCGCGATCGACCGTCACCGTGAGCTGGGGATCGCTCACCGTGAACGTGGACAATAGTCCGGTCAGCCCGGGCGTGCGGCGGCCCGCGGCGACCAGCGTGTCGGTGGCCGACGCGAGGTTTTCGATCGGCCCGTTGGCTTCGTCCAGCACCTCGAACTGGAACCCTCCGAACCGGCCAATGCCCTGAATGGGCGCCGGGAGGAACGGCACGACCACCGCGCCGGTAATCGCGCCGAACGACCGGTACAGGCGCTGGATGATGGTTGTCGCCGAGTGTTCCTCGCCAGGCCGTTCATCGAACGGCTTGAGACGCACGAACATCGTGGCGCGGTTGCTGGCCGCGCCGAAGAAGCTGAACCCGTTGATGCAGAAGACGCCGTCGACCTCCGGGTTCCTCAGCACCGTCTGCTCGACCTGTTTCGTCACAGTGGACGTGTAGCCGAGTGACGCGCCGCTCGGGCCCTGCACGTTCACGATGAAGCTGCCAGGGTCTTCGTCGGGCACGAACCCGGTCGGGATCCGCGTCCAGGCGAACCAGGTCAGCGCGAGGCCCATCAGGAACACGGCGATGACGGGGACCGTGTGTCGGATGAGGGACCGCACAACGGACACGAACAGCCGCGTACCGTTGTCGATCGCCCAGTTGATTGGGCGGAAGAACGCCGCCGACGGCCTTTCCCCTCTCAGCAGAAGCGCCGAGAGCGCCGGCGTCAGCGTGAGCGCGTTGAAGGCGGAGATCAGGACCGAGAACGCAATCGTCAGCGCGAACTGCTGATACAGCCGGCCGGTCGTGCCCGGGAACAGCGCCACGGGCACGAAGACCGCCGACAGGACGAGAGCCGTAGCGATGACGGGACCGACCACCTCGGCCATCGCTTCGGATGCGGCCTCTCGCGGGCTCTTCCCGTACTCGTGCAGATGCCGCTGTACGTTCTCCACCACCACGATCGCATCGTCCACCACGAGCCCGGTGGCCAGCGTGACGCCGAACAGCGTGAGCGTGTTGATCGAGAAGTTGAACGCGCGCACGAACGCGAACGTGCCGATGAGCGACACCGGAATCGTGATGGTCGGGATCACGGTGCTGCGCCAGTCCTGCAGGAACAGGAACATCACGAGCACGACGAGGCCGATGGCTTCGAGCAGCGTGATCAGGACCTCGTGGATCGACTGCGACACGATGATCGTGTTGTCGAAGGCCAGCTCGTACTTCATGCCCGGCGGGAACCGCCCGGACAACCGCTTCAGCTCGGCCGTCGCGTCCTGGTAGACCGTGAGCGCATTGGCCGACGGCAACTGGGTCACGCCGACGCCGACCGCAGGCCGGCCGTTGAAGCGCAGCTCGGAGCTGTAGGTTTCCGCCCCCAGTTCGGCGCGGCCCACGTCCCGGACGCGCACCAGATCGCCGCCCTCTCCGCGCTTCAGGATGATCTCCTCGAACTCGCGCGGGTCGGTCATGCGGCCCGTGGCGCGCACGCTGATCTGATAGGTCTGGCCTTCGCGGGCGGGAGGCTGCCCGACCTGGCCGGCCGCCACCTGGACGTTCTGATCGCGCAGCGCATTGACCACGTCCGTGGCGGTCAGGCCGCGGCTCGCAAGCCGGTCGGGGTCGAGCCACAGCCGCATCGAGAACTTGCGCTCGCCGAAGATGATCACGTCCGCAACGCCGTTGACGCGCTTCAGCGCGTCGCGGATGTAGACGTCGGCGTAGTTGCTCATGAACAGCGGGTCGTACTGCCCGGCGCCCGAGTAGATCGCCGCGCCGAACACGAAGCCGCTCGACGACTTGCTGACGGTGACGCCAACGGCCTTCACCTCCGGCGGCAGGCGCCCCGACGCCTGGTTGACGCGATTCTGCACGTCCACGGCCGCGAGGTCCGGATCGCGCGTCACGTCGAACGTGGCGGTGATCGTGCACGAGCCGTCGTTCGAACTCGTGGACGTGATGTAGGTCATGCCCTGCACGCCATTGATCGCCTGCTCGAGCGGCTGGGTGACCGCGGTCTCGACGACCGCCGCGCTGGCCCCGGTGTAGAAGGCGCTGACGTTCACCTGCGGGGCGGCGAGGAGGGGATACTGGGCGATGGGCAGGACCGGGATCGAGATCGCGCCGGCGAGGACGATCACCGCCGCAAAGACACTGGCCAGGATGGGGCGCCGGATGAAGGTGTCGACGAACATGGGGGCTACGAGGTCCTGATCCGCGTGCCGTTGTCGAGCTTCTGCGCGCCCGACACGACAATCTGCTGGCCGGCGGCCAGGCCGCTCAGCACCACGAAGCTGTCGCCGACAATATCGCCCACCTCGATCCGCTGCTGGCGGGCCGTCAACGCGCCGTTCGTCCGCTCGGCTACGAACACGAACGGCTGGCCGTTGATGCGCACCACCGAGAGCACTGGCACCGTCAGGCCCTGGTGCGTCTGCCAGATGATCCGGGCGTGGACGTACTGCGCCGAACGCAGGCCGATGTCGGCCGGCACCTTGCCCTTGACCAGCACGGCCTGGGTCTGATCGTCGACCCTCGGTGAGATGAAGAGAATGGCCGTGCGCGCGAGTGGTGCGCCGCCCGAGTCGATCAGCTCGATTGGCAGGCCCAGCTTCAGATCTGAGCCGCGTTCGAGCGGAACGCGCACATCAATCTCGAGATCCTGGTTGCGATCGATGGTTGTGAGCAGGGTGTCGGACGACACGTGCATGCCCACACGTACCGGGATGTCCCCCACGGTGCCCTCAGAGGGCGACCGCACGCTGTAATAACCCAGCGTGACACGCTCCTGCCGAAGCCGCGCGTCGAGGGCGTTGCCCTGCGATGCCGCCGCGTCGTAGTTGGCCTGGGCCTGCTCCAGTTCCTGCTGGCTCGACGCGCCCGCCTGGAACAGCGTGCGCGCCCGGTCGAGCTGCTGCTTGGCGAACGTCGTGGCCGCAACTTGCGCGGCCCGCGCCGCGTCCTGGCTCGACACGGTCGCCTGCTGCCGCGCGGGGTCGATCTGGAACAGCGGCGTGGACGCGTGGACGCGATCGCCGGGCTTCACGAGCACGGCGCGCAGCTCGCCGGTGACCTCGGGCTTGATCAGTGTGGACGACAGCGACTCGATGGTGGCCACGTACTCGGAGCTGTCTTCCACCCCGGTCTGCCGGACTTCCGCGGTCTGCACGAGCGTCGGCGGCGGCGCGGTTGGCGCGGCGCCGGACCTTTGCCCACATCCCGCAGCCGTGACCACCAGCGCGCCCAACACCACCGCGGTCCACGAGCCGCACCGCGTGTTCCCAATCGCACGCCTGCCACGTACTCCCCGCATGGCAGCTCCCTTCCGGTGTCTGTCCCCGCCGAATCTTCGACGGGACCCCCCGCGATCGGGCGGAACGCAGCCCGGCGAAAGCCCGTCATCGAGATGGTCGATAGACTCCCATCATAAACCATTCCCGCCGCGGGTCGTCCGCGTGCGCCTGCCTGGACCCGGCCTCGGCGCGCCCGGCCATCAACCGATCCACACGCCGTAGAACCGGTCAAGGTCGATTTCGTGGAGTTCCACGCAACTCCGGACGGCGTTGCTCTTGAACATGTGCATCGTCCCCCGCGCGAGTGGCCAGTCAGCGAGGCGCAAGAACCGACGACCTCCCCGTTCTATAGGACAGAAGGAGGTTTCATGATGCGAATCCACCGTGTCCCCGCCGCGCTGGCCGTCCTTGCGTCGATGTCAGCCGGGCCTTCCGTTCTCCACGCCTCGCGGCCGCCGTCCGCCGGCAGTCTCAGCGTCGTCGTCGATGGCCGCGACGTGCCCGAATACCTCGCCAGCGGCACGCGCTACGTCGAGGCGCTGAAGGGGAAGGAATACGTGATCCGCCTGCACAACCCGTTCGACGTGCGCGTGGCCGTCGCCCTGTCGGTCGACGGGCTCAACACGATCGACGCGCGGCACACGACGGCGGCTGCCGCGCGAAAATGGGTAATCGGTCCACACGAGACGATCACGATTGCCGGGTGGCAAACCTCGATGGCGCAGGCCCGGCGGTTCTACTTCACGAGCGAAGAGCACTCGTACGCCCGGCGGCTCGGGCAGCCGAACAACCTGGGCGTGATCAGCGCGGTGTTCTTCAAGGAACGGGTGCCGGCTCGCGTCGTGCCGCTGGCCGTGGATCGAGATCCCGATGAGGCGCGCCACCAGGCTGCTCCGGCGGCCGCGGCGCCCGCAGGGGCGCCCGAGCGCAGTACGGCGGGCGGTTCGACGAAGGCCGAGTCGGCGGCAGCGGCCAGATGGGACGAGTTTGCAGCCACGGGTATCGGTGAGCGCTCGGATCATCGCGTCACCGTCGTGCACCTCGACCTCGAGGAGCAGCCGGTGGGCTCGATTGACGTGCGCTACGAGTACCGCGCACAACTTGTCCGGCTTGGTGTCCTGCCGGACCTCCCGCTGACCGAAGACCCGCTCGGCCGGCGTCAGAACGCCCGCGGATTCGACAAGGGCTTCTGCCCCGACATCAAGTAGCGGGTCAGGCGTGCGTGAACACCATCGTCTGGACCTCGATGCCCTCGATGGCGCTCAATCTGGCGGCGAGCGCGTGGCCGACATCGTCGGCTCCGACCAGCTCCAGGATGACGATCCCCTGGGGAGACGGCGTGCCGGACTGGATCTCGTGGAGACCCAGGCGGGTCTTGATGTGCCCGCCGTACTCAGTGAGGACCTTTTGCACCGAAGCGGCCTCCTTCAGACGGTCGGTGATGTGGACGCCGAGGATGTAGTGAGTCATTGGTCGCACTCCCCTGCGAAGCTAGCAGTCCGGTGCGAACCTTATCACGCAGGCCGGCCTCGACGTCCACCAGAATCTTCTTCACGTGGCGGTGCCCAGTGGAGGGACAGAGGAAGCAGCCGGGCAGAGTATGATCGAGCGAGACTGATTCGCAGCTCGACGCGTTTCAGCTTCCTGCCCAAGGAGGACACGCCGATGCAGATTCAGGTGCACACCGATAGCAGCATCCGCGGAAGCGACGAACTCACCCGGGTCGTCGAGACGGCGACCCAGACCGCCGTGCGCCGGTGGGCGCAGAGAATCACGCGCGTCGAAGTCCACCTGAGTGACACCAACCGGCTGAAGGGCGGGGCGGACGACAAGCGTTGCCTCATGGAGGCACGCGTCGGCGGCCTCCAGCCGATCGCCGTGACGCACAATGCCAGGACCCTGCCCGAAGCCATCGACGGCGCCGCCGACAAACTGAAGAAGTCGCTGGAGAGCACCCTCGGCCGGCTGAGCGACCGCTGACCCCAACCCTCGCTCGAGCGTCACCGCGCCCTGCGTGACGTCGCGCCGCCGTCAGGAGGATCGTTCAGCTCGTGTCGATTGGGATGGAGCTTTCGGGAGAACGTCAACCCGGCCCGGCGGGCGCCGGACCGGGTTGACACCGATTCTAGAAGCGGATGCGGAACCCGAGCTGGAACTTCCGCTGCTCGTAGCCGGACGGGTTCACGAATTGATACGGGTCGGTCGGAATCGACGCCGTCGGGTTGCCGAGCGGGTCGACCACCGTCGTCGTGGTGATGCCCGCCAACTGCTGGGTGTTGAACAGGTTCTTCAGTTCCATGATCACCTCGCCACGGACCGAGCCGTGGATGGGGATCCACCGCGTGTAGCGCAGATCCACGTTCTTGCGGGCCGCCAGGTACACGGTGTTGCGATCCACGAAGAGCGGGCGGTCGCTGTTGACGCCATCGCCGTTGAGGTCGCGGTTGGCCAGGATATTCTGCGGCAGGCCGCTGTTGAACTGTAGCAGCACGCCGAGTTCGTTGCCGGTCAGCAGCGTACGGACGACCGGATTGCTCGACTTGCTCGACGTCGTGTAGACGACGTTGCCGTTGAAGCTGTGTCGCATGTCGAGCGGGTTCGGGCCGAGGTCGCGGTTCAGATTACTGGGATCCGAGCGCCCGGTTTCCGACTGCACGGTCATCTGCGTGAGCAGCGGGGTGTTGTCGAGCCCCTTCCCGAGCGAGTACTGGACGTTGAAGGTCAACCCCTGCGCGAAGCGCTTGGTCATCTGCAGCGTCATCGACTTGAAAGTCGACTCGCCGATCGACTGCACCTCGTTGATGTGGTTGAAGCGCGTATCGACCCGCGTGGTCGCGTTGACCGCCGTACTATAGATTGGGCGGCCGTCAGCCAGCGTGCCGGTCGGGTTGATCAGGTTCACATCGGTGACCACCGGCAACTGGTTGCCCTTCGCGTACATGAACCCGACCGACGCCGAGAAGTCGCGCCGGAAGGAGTGCTCCACCTGGATGTTGTTCTGCCAGGTGCGCGCGACCTGGAAGTTCGGGTCGATCGCCCACGGCGACTGCGGGGCCAGCGTACCCGTGCCGGCGCCGTTCGGGAACGCCGGGGCGCCCGGCGAGGTCGGGCTGAACGTGTACACCGGCGACTTCGGCGAACCGGAGAGCGTCAGCGCCTGCTCGTAGCCGCCGAGAATCGGCTGGTCGTACATGATGCCGGTGCTCGCGCGGACCACCGTCGTCGGGTTCACGGACCACGCGAAACCGACGCGGGGGCCGAAGTTGTTCTTGTCGATGTTGAACGACTGCGTCTGCGCCAGCGGGGCGTTCGCGAGACCAGCCGGGTACTTGTAGAGGTCGTAGCGGACGCCATAGAGCATCTTGACGGACGGCGCCAGTTGCCAGTCGTCCTGCACGAAGAAGCTCATGATGTTGGTCGCCATGTTGAACGTCCGGTCGCCCGTCAACTGCTGCAGGGTCGTGTAACCGAACGGGCTGGTGCCCGCCTTGGCCGCCAGGTAGGCCGCCACGGTCGGGAACGTGTAGAGGAACTGCGGAGCCGCCGTGCGCTCGTCGTAGACGTGCTGGATGTCGAAACCGAACTTGAAGTTGTGCGCCCCGCGGACGTAAGTGAAGTTGTCGATCACCTGCCAGATGTTCTGCTTGAAGTCGAACCCGGCGGCGTCCTGACCCGTGACGCCAAATGGGCCGCCGAAGGAGACCGAAGGCGAGCTGATCGTGATCGCCGGGCCCGTGCCCGAATCAGCGTTGGCCGCCGAGCTCTGGTGGCGGTGCGCGTACTGCACGCGGAACTCGTTCAGGAGGTTCGACCCGAAGGCCGAGACCATCTGCGCCGCGACCGAGTCCATCGCGTCGAGGAAGTCGGTCGCCCGCTCCAGTGTCGTCGTGCCGGCGGCGCTGTTGTACGGCGCGTCGTTGTGGAACTGCACCCAGCGGGCCGTCAGCCGGTTGTTGCTATTCAGCTGGTAGTCGGCCTTGCCAATGATGAACTTCCCGGTCTGGACGTTGGGCAACGCAACGGGCTGCGGCTTCAGGCCGATCGAGGCCGCCACCGCCGCGGTCACCGTGATGAGCTTGGTCGACGAGAGGTCGCGCCGCGTCCGCTCCATGCCGCCGTAGAAGAACAGCTTGTTCTTCAGGATCGGGCCGCCGACGTTCGCCGTATAGGTGTCGACCTTCGTCGCCGGGCGCACCGCGTCGGCGGCCAGGGGCGGGCAGTTCGCGGCGATCGTCGTGCTGCCGCAACCGAAGAAGAACGGGAAGGCGCTGAACGCGTTGCGACGGAACAGGTAGCTGGCCTGCCCGTGGAAGGCGTTCGTGCCCGACGGCGTGACCGCGTTGTAGACCATGCCCATCGTCTGGCCGAACTCGGGAGCGAAGCCCGTGGTCACGACTTTCACTTCCTGGATCATGACCTCGGACATCGGCAGCAGGCGCAGGCCGGCGCGGTCCTTCTCCGTATTCGTGTTGCCGTCAATCTGGTAGTTGATGCGCATCGCGGCGCCGTTGGCTGCCAGGCGCGGAACGCCGAACTCCACGTTCTCGTAGCCGGTCACGCCGGGCTGCACCAGCGCGTAGTTGTACGGGTTGCGCGCCACGAGCGGCAGGCTGTGCACTTCCTGGTCGGTCATCGTGTGGCCGATGTCGATGCGCGCGAGCTCCAGCGCCGGCCTGTCTTCCGCGTTGACTGTCACCGTCTCGGTCAGGGCGCCCACGCCCATTGCGATCTTGACGACGGCTGTCTGGCCGACGCTCAACTTGATGCCAGACTCCTCGAACTTCTTGAAGCCCTGGAGTTCGGCGACCACCTTGTAGGTGCCGAGCGGCAACAACTGCGCGCGGAACAGGCCGGTCGCGTTGGTGACGACCGTCCGCTGTGCCCCGGTGTTGATGTTGGTCACCGTCACCGTGACGCCAGGCAGCACGCCGCCGGACGTATCGACGACCGTGCCCTCGATGGAGCCGTTGGCCGCCGTAGACTGGGCAGCGGCGGGAACGACAGCCAGCGCCAGTGTCAGCATGGCTGCGAAAACTGAACGGAGCATCACTTGCGATCCTCCTGAAATGGGGCCAAAATGCCCAGAGTGTTTCATGTTCGTGACCCAATTCTTGCAGTATACACGCGAATTCTGACCGCTAGTCTCCCTTGGTCCCCGCCCGTGGACCGGCTGCTCCCGGCGCCTTCGGTAGGCTGATCAGGTTGGCCAGCAATTGGTACGCGCCTTCGGTCTGGGCCGGCAACTGCCGCCACAACCCGAGACCCAGGTAGAGCCAGTGGCCCTTCCCGACCTTCGCGTCCACCAGCGACCCCAGCTTCACCCCCGGGTTGTCTGGCGCCGAATCTTCCATGGAGATCAGATCGACGTACCTGGGGTCCTTCTCACCGAGGAAATAGAGTCCGCGCTCTTGCACCCACCCCTTCCACGCGGCCTCGGTAATCGTGTTCGGAAAGTTGAACACCGGGTGTCCCGGCACGAGGACTTTCACCGGCGCGTCCTCGTCGGTCACCCGGCCGTTGCCGACCTTCGCCGGGAACGGCCCGAACTGCGCCTGGTTGAACTCCATCTTGTTGTACTGAACGATGACCGTCCCGCCCCGCTCCGCGAACTCGATCAGGCGGCGGTTGTACGCGCGCAGGTCGTTTCGCTTGAGGTAGGCACGCACGCCGGTGACGATGACGTCGTACTTGGACAGGTCGCCCCACGCCAGCTCGTCCGGCTGGATGAAGCTCACCTTCGCGCCCAACTGCTCGAGCGCCGGCGGCACCTGGTCCCCGGCGCCGACCACGTAGCCGACGCGCACGTTCGGCGTGGTCTTCACGTCGATGACCTTCAAGTCGGTGTGCGCCGGCTTGATTACCTGGCGCCGCTGGATGTGCGGGTAGTCGATCTCCTTGTAGCCGCTCGTGAACCTCGTCGTGCCGGTGGCCGGCGACGTGACGACCGCACGGACCTCGTACTCGCCCACCTTGACCGACGCCGGCACGCTCACCTTGAACCGGGTCGTGAGCGATTCGTCTTCGTTGGCAAAGGCGAGCGTCGCGCTGGCCGGCGCCGCCGTCCAGCCGGCCGGCAGGTCGAGCGCGACCGTCGCCTGCGCCGCACCCTTCGTGCCGTTGGTCGCCGACACGAAGATCTCCCGCTCGATCGGCTTCGCACCGGCCGCCCGCACCGCCGGGATCACCGCTGTCGTCGGCGTCAGCTTTACGGAGAAGGCTGGCACGACGTTCAGCTCCA
>DASVIS010000166.1:0-32177 GCA_036381995.1 Vicinamibacterales bacterium | reverse complement strand
GTGCGGATCGCGTCCCGTCCGACGCCCTGCGCCAGGGCGTCGGTCAGCATGCCGATCCCCCGGGTGGGGTAGTAGAACGTCCCGTCGGCGTTCCGCCGGTCCCGCCGCCGTCCGAGTACGGTGTGGAGCAGGAACTGACGCAGGTCGAGGCCATTCAGCCGGCCTCCGGAGACCCGCGCCGAGAGGCTCTCGCAGGGAAGGCCCCAGAGCTTGCGCGAGTAGTTCAGGAGGAACCGCTCGGCGACCGTCCGGCCGTACCTCCGCACGGCGAGGCCCGCAAAGCTCTCCGGCTTCGCGCGTCGACCCGCCAGTCGGATCGCCGCCATGTCCAGAGCGCCTCGAGCGAGCGCCCTCGGCCCCAAGTGCCACAGGACATCCGTCAAGCCGAAGGGGAACTTCATCAGGCGGCCGCCGTCGAAGATCATGCTGGGCCGGTCCACCACGCGGAGGTCGTCTCCCAGCAGGCGCTGCACGTCCCGGGTGATGCCGGGGTCCTTGTCGTGGAAGCGGTGCGCTCCCGAGTCGAAGAGGAAGCCTTCATGCTCGAAGGTGAGACAGAGGCCGCCGGGACGCTCCTGCGCCTCGTAGATCGTGGCCGGCAGGCCGCGTTGCCGTGCGTAGTACCCAATGGCAAGGCCCGCCATGCCCCCGCCGAGTATCGTCAGACCCCGGTTCGGTTCTTCCCGTCTCGCCATCGGCACCTCGTCTCATCGCTCGCGCGCGCGTCGGCGCCATCTGGCCGACACAGCGGGGACAGCTCATGGACCGGGCGCTCATCATAATACGGTTCCGCGTTCTGCCGCCGCCAGAGCGGAGACGAACGATAGGCCGCGAGGCCCACGCGGCCCACACGACCACAGCGTCCGACTGCGGTTCGGATCGTACGACGCAGGGCGCGGGTCGGCTCGGGTGCGACGTCAGGAGTTGAACGTCGGGAATCAGCGGTGATCGGTCGGGCGGCGCGCTTCGATCAGGACGTTGGCCACCGGGGTGTACTCCTCCAGTGAGTGCGGACGAACGACGAAGCCCAGTTCTTCGAGGCGCGCCAGCCATCCGTCGGTGCTGCGGAAGTAGAACCGGCGGCCGGGCTCGCGTTCGAACACACCTTTCAGCCAGTTCCCGATGTGAATCACGCGGAATCGCCAGCCGCGTGCCGCATTGGCCTCGCGCAGGAGCAACGCGCCACCTGGCTCGAGAGCCCCGGCAATCCGCGCGAGCACGGCGTCCTGATCCTCGTAGGGCAGCATGTGCAACACGTCGAACAGCAGCACGGCGCGAACGGGCGGCAGGTCGAACGTTCGAACGTCGCCCGCTTCGACGACCGCATCACGCGCAAGCGCGCGGCTCGCGTCGACAGCGATGTGCGACCTCAACTCGAGGCCGCGAAGCGACAGGTGAGTCGGTGGGGCCGGCCATCCGCCCGGCCATCTCCCTTCGCGCCATCGATCCCGGGCGGATGCAAGGAACGCAAGCATCAGTCCCCGGCCGCAGCCGAGGTCGTAGAGGGTGCCTCCATCGGGCAGCATCCCCCGGCGCAGGACCTCGCGAAAGACGGGATCGAGGCGCAGCTTGCCGTTGGCCGATTCCCACGCGAACGCTCCGGACTCGACGTACCTGTCCGCCGCCGCGCCGAACAGCCGCGCGACGGCCGGCTCCGTTCCGTACCGGCGAACGAGCGTGTAGGTCGCCGATGCAGCGGCAACGCCGAGAACGGCCCCGATCACCAGGCTGCCGACCACGAGATCCACGCCGAAGTGCCAGACATTGAACGTGCGGAAGACGTCGAGCGAGAAGGGGTACAGGGCGCCCGTGCGCAGCCACCCTCCGAGTTGCACCTCGGCGAACAGGAGGAACGGGGCCACGAACGGGTTGGACACGTTCGCGGCCAGGTACAATTTCAGGGGATTGAGGTTGAGCAGCCAGCCGGTGAACAGGCACAGCGGCAGGTGGAATCCGAAAGCGGGAGAACAGCCGATGAACGTACCCAGACCGAACGCCGCCGCCTGGCGGGCCGGTGTCTCGCCAGTCGTGCGGAGCCGCTTGAACATCCGCCCGGCGGTGCGACGAACGAACAGAGCATGCGCCTCCACGCGCGTCATCCTAACATGGCTCGTCGTGCGGGCGGGCTAATCCGGTCCGTCGTGACTGCGCTTGCTACGCCGATCGCGCAGGTAGAACTTGTCCCCCCCCACGATCTTCTTGTACGTCAAGCGGCGCTGGTACATGTTGATCGGGAAGAACGACGCCAGCGTGAACAGCGACGTTGCCCACCCGCGGCGGGAGCGTCGCATGATCGACGACCCGCTGTAGAACATCTTCCACGCGTTCTGCCACCCCTCGAACAGCTGTTCGGGCGACATCTGTTTCGGTCGGAATACCGGGAAGCCGTCACGATACTCGCGCAGCCACCAGCGTTCATCGAGCAACCGCCCTTCCTGGCGCAGGCGGTCAAACAGCGGTGTGCCGGGATAGGGGGTCAGGACCGAGAAGGACGCCATGATGATGCCCGCCTGGATCGCGAACTCCGCTGTCGTTTCGAACACGTCCTCGGTGTCCTGATCGAATCCGAACACGAAGGCGCCCCAGACCGCGATCCCGTGGTCGTGGAGACGTCGCACCGTCTCGAGATACTGCTGGGGCTGGTTCTGGCGCTTGCCGCACGCGAGCAGGGTCTCCTGGTTCACGCTTTCGAAGCCGACGAGGACGGCTCGACACCCGGAGGCTGCCATGAGCCGCAGCGTCTCCGGGTCCTGCATGCCCAGTAGCGATGCCTGTCCGAACCACGTCAGCTTCAGCGGGGCCAATTCGCGAAACAGGTCGCGGGAGTGCTGCCCGTGCCCGACGATGTTGTCGTCGGCGAACATGATCCAACGACGGCTCAACGAGGCGATTTCTCGAGCCACGTCGCGAGGCTCGCGGAGGCGCGTCTTACGGCCGAAGAACGGAGCGACCGAGCAGAATTCGCACGCGAACGGGCAGCCGCGAGACGCCTGCATCGTGTGAATAGGGGCGTATCCCCGCGACGGGAAGATCGAACGCTTCGGCCACGGGGGCGTTCGAAAGTCCGGCAGTTCCGCGTGGCGATAGACCCGTTGCAGCGCGCCCCGGCGCGTGTCGGCAATGACCCGCTCCCAGAGTCCTTCGGCCTCGCCGAGCACGACCGCGTCGGCGTGTTCGAGCGCCTCGTCCGGCATCGCCGTGGGATGGATGCCCCCCAGCACCACCTTGACCCCACGCTGACGGTACGCGGCCGACAATTCGTATGCGCGCAACGCCGTCTTCGTCGAAACGCTGATGGCCGCCAGGTCAACGCTGCCGTCGATGTCCCTGCCGGGGTCGATCTTCTTCACGATATCGTCCCGCAGCGAGAGTTCCACGTCTTCGGGAGTCAGGGCCGCCAACGTCGCGATGGCCAGACTTCTGAGCGGTGCAGAGTCCTCTGCCGCCGGACACACCAGTTCTACCCGCATCGGTTCTCCGTAAGTGATCCATCCAGCCGCGCATCGGAGCGTTGATGTCGCTCGGACGCCGTCGGTGGCGACCCGCCTCGTATTCGCCGGCCGACGCCAGACGTCGGCCGGCCCGCTGGTGAGGTGGGTAATTCTAGCACTCACCGGGCGGGCGCTGTGGAGCAGGGCCATGTCGAGCGAATCGGGGGCGCTGGTCCGGGCAGTCGTCATCGGCTAGAATCGGGCCTTGGAGCGGATAACGACCACAACGACGAGGACAGAATGGCGGCATTGACCAATCGCGCGTGGCGGCTCGTGGCGCGACCAGAAGGACGCTTCAAGCCCGAAGATTTTCAGTGGACCGAGGACGCCGTGCCAGACCTGACGGACGGCCAGGTCCTGGTGCGTCAGATCTACTTATCACTGGACCCGACGAGCCGCGGATGGGCCAACTCGTCGACGGGAGGATACCTCCCCCCGATCGCGCTGGGTTCCGTCATGCGGGGATTCGGACTGGGTGTGGTCGAGGACTCGCGCCATCCGGGCCTGGAGCGAGGCGCCCTCGTGCAGGGCCTGCTTGGATGGCAGACCTGTGCGGTCATCGACGGCGGCGCTGTGACGCGCTTCGAGCGCGATCCGAGTATCCCGCTGGATGCATACCTGGCGGTGCTGGGCCACATCGGCGCAACCGCTTACTTCGGCCTGCTGGATGTCGGGAAACCGAAATCCGGCGAGACGCTCGTCGTGTCCGGGGCGGCCGGCGCCGTCGGCTCGCTGGTCGGTCAGATCGGCAAGATCGTCGGCTGCCGGGTCGTCGGCATCACGGGAAGCGACGAGAAGTGCCGCTGGCTGACCGACGCACTCGGATTCGATGCCGCGATCAACTACAAGAGAGAGCCGGTGCTGTCGCGCCTCCGGCGCCTGTGTGCTGGCGGCATCGACGTGCACTTCGAGAACGTAGGCGGAGACGCCCTCGATGCGGCGCTGGCGTGCATCAACACCCGGGCGCGCATTGTGTTGTGCGGCCTGATTTCCCAGTACAACGAGTTCGTGCCGCCGCCGGGCCCGCGGTTCCTTGGCAACCTGCTCGTCCGGCGCGCACGGATGGAGGGGTTCATCATCCTCGACTACCAGGAACGCTTCCCCGAGGCGCTCGGCCCGCTCGCGCGGTGGATGACCGAGCGGCGGCTGCGCTATCGGACCGATGTCGTCGAAGGACTCGAACAGGCCCCCGCCGCCGTGAACCGCCTCTTCGACGGGGCAAACGTCGGTAAACTCCTCGTCCGCGTATCCGACGAGCCGGCCGCCAGCCCGTCCACCACCACGCGGGCATCCGCCGACCCGACAGAACCGGTGACTCGCACATGAGTGCGTCTGACTCGCACGACGATCACCCGCCGTCTCGGGAACTCCAGGCGTTCCTGAACCTCCCTCATCGTCCGCCGATGCGGCTCGTGGAACAGGTGGTGGCCATCGTGCCCGGCGAACGTGCGCGCGCGACCCGGATCGCGCATCCCGACGACTTCTATTTCCAGGGGCACTTTCCCGATCTGCCGGTCGTGCCCGCCGTCATCCTCGTCGAGCTGCTGGCACAGACCGGCGGGATGGCCGCCTGCTCCGGGGACATCGGGTCGCCCGCGGGCGGCCTGCGACTCGCCGCCCTGGGCGGATTCAAGTTCCCGGCGCCAGCTGGTCCCGGTGATCTGCTCGAAGCCACGGCGTGGGTGGCCGGGCGGGGCGTCGGCCTGATCAAGATCGAAGGCGAGGTCACGGCCAACGGCCGGCGCGTGGCTGTGGGCAGCCTGACGCTCGCGCCGGCGTCCGTCGGGAATGGCACCGGGCAGAAGTAGTACCCCGCGGGCGTTTCTTCGCGGTCGTCAGTCGGTCTGGGGGTGCGGCAGACGGGGTGCAGGCTGCCTTGCGGCGTCGTCCGGGCTCGCCTGTCGTGGGCACAGACAGCCGTCGTCCGGCACGATCAGTGCTGCCGGTCGTTCGGCGGGCGGCAGCGGGATCTTCTTCGCCGGGTTGGCGTGGACCGGGTGCCTGCCGTGCTCGCGATGCCATTCGGCCACCGTCGGATTGTGGCGTGTCGCCTCGACAATCTGTCGCCATCCGATGCCGGTGTTGTAGGCGCAGAAGGAGATCTCGCCGATTGGTGTGGCATAGGGGATGAGGCACATCTCCGTGCGCCGGAAATCGTAGTTCCACAGGTCCTGGAACCACATTCCCGCGACGAAGAGAATCAGCCAGTCGTCGCCCTTGCGGTTGCTGTTGTCCCTGGCACCCGCCTTGCCGCCGAGCGCGCCGCCGCTCTGCTTGTCGAACTTCTTGATCAGGTCCTTCAGCCGGAATCCTTCGGGCGCATGGGCCGGGCGGTAGTTGCGGAGCAGCGCCAGCGCCGTCTGCACCTTCGTCGAGATCGGGCCCCGGCCGGCGCGCGAGATGCGCGCGGCGTCGTCAAAAAAGCGCTCGACGTCGAACATGCGCGGCAATGGTGCCCATGACCCGGTGCGCTTGTCCACCATCAGCGCCGTCGCGATCCCGCAGTCGGGATGGCACGCGCACTTCAGGGTTCCCCATTCGGCGGCCGGACCCTTGATGAGGTCGGTGAGATCGGCCGCGGCGCCGACCGCGGACAATGGGAACCAGTCACGCAACGGCTCGAGCACGCCGGTCTGGTCGCGTACGTCCTCGGCCAGCTGCGCCAGCGTGTACCGCTGGCGCAAGCGACGTTCTTCGTCGATGTCCTCGTCGCGTCCGGTAAACGAGACCGGCTGAAACGCCACGAAGCTCAGCTTGTCGGCGTTCTCGACGGCGAACTTGACGACGCGCCCCACCTGATGGTCGTTGATCGTGCGCACGACCGTGACGACGAGCACGACGTCGATGCCGGCTGCGTGCAGGTTCTCGATCGCCCGCAGCTTCACCTCGAACAGATTCGGCACGTTGCGGTGGGCGTTGGCCGCCTCACCCACGCCATCGAACTGGAGGTAGGCGATGCGGAGACCGGCGTCGGCCGCCTGGCGTGCGAACGCGGCGTCCTGGGCGAACCGGATGCCATTGGTGGCCGCCTGGACGCTGAAATAGCCGGCCTTGCGCGCGTAGGCGACCGAGTCCAGGAAGATCGGAGACAGCGTCGGCTCGCCGCCCGAGAACTGGATCGAAATCTGCCGCCGGGGCCGGACCGTGAGCGCGCGGTCGATCAGAACCTTGACTTCCTCGAACGTCAACTCGTGAACGTACCCCACCTGATTCGCGTTCATGAAGCACGGGTTGCACATCATGTCGCAGCGATTGGTGAGGTCGATGGTCAGGACCCCGCCGCGCCCATAACGAATCGAGGAAGGGCCGTGGTCATGGAGGGACTCTCCAGACGAATCGAAGTCGCGGCCGGGAAACAGCCGCTCGATGCGGCGAGTGAACGCCGAATTGGTCGATAGCGTTTCCTCGAAGTGGCCGTGGATCGCGCAGTCCTTCTGCATCACGATGCAGCCGTCGCGCTCGATGATTCGGGCAGGGATCTGGCCGGGCTGCGTTGTCCGAAGCGTTTCGGGGCCGACTTCGCCGGCTGAAATGCGGCCGCGCGCCTCGCGGACGCACGAAGGGCAGAGCGACGTCGTCGTTCGGGGGAGGTCGAGTTCAGGCTTCGACTGGCCCTGGGCGCCAGCCGCCGGTGCCCACTGGGGATGCGGCGGGGCAGCTCGAGGGATCAGATCATTGCCGAACTGCAGCACGGCCCAGGCGCCGGATGCCGCCCCCGTCACTATGCGTTCCCACACTCTCGAGCCGTCCATGCTCTCGGTCCCTCGAACCCCACCGAACTCAGCGGAACATTATATCGTTCGCGGCAGCAAGTGCAAAAGAAGCCTCGGGCGGGTGATCGGCCCCCGGCTCTTTCGAGCCGCGCCGAATTGAATTAGAATCACGACTCCGATGAAGAACACATCCCAGACTCCAAAGCAAAACGTGGTGGGCATCGACGACCGAGAGGTCTCTCTAGAGTCGTTCATTCAGATCGCGATCGGCGGGTCTCCCGTGGCGCTGTCGCCACGACGGTCGTGGCGACGACGTGTGTCCGCGGGACGAGAAGTGCTCGAAGGCGCTCTCCGCGCCGGGCAGACCGTCTACGGCGTGTCCACGGGCGTGGGCAACAACTCCTCCCGTGGCGTCGATCGCGCGGCGCAGGTTGAGTTCGCCTTGTCGGTCATGGAGCAGCACGGTTGCGGCGTCGGCGAGCCGCTGTCGCGCGCCGAGGGGCGGGCCGTCGTGCTGGCGCGCCTCATCAGCCTGAGCAAGGGACTCTCGGCGGTACGCTTCGGCCTGCTGGAAGCGATGTGCGCCCTTCTGAACCACGACATCGTGCCGATCATCCCGAGATGGGGATCCGTGGGCGCATCGGGCGACCTGACGCCGCTGTCCTACGTGGCCGCGGTCGTCGCAGGCCAGCGCAAGGCGTACTTTCGAGGTCGGCGGGTGGACGCCGCCCGGGCCCTGGCGGCTGCGGGTCTCGAGCCGTTTGCCCTCGGGCCCAAGGAACCGCTGGCCATCATGAACGGCACGTCGGTCATGACCGCGGTCGGCATCCTCGCGGTTCACCAATTCGAGCGTTTGGTCGAGCAGGCCGAAAACGCGACGGCGCTGGCGGCGGAGGTTCTGCACGGCCGCGCCCAGGCATTCGCGCCGCGCGTGCACGAGGCCAAGCCGCATCCCGGCCAGATCGAGAGCGCCCGGCGCATTCGGCAGGCGCTTCGCGGCAGCCGCCTGATGGACCCGCCGCCGCAGGACGGGCGGCCGGTTCAGGACCGCTACTCGATTCGATGCGCCCCGCAGGTCATCGGCGCCGTCCGTGACGCGATCGCGTGGGCCAGGCAGGTTCTGCAGATCGAATTGAACAGCGTGAACGACAACCCGCTGGTTGACCCCGCGACGGGCCAGATCCTCTTCGGGGGCAACTTCTTTGGCGGGCATCCCGCGCTCGTCCTGGATACGGTGAAGATCGCCGCCGCGTCGATGGCGGACCTCGTCGATCGGCAGTTCGCGCTGCTCGTCGATCAGCACCACAACATGGGCCTTCCCGAAACGTTGGTGCCCTACGGCGGTTCCGGCGTGAAGGGGTTGCAGATGACCTGCAGCGCCCTCACCGAGCTCACCGTGCACGCCTCGTTCCCCGACAGCGCGCTTTCTCGTTCGACCGAGTGCGCGAACCAGGACAAGGTCAGCATGGGCCTGCAGGCGGCGGTGCACGCGAGCGAGAACGTCGCTCTTCTCGCGCGGGCGCTGGCGACCGAACTGATCGCGCTGTCGAATGCCGCGAGGTTCCGCGACGAGTCGCGGCTGTCTCCCCGTGGAGGCGCCTTGCTCGAGCGCGTCCGGTCGATGTCACCGGTCCTCGGCCGCGACCGGCCGCTCGACGCCGACATCGCCCGCGTCACCGCGTGGCTCGAGGCGGGCGAGGCGGCCGAATGACGCCTGGGCGGGGAGGGGTCGGAGGGGCCGAGCGGCTGGAAGCCACGTTTGCGGGAGACGCCGCCCACCTGTTTCTCCAGGAGAACGGTCAACGCTGGACGGTTGGCCGGCTGCTCGCGTACGCCGCCGACATCGAGCGCGCGATCCCGGCCGACGCCGGCTCCCTCGTCGCCGTTCGCAGTCACACGGCCGCGTTCGTGGTGGCCTCGCTGCTGGCGCTGTGGAAGTGCGGACGATCTCCGCTGCTGATCGACCCCGCCCTCACGTCGGAGCCTTCGGGTCTGCGTACGCGAGGCGAACGGGTGCCGGTGCTGGCGCCGGCGGAGGTGGCCGATCCATGGAGCGACGCGGTCGTCGCCGAATCGGCCGGCGCTCCAATCTCGCCCCGGTTTCCTGCCGCCGGCGCGTGCGAGGTGGCGTTCTTCACGTCCGGATCGACCGGGGAGCCGAAGATCGTCCGCAAGAAGGCGCACCAACTGGCCGAGCAGTACGAAATCGAGGCGCCCTGGCTCGGACTGACCGGCGCGGTCTCCGTGCTGTGTTTCGTCCCGGCCTTCCACATCCTCGGCTACATCTACGGGTTCTACCTGCCGGCCGCCGGAGGTGGCACGGTGGTGTTCAACCGGGACCTGGCGCCGCAGCAGTGGATCGATCAGATCCGGGAGCGCGGGCCGAGGTTGGTCGTCGCGGTGCCGCCGCACTACCGGCTGATGTCCCGGGTGCTCACCGGGCCGCTTCCAGCCGCCACGTATCTCTCCTCCGGCGGCCCGGTCGATCCGGTGGTGAGCGACGAGTTCCAGCGACGCGCGGGCTCTCCGATCCTGCAGGTGTTGGGTTCGACCGAGACCGGGGGAATCGCGAACCGGGTCGGCCTCGGGCCATGGCGGCCCTTCCCAAGTCTCTCCTGGCGGGGCCGCGAGGACGACGGCCGCCTGCTCATCAAGTCCGCCTGGCAGGACCATCCCGACGAGTGGCGCGTGACCGGCGACGCGGTGGCCGCCGAGGGAGAGACGTTTCGGCTGCTCGGCCGGGCAGACTCGGTCGTGAAGGTCGGGGGGCGCCGATTCTCCACCGGCGAGGTCGTCCAGGCTGCGCTCGGAGACCCGCGGATCGAACAGGCCCACGCTGTCGTCTACGGACGATTCGGCGAGCTGGCCGTGGCGCTGTTCGTCGTGCCGGGGCCTGGTGCGTTCCCGACGACTGCGGACGTGCGGAGCCGGCTGGCCGGTCTCCTGGCGCCATTCAAGGTTCCACGCACGATCCAGGTCCTCTCTGCGCTGCCGACGCGCGGGATCGGCAAAGTGGACGAGGAGGCGTTGCGCCAGCTGGTATCGCCCGAGGCCCGAGGCTCGACCCCTTCTTAGGGGAGCGCTACCCGCCGTCGGTGCCCCAGTAAGGATAGAAGTGGTACCAGAGGTGAGGGTACCGTCTGACCGCCTGCTCCAGCGTCGAGGCGAAGGTCTGCATCGCCGCCCGCACGTTGGCGTCGCGATCCCCTTCGCGTGCGACGTAAATCGGGTCCGACGCGAACCCTGCATAGCGCCCATCCGGCTGGCGGAGGATGAACGACGACACCAGCGGGGCGCCAGTGAGATAGCCCATGAGCGCCGGCGTTCGCAGGAAGCCGGTGCGGCGACCGAAGAACTCCACGTCCACGCGGTCGCGCCCCAGTGGGCGGTCGGCGATGATCGCCACGGCGCGGTTCTCGGACAGCAGGCGACGAATGTGCAGCGCGGTCTCCATCTCCTTCCGCACCTCGATGCTCTCGATCCCGAGCGATGCTCGCATCGCCCGTCGCCGCGCGGCGACCTTCGGATCGGGGTCCGACAGGACCACCACGGCGAGCGGAAGGTCGTAGACCTCGCGGAGGATGACGGCGCCGAGTTCGATGTTGCCGAGGTGGCCGGTGACGAGCAGCAACCCGTGACCGTCGGGTCTCACCGGGCCAAACGTGCTCGAGGGGGACAGCCACGACGTCAGATCGTGGCGGTCTGTCGAGATGCTGCGGATGAAGTCGATCGTCTCCCTGGCATAACTGCGATACGTGCGTAGCGCCAGCCGCCGCAACTCCCGCTCGGCGAGGTCGGGGGCAACGACCCGCAGATTGCTCACGAGCGCCGCGGTCGCCTCTTTCATCATGTGGAAGGCGAGCCAGGTGCCGACGCGGCCGATCCCGTCGCTGAGACGGCGAGGCATGTGGGTGACGCCCCAGCACGTCAACCCGAAGATCGTGTCAGTGTTCAAGCCGTGCAGCTCCCAGCGCACCCGTTCGGCCGGACGTGCAACCTGCATGCGGTGGTTTCCCCTGGCTGCCATGTCGGACAGTCTACCGAATGGTGAGATAGCGATAACGCACGGCCAGCATGCACGTGCGGAACGTGTCGCGAAACGACCGCAGCTTGCTGCGCGAGCCGTGATAGCGCGCGGCGATGCTGACGCGGCACAACGACGCCCCGTGCCTGGCGAGCTTGATCAACATCTCCGTTTCGACCTCGTAACCGGTGGCCGTGAGGCGCAGGGCGCGCAGACACTCGCTGCGCACGAGCCGGAACCCGGACTGCGAGTCAGTTACCTCCGTGCCGATGAACGCCGAGAGGATGCGGCTGCCGATCCGGTTGCTGTAGAAACGCGCGGTCGGCATTTCGCCCTTCGTGAACGTCCGTTCCGCGATCACCGCATCGCAGCCCGAGCGTTCTGCCGCGGCGAACAGCAGCGGAATGTCGTTCGGATCGTGCTGAAGGTCGCCGTCGATGAACAGCACGTGCGAGAAGGGCCGCGGTAGCACGTGCGCGAGCCCGGTTCGGATGGCCGCCCCTTTGCCTCGGTTCCGGGCATGGGCCAGAACGGTCGCGCCCGCCGCCGCCGCACGCTCGCCCGTCCGGTCGGTCGATCCGTCGTCGACGACCACGACATCGGGGACCAGGCGGAGGACGCCGGTCACGACCGCCGCGATCGAGTCCTCTTCGTTGAAGGCCGCGATGAGTGCGCAGACGGTCATCATCGCCGGGTCTCCTGAAGCAGCGCGGGCAGTACCAGCAACGACGAGACCAGGCACGAGGCAATTGTGGCCACCGACGTGATGCCGAACGAGCGGAGCGGCCCGTAGCTGGAGCCGATGAGCGAGCCGAAGCCGATGAGGGTCGTCCCGCAGGCCACGAGGACGCCGGCCCCGGTTGTCGTCAGCACGGCGCGCATGGACCGTGTGCCCTCGATGCTGTGCCGATAGATCACGTAGACCGCATAGTCGGTGGCGATACCGATGAACGTCAAGGCGGCGAACATCGAGAAGAGATCGATCTCCACGCCTGCGAGCGCGAGCAGGCCGGCGCTCCAGATGAAGCCGAGTGCGGTCGGGAGGAACGCCAGGAGGATGTTGCCGACGTTGCGAAACACCACGTACGCGAGGAAGGCAACGAGGAGCAGGCCGACCATCAGTCCGGTCAGGAACTGCGGAGCGAAGCGATCGGCCAGTTCCCGGTTGACGACGGGGACCCCGGTCAGGTGAAACGAAGGGGCAGCGCTCTGAAGGACCGCCGTCAGCCGGTCGAGATCGGCAGGGTTCCTGGAATACAGGTACACGGCCACCAGGAAGCCCTGCGGCGTTGGCGCGACGTAGCGCGAGACGAGCGGCGACAGCCCGTGCCCGGCAAGCCCGTCGTAGGTCAGTCGCGTCGAAGGGTCGAGCATGGTGTGCAGCCGCTCGGTGAAGGGCCGCAGGGCCCCGGGCCGAAAGCCCTCGGCCGCCGCTTCCCGCTCGAGATCCGCCGCCACGACGGCGCTGTCGAGGTGCGCTTGCTTCAACAGATCGCCGACCTGTTCCTGTTCGGCTGCGGGAGGTAGCACCGTGTCTGGTGAACTGATGATGATCGACGGGAGATCGCGGGCCGCCGCAACGGACAGTCGGTGGGCGGACTCCAGCAGGGGATCGAGCGTGGGGCCTTGGCCGAGTGCGAGGATCACATCGCGCGGCAGCGAGAAACGGTCGGCCACCTCGCGCTCGAGTTCGGTCCCCGCAGTATGCGCCTGCAGTCTGTCCAGGCTCGGGTTTAGGCGCAGCCGTGAGGCGGCCGCGCCGAGTCCGACCGTCAGCACGACCGAGAACACCAGGATCGAGCGCCCGTGCCGCTCGACAAATCGTCCGAGCCACGCCGTCGTGACCGGACGGATCTGGGACGGTTGCGTGAAGCCGACCAGTGCCGGCAGGAGCGTCAGCAGGAGCCCGCAGCAGGCGAGGATGCCCACGCCGATGAGAAGGCCCAGGTCGTGCAGGCTGGGGAAGTCTACCACCAGCACTGCGAAGAAAGTGGCCGCCGTGGAGGCGTACGCGAGCACGACGCTCGATGCTGTCCCGGCGCTTCGCCCGAACGCGTCCTCGGCGTTGAACCCGGCGGCGCGCTCCTCCAGATAGCGAAGGTAGATGAGCACCACGCCGTCAATGCCCAGGCCGAACAGCATGGCAGACGATCCGCCCGCGATCGGCGACAATGATCCCCCGAGGCCGTTGAGCCCGAGCGTCAGCATCGCGGCGAGCAACAGCGGGACCGCGCCGTAGAGCAGCACCCAGAATGAACGGAAGACGACGAGCACCAGCAGCAGTAGCCCGACCAGCGAGCCTGCCGAGTTGACAATCAACTCACGGCTGATGACGCGCTCCGCTTCGAGCGCAATGCGGTAGCCGCCCGCCACCTTCACGGTCACCTGCGGGAGCCCCGCCTCTGAGCTGCCGCCACTGTCCGCGGCGGCAGCCGCCCGTGCTGCAGCCTCTACCGTGGCCAGGCGCGCGAACAAGCGCTTGCAGAACGCGGCGTCGAACGGCGGCCGCACCGGCTTGGCGATGACGAGCCGGCTTCGCCCGTCGCCCGAGACGTACCCCTTCTGCGTCGGGTCGAAACTGACCAGGCCGCGGCCACCGGCGAGACGGTCGCGCAGCAGGGGCAGCAGACCGAGCGGATCCTGCTGAACGTAGGCCTTCACCTCGGGCGAGGACATGGCCAGGAGGTCGCGCGATCGCGACAGCGCGTCGGCCATGGCGTTCGGTGACAGACGGCTGAGGGCCGTCGCCGCGGCCGGTCTTCCGAGCAGCAGCAATTCTCGCTCGAACAGGTAGTTCCAGTCCTTCACGTCGTCGAAGAGTTCGGCATCGACCGACGCGATCTCGGGCGCCTTCCGCAGCTCCTCCACGTATCGATCGACGAGATCTTCACCGTCCGAGATTCGGCTGCCTGGCGGGACCTCGAAGACGACATAGACATGATCGAACGTGCCGAAATGCTCGAGGTAGGCGTCAAAGCTCCTCACTGCCGGCCCACGGCGCGGCAGCAGCTTCACGATGTTGGCGTCGAAGGAGACCCGCGCGACGAGCAGCGCCGAGACGGCAGCCAGCACCGTGGCGGCGACGAGGACCGTCCGGCGGCGAACGTAGGACCAGCGGAGCAGGCGTTCGATCATCGTGCGGGCAGTCGAGGGCAAGACTCGGAGACCGGCGCCCGAGCGCCGGAGGGATCCGGCGGGTCGCCGGTGACGGCTGTCAGTCTAACAACAACCGCCGCGTTGTCGCAACCGAGGAGGGACCGAAGCCGCGCCGCTCAGAATGCCGATTCCCGGCCGATAATCGGGCCATTCCGTCACCGTGGGCGCTTGATCGCCGTCGAGCATCGATGCTACCCTGCCGGGCACCGATGGATGTCCTGCTGCTCCGACCTGCGCCGCGAAACGAACGCTTCGGGCTCGGTCCCTTCTTCCGGACCGAACCGCTGGGCCTGGAGTACGTGGCCGCATCACTCGAGGCTCGTGGGCACAGGGCCACCGTGATCGATCTGCGCTTCGGCTGGACGGTCGAACGGGCGCTTGCACGGGTGCGGCCGGCCATCGTCGGCGTGGCCTGCATGCACTCGCTCGAGATGGACGACACCCTCGAGGTGGCCCAGCGCGTCCGGCGCGCGGCCCCTGGCGTGTTCATCCTGCTCGGCGGTCATTCCGCCGCCGCCTTCCCCGGGCCCCTCCGGCATGCGCAGGTCGATGCGATCTCGGTGGCCGATGGCGAGCGCGTCATGGCCGATCTGGCCGACGTGCTGTCACGCGGCGGATCGCCGCGCGAGGTGTGCGGCCTGCTCGTCAACGACGGCGACAAGGGATTCGTCGCGACGCCGACGGCCGAGCCCGTCGGGCTCGACGAGATTCCGCTGCCGGCCCGGCACGCCGTTCTGACCGGGCATCGGCATTACTCCTGTCTGCAGTTCCGGCCCACGTGGCTCGTCGAAACCGCGCGCGGCTGCCCGTTTCGCTGTTCGTTCTGTTCGGTGTGGCCCCTCTACGAGCGCTCCTACCGCGTACGGTCGGTTGACGCCGTGTGCCGCGATCTCGCCTCAGTGGGTCCCCACGTCTTCATCGTCGACGATCTCTTCTGGCATCGCCCCGACCGAAGCCGCGAACTGGCGCAGGAACTGCTCCGTCGCGGCATCCGCAAGAGGTGGGCCCTCGTCCAGAGCCGCACCGACCTCGTGGCGTCTCGGCCCGACCTGCTCGAGGCGTGGCGCCCGTTCGCGAAAGACATCGACATCTTCTTCGGGCTCGAGGCGGCGACAGACGGCAACCTGAATGGCCTGGCCAAGGACACAACCGTGGCCCGCACCGTGGACGCGATCGCGGTCGCGCGCCACTACGGGTACGGTGTGACGGGGAACTTCGTCATCGATCCCGACTGGGACGAAAGCGATTTCGAGCGCCTGTGGGCGTTCGTCGACGAGCACAGGCTGGGTCGCGCCGGGTATACGATTCTCACGCCGCTGCCGGGCACGCCGTACTACGAATCGGTACGCGACCGCATCCGCGCCGCCACCTGGTCTCAGTTCGACATGAGCCACCTGCTCTGGGAGCCGAAACTCGGGGCCTCGCGGTTCTTCGAGCTGTACTGTGAAACGTGGCGGCGGTCGGTGCTGAACCTGCGCGGCAGCAAGCGGTGGTGGCGGTGGCTGCGGGACGTCAAGCCGCAGCACATCCCGGTCCTGGCCCGTGCCCTCGTGCGCACGCAACGTATGATGGATCCGCAGTACTACCTCACCGAGCACAGCCTGACGCCGATCCCGAGCCAGCCGCCCGCCGAGCGCCCGGCGCTGGCGAACCAGCCGTAGCCGGTCCGGGCTTCACTTCCAGGTGGGTGGGATCTCCACGTCGAACGCGTGCGGAGGAATCGGCGCGTTCAGCTCGACGCCTTCCAGCTTGAAGACTGCGCTGTCGCCGCCGGCGAACGTGATCTTGAGCTGCGACAGCATGTAGTCCGACGACACCCAAATCTGAAGATGCTCCAGGCCCTGCTTGATCTGCTTGCGCTTCGGGACGAGATCCATCTGATAGCTGCCGGGCAAGTCGGGATCGGGGAACGCACGGACCGTGAACGCCCGCCGCAACTGGGCAGGTGACGCGTTCGCGAAGTAGTGGTCCACCTTCTTCATGATCTCGGTGATGTCGATCCGGTCAATCTCGTTCCGATCCGGGCGGACGACGGCCAGTCGAGTGCCGTCCAGCACGATCTTCTTCCGCTCCGGCGTGGCGTACGTGATGACGATGCGGTTTGGCTTGGCGCCGAACAGCGTGCCGTGCGAGACGACCGGCTTTGCCAGGAGCGAAGAGGTGGTCGTCTCGGTGAACCGCGCGCGCACGGTCTGCCGCTTCGCTTCCGCCGCGGCGATGCGCGGGTGGAGCTCGTCGAAGAAATCGGCCGGGGCCGCAGAGAGTCCCGCCACGACCACGAAGAGCAGGAGGATCGATACGTCGACGACACCGGCGACCGTCCGGGACCGCAGTCTGGATCTGGAGGATTGCATATGCAACATGGGGCAGCGGGATGGTCAGCGCCGTGTCCGGAAGGCGACGGACGAGAGGCAGAAAACAGCCCGCCGGGCTGACTTGAACGGCCGGAACACTTGATGATACCGTACGGCTCGATGCGCGACAACGTCGTGATTACCGGCGCGGGATGCATTTCGAGTCTGGGAATTGGTGTCGAGACCTTCGCCGACGAGCTGCTGGCGGGCCGGACCGGGATCGCGCCGATCACGACGTTCAGCACGGAGGGATGCCGCTCGCATGCGGCCGCGCTCGTTCGCGATTTTCAGCCGTCACGCTACATCGAACCGATGAAGCTGCGGCGGTTCGACGAAGTGGGTCGCCTCGCGCTCGCCACCTGCCGGCTGGCCATCGAAGATGCCCGCCTGCCGACCGGCAGCGATGCGGTCGGCATGGTCATGGGGACGGCCACGAGCGGCCTCCACAGCACCGTCGCACACGTGCATCGCCTGATGACGGAAGGCCCCGCGTCGGTGCCGGCGCTCGGCTTCAGCAACACCATCGGGAACGCGGCGGCCAGCTTGTGTTCGATCGAGTTCGGCCTGCGCGGACCGAACGTGACGATCGGGCAGAAACAGGCATCCGCCCTCGCGGCCATCGCGTTTGCGTCTGCCGGACTGTGGCAGGGCCGCGCGGCCGCGTTCATCTGCGGCGGCGTGGACGACATCGAGGAGCAGTTCTTCCGTGTCCACGATCGGCTGGGGGTGCTGTCGCCCGTCGATGGGTTGGAGGAAGCCAGCCGCCCGTTCGATGCCCGCCGCAACGGCTTCGTGCTCGGCACCGGGGGCCACCTTGTCGTCCTCGAGACGTCGAGTGCTGCGGCGCGTCGCGGCGCGGCCGCCTACGGTGAGGTTCTCGGGGTCGGGGCCTCGTCGAACGACTGCCCGCTCAACGCCTGGCCAACCGAGCCGTCCGGGATCGTGCGGGCGATGACCGCCGCGCTGACGCAGGGCGGCGTCACGGCCGACGATGTCACGGTGGTCTTCGCATCCGCGAATTCCACGCCGGCGCTCGACCGGGTCGAAGCGCTCGCTATCCAGCAGGTGTTCGGCGCCAGACGGGTGCCGGTGGTCTCGATCAAGGGCGCCGTCGGCGAGTTCGGGGCGGTTGGTGCGGCGTCGCTGATGGCCGCCTTGCTCTGCCTGCGCCGGGGCACGCTGCCTCCCACCGTCGGGTTCGCGCAACCCGATCCCGGCTGTCCGGTCGACGTCAGCGCCAGCGCCCGCCCGTCCGATGGCCGATTGGCGCTCATCAACGCTACGGCCGACGGCGGCGCACAGTTCAGCCTGCTCGTGCGGGCATTCGCGGCCGACGAGGTTGAACGCCGGCCGAACTTGGGCTAGTATGCGACCCCGGTCTAAGCCGGGGTCTTTCCGATGGTTGGGTGGCACGACTCCGATGGATCAACCACTTTCGATGCAGGTCAAGGGGGCGATTGTCCGTTGCCTCCGTTTACCAATGGGGCCACAGGACATCGCCGACGACGTTCCGCTGTTCGGCGAAGGTCTCGGCCTCGATTCCATTGACGTCCTCGAGCTGGTCCTCGAGCTCGAGCGGTCGTTCGGCGTCAAGATCACCGACGAGCAACTCGCCCGGCGCTCGCTGCGCAGCGTCAACACGATTGTTTCCCTGATCGAGCAGACCAGGGGACAGGCGCCGGCGACGAGCTGAGATCCGTGACTGGAGAGGTGCGCAACTTCCTGACGGTTGACGTCGAAGAGTGGTTCCACGTGTGCGGCGTCGGGGGACCACTCGCCGCCAGCCGGTGGGACGAGTTGCCCAGCCGGGTGGAGTTCACCACCGAGCTTGCGCTCGATCTGCTCGCCCGGCATGCCATCACGGCCACCTTCTTCGTGCTCGGCTGGGTCGCCGAGCGTCATCCGCGCATCGTCGCCCTCATCCGACAGGCTGGCCACGAAATCGCGTCGCACGGGTGGTCGCACCGGCGCGTGTACGAGTTGGACGAAGCGTCGTTCGACGAGGAGCTGACGCGCGCCAATGCCGCGCTCGAAGCGGCCGGGGCGCCCACGCCGATCGGGTTTCGTGCGCCGGAATGGTCGATCAACGACCGCTCCCTCTGGGCCCTCGAGGTACTCGCGCGCCGCCATTTCCGATACGACTCGAGCATGACGCCGCTGCGAATCGTGGGCAACCCCCGCTACCCTCAGGCGCCGCACCGGCGGGAGACTTCCCACGGGCCCCTGATCGAGGTCCCCCCACTGGTCGAACGCCGGCTCGGTCAACTCACCCCTTTGGGAGGAGGCTGGGGTCTGCGGATGAGCCGCCCCGCAAAGGTCGCGAGAGAGATCGACGCGCGCAACCGGCGCGGCGAATCGGTCATGCTCTTCGTGCACCCGTGGGAACTGGATCCAGAGCCGCCGCGCGTGCCGCTGCCCTGGGCCCTGATGTTCAGCCACTATTACCGGCTGTCCGGCTTCGGCGAACGTCTCAGTGAAGTACTGGCCTCGAGCCGATTCGGTCCAATCGGCGAGTGGGCCGTCACGGGTGATTGCGTGTGAAGCCACTCGGTGCGTTTGTCATCGTCGTCAGCCTCGCGGCAGTCGCGCCGGCGTTCGGGGAGCTCCCGCGACTGCGCGGTCTCGGCGTGGATGAAACGCTGGACAACCAGGCGGTCCTCGCGCCGGCGCTCGACCGCGCCAGGCTGGGAGCCGCCGACCTTCCCGTTTTCGTCCGGCTGCTCGTGCGGCGCGCCGATCTCGGCCCGGGCGCCTCGGATTTCAGCCGTCTGGACGCCAGGCTGGATCTGTACGGGCGCCGCAACATCCCCGTCGTGCTGACGCTCGTCGATCCCCCGACCGACGTGGCCGGGATCGACGCGTGGCGGCCGGATCTTCGCGCGCTCGCCGAGCGCACGCGCGGCAGGGTCCTCGGCTATCAGGTCGGCGACCGGCTCGACGGCGCCGCGCGCCCCGCCGCCAGGGACTACGCGTACCTAGTCAAGTTCGTCGCCGTGCAGGTCCGGTCGGTCGACAGCGCCCTCCTGATCCTTCAAGCCAGCCTCACGCCGCTGGACGTGACGGCATGGCAGGAGCAGGTGTACCGCGAGGATGTTGCGGCCTACGTCGACGGGGTTCCGCTGTCCGCGCCGCCGGCTGACGATGACCTGACGGGAACCGAGACCGCATTGACGACCCTCGACGGCCTGGTCGCGAAGGAGGACGGGTCGGCGCTCGTGGGTGTGACCGGCCTGGTCCTGCCGGGTGACGGACGCCGCGCGGCGGAACGCCTGCTCTGGTGGCACCTCATGCATCTCGGCGGCCGCGCCACGTTCACGACCTGTGTCGGAAGCCCCGATGCCATCGTCGCCGCACTGAAGTCCGCGATGACGGTGAAGGACGTGGTCGGCGGCGAGGTCGTGACGCTCGACGAGGAGGCGGCCGCGCTGAAGCTGTCGGTCAACGGGCAGGACGTCACGGCCACGCTGCCGCACCACCTCCTCTACAACATGACCACGTCCGCGACATACTTGCTGTACTGGGCGCCGCGGACGCCGCGTGCATCGATGAACGTGAGCCTGCACCTCGCCACGGTCGGCACGCCGGTCGTGCGCGACGCCGGCGCGGCGACCATGACGAAGCCTGCCGACGTGACGCGTGACGAAGCGACGAGGACGTCTACGGCCCGGGTCGATGTGGCCGAGCGGCCCTTGCTGCTCGATTTCAACTTCGGCGCCGAGCAGGTGTACGCCTTGCGGTCCGACGCCGCCGAACGCGCCATCCCGACCGTCGAGGAGATCCTCTTCCGCTACCAACAGGCGGAGACGGCGCAGGCGGCGCTCGTCCAGAACTACATGGCGACCGCGCGCGTCAGCATACACTTCCAGCCCACGGCGCTCGACTCCTACGACGTCGTCCTCGAGAACCGGTTTTTCTCGGACAGCCAGGTGACCGAGTGGGAGGAGTTGAGCTTCTCGCTGAACGGCACGCGCTTTGGACGAAACCGGCCGCCGTTTCCGCTCCTGCAACCGGAGAAGGTGCTGTCGTTGCCGCTGACGCTGCGCCTCAACCGTGACTATGTCTATCACTACGAAGGGACCGGCCGAATCGGCGACCGGCTGTGCTACGTCGTCCGTTTCGACCCGATTGACGAGACGCGGTCGCTCTATCGTGGGAAGGTGTGGATCGATCAGGAGCGCTACGTGCGGCTGAAGCTGCAGTCGGTGCAGACGCGTCTGACCGCGCCCGTCGCGTCGAACGAGGAAGTGCAGACCTACGAGCCCGTCGGTCGCGTGAAGGATCAGCCGATCTACCTTTTTTCGACGCTGACGAGCCGGCAGATCATGCAGATTGCCGGACGCAACCTGCTCGTCGAGCGCGACGTGGTCTTCTCGAACTTCCGCATCAACGCCGAGACGTTCCAAGGCGAGCGCGACCAGGCGAGGGCCAGCAACGAGATCATGTACCGCGACACGGACCGTGGCCTGCGGCACCTGGTGAAACGCGGCAACCAACGGGTCGTGAGCGATCAGGTGACCACAAACGCGAAGGCGCTGGCGATCGGTGTCACGTTCGACCCGTCGTACGACTCTCCCGTACCGCTGTTCGGGATCGACTATGCGAACTTCAACTTCCTGAACCGCGGCCTGCAGCTCGGGTTCCTCTTCTCGGGCGTGCTCGGAGCGGGCAATCTGCAGAAGGCGAACATCGCCGGCACGAAGTTCGATGTCAGCGTGGACTTCTTCGGGATCGCCGTGAAGAGCAACGACCTGGTGTACGACGCGAGCGGCGAGCGCCCGGGCGAGCGGCTGCTGAGCCGAAAGGCGTCAACCGGGGTGAACCTCGGGTATCAGGCTTCGGCCTTCCAGAAGATCACCGTCAGTTCACACGTGGAGTACGACCAGTACCTCGCCGAGCCCGACAAGACGGCGTCCGACTTCATCGTGCCGGTGAGCACACCCACGGTGGAAGGCGCCGTGAACTACGAGTACCGCAGGTCCGGCTACTCGTTCCTCGCCGGGTATGGTTACTTCCGGCGGGCGACCTGGCAGACGTGGGGAACCGGCGCGGACTTCGACCCGGCGACACGAAGTTTCACGAAGTACAGCGTTGCGTTGAACAAGGATTTCTACTTCGGCACGGTCAATAAGATCCGCCTCAACGCGTCCTATTACGGCGGTCAGCGGGAGGACCGCTTCTCGATGTACCGCTTCGGCCTGTTCGACGAAGCGCGGATGCGGGGCGTGCCGTCGGCCGGTCTCCGGTTCTCGGAGGTGGGCATGCTCCGCGCATCCTACTCGTTCAACGTGCTGAACCTCTACCGCCTCGCGCTGTTCGTGGACCACGCGCGGGGACGCACGCCGCTGGAGAGCCGGTGGGTGCCCACCACGGGGATCGGCGCCGAGGTCAACTTCCCGGGGCCGAAGACGACCTTGTGGAAACTCGGCGTCGGCAAGGGTTTCCTGCCGCAGATCTACAAGGGATCAGGTTCCCTCGTCATCGAGTTGATGGTGTTCAAGCCGATATGACGCCCGCCCCGGGGTCCCCGCTCATGAGGGCCGACCTGCACCTCCACTCGTTCCACTCGGGGTTCACCCGGACGCTGCGGGTGTTTCGCAGCCGCGACTGCTACTCGGACCCAGGCGAGATCTATCGACGGGCGCGCCGGCGCGGTCTGGACCTGGTGACGATCACCGACCACGACAGCGTCGACGGGTGCCTGGAACTCCGCGCGCGGTATCCCGAGGCGCCGGACATCGTGATGGGGGAGGAGATCGAGTGCCTGGTGCCGGGCCACGGGATTCGCGTGCACCTGGGCGCGCTCGGCCTCACCGAACGCCACCACCACGACGTGCAGGCGCTGAGGGGGAACGTCTTCGAGGCGGCGGCGTTTCTCCGCTCCGAAGGCGTGGCCCTGGTGCTGCACCACCCGTTTCACTTCTTCCGCGGGGAGACCGACGTCCGGAGCTACGTCGATCGGCTGCTCCCCCTCGTGCACGCGGTCGAAACGCGGAACGCCACGATGGCTGCTGCCCACAACGATTTGGCGGCCGAGGTCGTGCGGGCGTGGAACGCGAACGGATCCGGCAACCGGCTCGGTCAGGCGGGCGGCAGTGACGCACATGTCGTCGGACACGTCGGGACCGCTTTCACGGAAGCCCCCGGACGCACTGCCGGAGAGTTCCTGGACAGCCTGAGACGCGGTGAGAGCCGGGCGGCGGGGGTGCACGGGACGTCGGGTCGCCTGGCGTTCGAGATCTACGGGGTCGTGTTGAACTACTGGGGGGCGCTTCTCGGCATGCGACCCAGCGGGTTGACGCCATGGCAGCGAGCGGGCGCGATTGGCTGCTCGCTGATGTCGCTGCCGTTCCAGTTCATCCCGCTCCTCGTCACGCTGGCGCAGAAGCGCGCCGAGCGGCGCCGCACGGCAGAGTGGCGACGGCAGTTGCAGTGGCCGCGCCTTGACGCGGGGTCCGCAACCTCGCGCAACGAAGGGTGACATGAGCGAACGACGCGTGGCCGTGACCGGTATCGGGATGATCTGCGCCCTCGGTGCCGACCGGGAATCGTCCTGGAGTGCGCTCTGCGAAGGGCGTTGTGGCATCGCCGAGCTGACGTTGTTCGAGGGCGAGGGTTACAGGAGTCGCATGGTGGCCGAGGCGCGCTTCGATCCGGCCGCGCATTTCTCCGTGCGTGAACGGCGGCGCTACTCGCGCGCCGACCAACTGGGCGTCCTGGCCACGGTTGAAGCCCTGGCCGACGCGCGCCTGCTGGAGAGCGACATCCCGAGGTGGTCGATCGGCGTCTTCATGGGCGTCGGCGCGAACGACCTGCTGCGCAACGAGGTCTACTACGCGAACGCGCTCGGCGGGAGTGGGCGCCTGGCGCGCCCCTCCGAAATCCTCAACTACCTCAACGGCGCCGCGTCCGACGCCATCGGGAGGCACTTCGGGCTGATGGGGCTTCGCGCGTGCATGAACTCGGCCTGCTCGTCGAGTACGATGGCGATTGGCTACGGCGCTGACATGGTCCGGACCGGGCAGTTGGAGGCGGCGGTCTGCGGCGGCAGCGACGCACTGTGCCGGACGGCGCTGAGCGGCTTCAATGCTCTGAGGTTGATCGACACCGAGCCGTGCCGGCCGTTCGACGTCAGCCGCAACGGCATGAACGTGGGCGAAGCCGGGGCCGTCCTGATTCTCGAGGGACTGGAGCACGCGCAAGCCCGCGGGGCCCACGTGTACGCGGAGCTTGCTGGATACGGCGCCGGCTGCGAGGCCTTCCACGCCACCGCACCCGAACCCGAGGGCCTCGCCGTCGAGGCATTGCTCTCCACCGCGCTTGCGGCCTCCGGAGTGTCACCGGACGAGGTGGACCACATCAACGCGCACGGAACCGGCACCGTGCCGAACGACAAGACCGAATCGCGCGGCATCCGGCGCGTGTTTGGCGACCGCACGTCCGAAATCCCGGTGACCTCGATCAAGTCGATGCTGGGGCACTGCCTGGGCGCGGCCGGCGCGGTCGAAGCGGCCACGCTGGCCCTGACGATCGACCGTGGCGTGATCCCGCCCACGATCCACCACACTCGGACCGACCCCGAGTGCCAGGTGGACGTGGTCGCGAACCAGGCGCGCTGCAGGCCGGTGCGGTGCGCGATTTCGACGTCGCTGGCCTTCGGCGGCAACGACGCGGCAGTGGTGATGCGACAGGCGACGTCTTCGACCCGGGATCTGTTGCCGGAGTGACAAAGCAGGATTAGTCCTACGACTCACTTGGGTTGACGAGGAAATGTCGAACTCAAGGTGAAGCGTCAAGTGCGGGTGGCGGCGAGCGGGGCGCCCCGCCCGCCGCGCAGGCCCGGCCCCCGTGGGGGTGTTGTTCGGGCCGAGGACGGGTGGGGCTGATCGCCGACAGGACCCGACCAGAGCGTCAACCCAAGTGAATTCCGGGACTAGAACAGCCCCCCGTCCGCCGCGATGACCTGTCCCGTGATGTAGCTGGCGTCTTCGGAGGCGAGGAACGCGACGAGCGCGCCGATCTCCTCGGGGCGCCCCGGTCGGCCGAGCGGGATGGCGTCGAGCAGCCGCTGCCTGCTCTTCGCCGGGATGGCTTCGATCAACTGCGTGTCGATGAGACCCGGGGACACCGCGTTGACCAGCACACCGTACGGCGCCACTTCGCGCGCCAGCGTCCGCGTGAAACCCTCGAGGCCCGCCTTGGACGCCGAGTAGGCCGTCTGGCCGGGCAGCCCGGCGTCGGCACTCCGCGAGGCAATGTTGATGATCCGTCCCCACCGCCTGAGCAGCATGCCCCGCAGGACGGCCCGCACGCACAGATACGGGCCGCTGAGGTTGACCGCCAACACATCGTCCCATCGCGCCCGGTCCAGAAAGGCCACCAGCGCGTCGTTGACCGTCCCGGCGTTGTTGACCAGGATGTCAACCGGACCGAGCGATTCGGTGACCTGTGCGACGAACGCCGCCACCGCCGCGTCACTGCGCACGTCACAGCGCCCGGTCATGGCCCTGGCTCCGGTCTCGAGCAGCGCCCGTTCCGTTTCGCGTGCGGCCTGTTCGTTCTCCCGGAATGCGGCAGCGACCGCCGCGCCGCGCCGCGCAAGCGTCATGGCGATGGCGCGACCGATCCCGCGCGTGCCGCCCGTCACGACCGCCACACGACCAGCGAGAGAGGTTGAATCACTCAAGGGCGTTCACCACGAGAGGAGGCATTGCACGGATGCCCCAATATCTGCCGAACCGCCATCGACGACAGATGTTACCGTGAGTCATCGCAACGGTTCAATCGCGGCAATCACCGCTATACTCGAAAGTCGCGTCCGGAGGAACCTTGACTGAGCCGGAGTCGCGCCTGGACTTGCCACACCACCCGCCTGCAGCCGCGGAGGCGCAGTGAACACCCGTCAGCGACGCCCGTTGGCGTGCCTGCTCGTCGCGCTCGCGAGCTGGGCGATTATCGCCATCGCGCTTGCCGGAAACCGCGCCGGAGACGGCCTGTCGGGGCAGTACTTCACCAACGCCACATGGGCCAGGCCCGTGGTGTTTTCGACGGCCGACGCCACAATCTCCACGGAGACCCTGAAGCGACGCTGGCAGGATCCCCCGGCTGTCTTCAGCGCCCGGTGGATCGGGTACCTGACGGTCGCCGAGACCGGCACCTACAGGTTCGCGATTACGTCCAATGACGGTGCCCGGCTGTCCATCGACAATCGGATCGTCGTCGACAACGGTGGCACCCACCGAGCGGTCACGCGTTCGGGCAGTGCGTCGCTTGGACGTGGATCGCACCTCCTCGAGCTCGACTACGTTCAGGCCGGCGGCGCGTATACCCTCGAGTGGTCGTGGTCTGCCGATGGCGTGCACTATGAACCGGTTCCGCCCTGGGCTTTATCGCAGCGACGCGTCAGCTATGCCACGGCCCTGACCGCGCGGGCGCTCGACTGGATGTGGTGGGTCGTGACGGCCCTCGCCGTAGCGTGCGCGATCTGGGCGATTCGGCGGTCCGTGGCCGGTGAGTGGGCGTGGCTCCGCGTGCGGCAGCATCGGCGTTTGGCGTGCCTGGCGCTGTTCGTCTGCCTGACGGTACTCGAAACGTGGCCGCTCGCCACCGATCCAGCCCATCTCTCGCGCAACGACAACGGTGACACCATCCTCAACGAATGGATCATCGCGTGGGTCGCCCATCAGGCCCCGCGCGATCCCCTGCATCTGTTTCAGGCCAACATCTTCTATCCGGAACCGAACACGCTGGCCTTCTCGGAGTCGCTCCTGGTGCAATCGGCCATCGCGGCGCCACTTCTGTGGGCCGGCGCCTCGCCGGTACTGGCCTACAACCTTGTCCTGATGGCCGGCTTCGCGCTCACCGGCTTCGCCCTGTGTCTCGTCGTGGCCCGTTGGACCGACGATTGGGCCGCGGGAATCGCCGCCGGTATTCTGGTCGCGTTCAACGGGCACACGTTCACCCGCCTGCCGCATCTGCAGGCGCAGCACGTCGAGTTCCTGCCGCTGGCGCTCCTCGCTCTCGACAGGCTCCTCCAACGCCCGCGCCTGCGCCACGCGGTGTCGCTCGCCGCCTGGTTCGCGCTGCAGTCGCTGTCCTCGTACTACCTGTTCGTCATGACGACGCTCGGGTTGGCCGCGGCCGCCCTCGCGCGGCCTGAGTCGTGGTGGGGAAGGCGTGGTCTTGCCGTCGCGAAGTACCTGGCGATCGCGGCGGCGCTGGCGGCGCTCGTGGTGCTGCCGTACCTGTTCCCGTACTGGCGCTCCCATCACGGACAGGGCCTGAATCGGTCGATCGCCGACCTGCTGCCGGCCATCTGGCGGGACTATCTGACGACCCCTGCGCGATTCGACTACTGGCTGCTCCGGCGGTGGTGGTCTTCCACGGCGCTATTCCCCGGCTTCGTCGGGATCGCGCTGGCTGGCTACGCCATCGCGAGGGGTGCCCTCCATGATCCCAGGGCCCGAATGTGCCTGGCGCTCGGAGTGTGCGGGGTCGTGCTGTCATTCGGCGCCAGCGTGCCAGGATTCTCGCTGCTGTACCTGGTCTTCCCGCCCCTTCATGGCATCCGTGCCATTTCGAGGTTCGGGTACCTTGGAATCGTCGCCGTCGCCGTGTTGGGTGGCTTCGGCGTCGCCGCGATTGGCCGGCAGGCTCGCCGCTCGACCCTTGCCGCGGCGGCCGGCGTCGTCATCCCGATCGTCCTGACCCTCGAATCGCTGGCCGCGCCGATTCATTACATGTACTACGACGGCATTCCGCCGATTTACCACCGACTCGACGCCCACCGATCCGCAGTCGTGGCCGAGCTGCCCCTGGCGCCTCGCGAGGACTTCTTCACCAACGCGCCTCCGATGCTGAACTCGACGACGAGCTTCTACCGCCTGCTGAATGGGTACAGCGGATTCACTCCGCAGAGCTACTTCGATCATGTCGACGCGTTGGAGGGTTTCCCTGATCCGAATGCCATCTCCGCGCTGCAGCGCTTCGGCGTCACGCATGTATTCGTTCACACCGACATGTTCACCGTGGGGCAGCTCGAACACCTCCGGCAGGCGTCGGGACTCCGGCGGATTGCCGAAGAGAAGTCCGTGGAGTTGTACGAGGTGCTCCGCAATCCGTCGACCCGGTGAGTTCTCGACGGCCACATCCTCGTCTCTCCGAGCTGGCCGCTCGCACGTTTACCCGCGGGCTTCCGGGGACAGCCAGCCTCGCACTTCCTCGGACTTCGGAATCCGGCCGGAGATCTTCAGCACCCCATCGATGCTGACGGCAGGCGTCGCCAGGACACCCGCTGCCGCCATGGCCTGGTAGTCGCTCACCTTCTCGATATCCGCGGCGAGGCCGAGCTGTGCGACCACGTGGCGCACGACACGTTCGGTTTCATGACACCGGGCGCAGCCTGGGCCGTAGACGATGATCTTCATTGATCCCTCTCTCTAGAACAAGACGTTGAACACGTAGCCGACGAGCAGGATGCCGGTCCCGACGACGCCAACGAACACGGCGATGAGCGTGGGCTTCAGCACGCGGCGCAGGATGATGGTCTCCGGCAACGAGAGCCCGATCACGGCCATCATGAAGGCCAGGACCGTGCCGAGCGCCGCGCCTTTGCCGAGCAGGGCCTGGACAACCGGAATGATGCCGGCGGCGTTCGAGTACATCGGGATGCCGATGAGCACGGCGACCGGCACGCTCCACCAGGCGCTCTTGCCCATGATCGACGCCATGAAGTTCTCCGGCACGTAGCCGTGAATCGCCGCCCCGACGGCAATGCCGATCAGTACATACGGCCACACCTTGCCAACGATGTCCTTCATGGCCCGCCAGCCGGCTTCGAGGCGGTCAGCCCATTCCAGCCGTTCCTCGTCGATGCCCGTCTCCACGGCTCGTGTCTCGAATACCCAATCCTCGACGTACCCCTCGAGACGCAGGCGCCCGATCGTCCAACCCGAGAGGATGGCGATCAGCACGCCGGTGCCCGCATAGAGGCCGGCCACCTTCCAGCCGAAGAGGCCGAAGAGCAGGACCACGGCCACCTCGTTCACCATCGGTGCCGACACGAGAAACGAGAACGTGACGCCGAGGGGCACGCCGGCGGTGACGAACCCGATGAAGAGCGGCACGGCCGAGCACGAGCAGAAGGGCGTCACGATACCGAGCAGCGCGGCGAGGATGTTGCCGACCGACTCGCTTCTGCCGGCCAGCGCGCGGCGCGTGCGTTCGGGCGTGAAGAACGAGCGAATGATGCCCACCCCGAACACGATGAGCACGAGGAGCATCAGCACTTTCGGCGACTCGAAGACGAAGAACTCCACCGCGGACGCGACGTGCGTTTCGTGCCGGAGCCGCAGGGCCTCGAACGTGAGCCAACGGGCCAATGGCTGAAGGCTCGCGTAGAGGGCCACCCAGGCCACGAGCCCCGCCGCGCAGGCGGCCAGGTATCGCGGCAGTCGCCGGCGAGCGGATGGAAGGGACGTGACGGACCGCCCGGTGCCGGCGGTCATCTGTTCGGAAATGGGTGCTGACATCTCATCTTCTGAAACCCACCCTCACACCACCACACCACCACGCCGACGCCGCAGACTCGCCCGCCCTCACGGGCACGAGACCAGGCCCTGCGCCCACAGGCACTCGCCGCACACGGGAGCGGGATTGCCGTAGCAATCCTCGGCGTTGGTTTCTGTCAACGGACAACCGCCGCAGTGAAAGCACGGCGGAAAATCGAACGCCCTCACGCGCCGGCGGTACTCGCGGTAGCCGGCGTCCTTCCAGATCTCGGCGAGCGACATGAGCGTGTCTCGACGACTCCTGCCATTACGGCGAAGCGGCTCACCGCCCGGTCGGCAAGGCCACAGCTTGCTTGAAATACCGCTTCTGGAATGCCAGCGAGACGTTGACGAGACCGATGAGCGCCGGCACCTCGACTAGTGGGCCGATCACAGCCGCGAACGCGGCGCCAGAGTGAATGCCGAACACCGCGACCGCGACCGCGATGGCCAGCTCGAAGTTGTTACTGGCGGCCGTGAACGAGAGCGTGGCCGTCTTCGAGTAATCGGCTCCAAGTCTGTGTCCCATGTAGAAGGACACCAGGAACATCACCACGAAGTAGATCAGCAGCGGGATCGCGATCCGGACGACGTCCATCGGGAGCTGGACGATGTACTCGCCCTTCAGCGAGAACATGACGACGATCGTGAACAGGAGGGCGACGAGCGTGAGCGGGCTGATCTTCGGAACGAACCGCGCCTCGTACCACTGTCGCCCTCGTGCGCGCACGAGGAAGAACCGCGTGAGCATCCCCGCCAGGAACGGGATCCCCAGGTAGATGAACACGCTCTTGGCGATCTCGCCGATCGAGACGTTCACCGCCACACCCTTCAGGCCGAACCATCCGGGAAGGACGGTGATGAACACCCAGGCGTAGACCGAGTAGAACAGCACCTGGAACACCGAGTTGAAGGCCACCAGGCCGGCCGCGTATTCCGTGTCGCCCTTCGCCAGCTCGTTCCAGACGATGACCATCGCGATGCAGCGCGCGAGGCCAATCATGATGAGTCCGACCATGTACTCCGGATAGTCGTGAAGAAACACGATGGCCAGGACGAACATCAACACGGGGCCGACGATCCAGTTCTGGACGAGCGAGAGCACGAGGATCTTCGTGTTGCGAAAGACCTCGCCGAGTTCCTCGTAACGCACCTTCGCCAGAGGCGGATACATCATGACGATGAGGCCGACTGCGATCGGGATGGAGGTCGTCCCGACCTGAAACGCGGTGATGAACCGGACGAAGCCCGGCAGGAAATAGCCGGCGCACACGCCCACGATCATCGCGAGGAAGATCCACAGCGTGAGATACCGATCGAGAAACGACAGACGCGAGACGACCTTGTCGGACATATGAAGGCTCCCTGGCCTATCCCTGTGCCTTCCAGCCCCGTCGGGCGACGAGCGACTCCACGCGGACGCGGATGTCGTCGCGAATCGCCCGGACCTCCTCGATCGGTCTTCCCTTCGGATCGGGCAGGGCCCAGTCGTGACGCTCGACGCCGGGGACATACGGGCACTCCTCGCCGCAGCCCATGGTGACGAGCATGTCGACGCCCGCGGCCAGTTCGTCCGTCAGGCGATGTGGCGTTGCCGAAGCCAGATCGATGCCAATCTCGTGCATCACGGCTGCAACCTCCGGGTGCACGGCGGTACCCGGCCGGGTCCCGGCGGAGATCGCCCTCGCTTCGAGAGGATCGGCCGCAGCATTGAAGAAAGCGGCGGCCATCTGCGATCGGCCCGCGTTGTGGATGCACGCGAAGAGGACGACCTGTCCGGGCATTCAGGCCTCCGGTCGGTGTTCGTGCCGGCGCCTCGGGGCTCGCCGGCCCGTTGCCCAGCCTGTCGGTTCTTTATGGCAGTCGCCCCTCGTCTTGAGCCGAGTCAACTCGTCGATGTCGGCACCATAGTCGGACTCGGCCGCGAGATGCGCGCGGATGGCGGTGAGCACCGCGCGCCAGAGCCGCGAGTCCCACGCCGTCAGCGCGTAAAACGTCCGCATGCCGTCCCGGCGGTCGCGGATGAGGCCGGCGGACTTCAGCAGCGCCAGGTGGCGAGACACGCTGGACTGAGGCTGTTCGAGGATGCGCTGAATGTCGCAGACGCAGAGCGAGTCGCGCGCGAGCAGGTTGACGATGCGCAACCGGGTGCGGTCGGCCAGGGCGTGGAAGAACTGAGGTGTGGAGGTCATGGCGTGTGCCCATCGGATATCCGGATATCAGGATATCAGGATATACGATACGCTTCGCCACCCGCGATCGTCAAGCCGGATTTCGACCACCATGCCTCCGCGGCTGTTGGCCCCGGCGGACGAGTTCGATCGGTCCGGCAATTCCCGCAGGATCGTCTCGAGTTCAGGGGCCGTGTTGCCGCCGAGAAGCTCGAGCGGATCGGCTCGCGGGAGTGGCAGGTGCTGACGGGACTCGGGACTGGTCAGCAAGGCGTGCCGTGAAACACAGGTTGATGCCCCGCTTCGTCAGTCTCAGGATCGGGTACTCCGGCAGCTCGAGCACCGCCATCACCGGGTTCCAGACGAAGCGCCTCAGCGCAGTCAGCGCGCGGCCTTTCCGGTTGGCGGGCGAGTCGTAGTCCGCCGACTGGAAACTACGCACCCCGGTGCTCACCTTCAGTGCGTGCACCTGCCGCCGGAAGAGATAGTGCGCGATCTGTTGGAGGAGGAACGGCTCATAGCGCGCGGTGAGTGTGCGGACATCGGCGAAGCCCTGCGCGTTCAGGAACGTGGCCATCACCCTAGAGTCCCACAAGGTGAAGTGATGAGGTGGCAGATCGGGTGACATCCGCGTCGGGACGATGTATCGACCTCGGTTGGGAACGCTGCCACCGATCGCTCCGCCCGGCTTGACCATCCGGCGGACCTGCTCGAGGAAGGTGG
>DASVIS010000165.1:0-14635 GCA_036381995.1 Vicinamibacterales bacterium | reverse complement strand
GCTCCGGACGAGATCGGGTACCTCGTGTCGTACTTCCTGGGCACCGGCCGAAACCCGACTGACGTCGAGTTGACGATGTTCGCGCAGGCGAACTCGGAGCACTGCCGGCACAAGATCTTCAATGCCTCGTGGATCATCGACGGCCAGTCGGAAACCGACTCGCTGTTCGGGATGATCCGCCGGACGCACGAGGCGAACCCGCAGGGAACCGTGTCGGCCTACTCCGATAACGCGGCCGTGATGGAAGGACGGACGATCGGGCGCTACGTCGCCGACCCGATCAGCCGGCGCTACCGGTATCACGAGGGTCTGACACACTCCTTGATGAAGGTGGAAACGCATAATCACCCGACGGCCATCTCGCCGTTTCCTGGTGCGGCCACCGGTTCAGGCGGGGAGATTCGCGACGAAGGCGCCACGGGCCGCGGGTCGAAGCCGAAAGCCGGCTTGTGCGGGTTCTCCGTGTCCAACCTGCGAATCCCCGGCTTCGTCCGACCGTGGGAGGGATCCGAATCGAAGCCCGAGCGCATCGCCTCGCCGCTGGCGATCATGATTGACGGGCCAATCGGCGCGGCGTCGTTCAACAATGAGTTCGGCCGGCCGAATCTCGCCGGCTACTTCCGCACGTACGAGCAGTCCGTCGCCGGCGTGGTGCGCGGGTATCACAAGCCGATCATGCTGGCGGGCGGCGTGGGGAACATCCTGGCGGAACACGCGCACAAGGGCGACGTGCCCGCTGGGTCGCTGTTGATTCAGCTGGGGGGCCCCGGCATGCTCATCGGGATGGGCGGCGGGTCGGCCTCGTCGATGACAACCGGGTCGAACGCGGCCGACCTGGATTTCGACTCGGTCCAGCGCGGAAACGCGGAAATTCAACGCCGCGCGCAGGAAGTGATCGATCGCTCGGTGGCGCTCGGCCCAGAGAACCCGATTCTCTCGATCCACGATGTCGGCGCGGGCGGGCTCTCGAACGCGCTCCCCGAAATCGCCCACGGTTCCAACCGCGGCGCCCGCATCGACCTGCGCGCGGCGCCGAACGAAGAACCCGGAATGACGCCCCGCGAGGTGTGGTGCAACGAGGCACAGGAACGCTACGTCCTCGCGATCGCTCCAGGTTCGCTCGATCTGTTCCGCGCGATCTGCGAACGCGAACGCTGCCCGTTCGCCGTCGTCGGCGAGACGACCCGGGCGCAGCGCCTGGAAGTCCGTGACCCGCTGTTCGGCAACAAGCCGGTGGACATGGACCTGCCGGCGCTCCTCGGCAAGCCGCCACGCATGACACGGGATGTGACGCACGTACGCCCAGGGCTTCTCCCCTTCTCGTTCGACGGCATCGATCTTCCGAGCGCCGTCGAGCGCGTATTGCGCGCCCCGGCCGTGGCCGACAAGACGTTTCTCATCGCCATCGGCGACCGGACCGTCGGCGGCCTGTGCTCGCGTGACCAGATGGTCGGCCCGTGGCAGGTTCCGGTGGCGGACTGTGCCACGACGCTTCTCGGCTTCGGGGGATACGCGGGCGAGGCGTTCTCGATCGGCGAACGGACTCCCCTGGCCGTCGTCAACGCACCGGCGTCCGGCCGGATGGCTGTCGGCGAAGCGCTGACCAACCTGGCGTCGGCGCCCGTCCGCGATCTGTCGCTCGTCAAGCTCTCGGCCAACTGGATGGCCGCAGCCGGGTCTCCCGGAGAAGACGCGGCGCTGTTCGACACCGTGAAGGCCGTCGCGCTCGATCTGTGCCCGAGGCTCGGCATCAGCATCCCGGTTGGCAAGGACTCGATGTCGATGCGCACCACATGGGTGGAGGGCAATGAGCGCCGCGAGGTGGTGAGCCCGCTCTCCCTCATCGTCTCGGCCTTCGCGCCGTGCGACGACGTGCGGACGACGCTGACGCCGCAGTTGCGGACCGATGGAGGGCCGACCTTCCTGGTGCTGGCAGACCTCGCGCCTGGTCGCGCGCGTCTTGGCGGCTCGGTGCTGGCACAGGTGTTCGGCCAGGTCGGCAACGAAACGCCGGATTTCGAGGACCCCGCAGCCCTCCGCGGCCTGTTTACCGCGCTTGCCGAACTACGAAATGGCGGCCTGGTTCTCGCCTGCCACGATCGGTCCGATGGCGGCCTGTTCGTCACGCTCTGCGAGATGGCATTTGCGGGACATGCCGGTCTCTCGGTGGACGCTGAGGCGGTGGTCAATATCCAGGGCCGCGGCGAAACATCGGAAACCGACCTCGTAGCCGGTCTGTTCGCCGAGGAACTGGGCGCTGTCCTGCAGGTGTGCGAGACCGACGCGGCAGCCGTCGTCGACACCCTGCGCCGTCACGGCGTCGCGGCCCGAGTTGTGGCGCGATCGACAGACGATGATGTGATGACCGTGGTGCGCGGTGGCCGCATCGTGTATCAACGGTCGAGGGTGGACTTGCAGCGCGCCTGGAGCGAGACGACCTGGCAGATGCAGTCCGTGCGCGACAACCCGGCGTGTGCTCAGCAGGAGTACGACCGAATCCTCGACCAGGGCGATCCCGGGCTTTCGGCCCGCCTCACGTTCGATCACACCGAGGACGTCACGGCCCCGTTCGTGTCGCGCGGCGCGCGTCCACCGATTGCCATCCTCCGCGACCAGGGCGTGAATGGCGAGGTGGAGATGGCCGCCGCCTTCGACCGCGCCGGTTTCGACGCGCACGACGTGCACATGAGCGACGTGATCGGCGGCCGGGTGTCGCTCGCCGGCTTTCGAGCCCTGGCGGCTTGCGGCGGCTTTTCGTTTGGCGACGTGCTGGGCGGCGGCGAGGGCTGGGCGAAATCGGCGCTCTACAACCCGAGGGCGCGCGACGAGTTCTCCGCCTTCTTCGCGCGGCCGGACACAATCGCCCTGGGCGTCTGCAACGGCTGCCAGATGATGGCGGCGCTGAAAGAGCTGATCCCCGGCGCCTGGGCGTGGCCGCGCTTCGTCAAGAACGCGTCCGAGCAGTTCGAGGCGCGGGTCGTGATGGTGGAGGTGCTGCCCGGCCCGTCAATCTTCTTCAAGGGGATGGAAGGGAGTCGAATCCCTATCGTCACGGCGCACGGCGAGGGGCGGGCCGTGTTCGACACGCCGGAAGACGCGGCTCGGGTGGTCGTGTCGATGCGCGCGATCGACAATCGCGGGAATCCAACCGAGGCCTACCCGCTGAATCCGAACGGATCGGCTGGCGGACTGACTGGCGTGACGACTCCCGACGGCCGGTTCACGATCGTCATGCCGCACCCCGAGCGCCTGTTCCGCTCGGTCCAGTGGTCCTGGCATCCCGACGGCTGGGGCGAGGACGCCCCGTGGATGCGCGTCTTCCGCAACGCGCGCGTGTTCCTCGGATAGCAGGATGCGGAAGAACGCACCGCACCACGTCACGGCACCAGAGGCCGCGCCCTGAGCCAGGTCCGCGCCTCGCGGTGCCACGGGCACACCGCCTCCAGCTTCTTCCAGAACCGCGGGGAGTGATTGCTCTCGACCAGGTGTGTCAGCTCGTGCAGGAGCACGTAGTCGCGAACCGAGGGCGGAACCTGGATGAGTCTCCAGTTGAGTGAGATTCGGCCGGAGGGGGAACACGATCCCCAGCGGCTTCTCTGGTCGCGTATCGTGACGCGGGACACATGGTGGCCCAGCGACGCGGCCATTTCCATCAGTCGTGCGGGCAACTCCCACTCCGCGAGGCGACGGAGCCCAACGGTGGCGACGGCGTGGACGGTAGTCGTAGCGCCGTCCCCCCACGCTCCGGAGTTGCCGCGGATCATCGCTCGACGGAATCGTTCGCGGTCGATCCAGCCGGCTTTCTGCTTCGCAAACCTCTCGGCTTCCTTTCGCGAACCGCCCCGCGGAATTGTCACCCGAAGGCTTCCCTCGTCCTCAACGCGAAGCACGTAGTGGCGTGCGTGCCGGTGCCGCACGTACGTCACCATCCACTCGCGGCGTCCGATGACCACCACTTCGCGTGCGGGGTCCGGTCTCGAGTTGGCGCGCGGCGTTCGGGGTCGTTCGCCGAATGGCAACGGCAGCTGCGTCAGCATGGCGTCAGCCGGGGTCGGACCCCAGGAGAAGCTCCCCGAGGAGCAGACGGTTCTTCGGCGTGATCTCCGCGGGGATGGTCAGGGTCCGGACCCGGTACCCGTGCTGTTCCAGGCGCAGGGCCCGCACGATGTCGATGGCGAGCGGGCGGGCAATCCATCCCGCGAGCGGCCCTGAGTCGCACGTGGCCAGATCGTGGCAGCACGGCAGGACGGCAACCCGCGCCCGGGCGGCAGCGGCGCGCTCCAGAACACGGTCCGTCAGGTCACCGCACGCATGGCTCGAGACCACCAGGTCGGTGGCATGGATCTCGATGTCCCCCAAGTCGCCCGCGACGAACTCGATTCGGCCGGCCAGTCGCGGCCATGCCTTCACCAGCTCATCGTGGACCCGCGTCCTCGATGGCGGCAGCGCCTTGTCCACGACCAACGCATCTGGCGACGAGTTGTCGAGCAGGAGCATCACCTGGGCCAGTAGTCCGTGGCCTCCACCCAGATCGACAACCCGCCCGCCGCGGAAGAGCCGCCGCACCCGACGACCCATCTCCCACGCCTCGTATAACTCCTTGCGCGGCAGGCAGCCTGCACGACACACCGCCCGGCCGAGGCGATCGAACAGGGTGTCGCCCGGAAACCGATCGAGGTCGTGACCCGTCAGGCGCCCGCGCGACGAGGGTGAAAATGGCATGACAGCGCTTCTCGGCTCACCGACGTTTCTAATGCGGCGTTCTTCTCTTGACCACGCCCCCTTCGGCGCCGGTCAACGGGTGGTGGACGACAAAAGCGCCGTCGTCGCACTCTCGCACGATCGCCTTCACCTTGCCGATTTCCAACCGGGTCACCACGCAGTACAGGATGTCCTGATCCACACCGCTCATCCCCCCGTAGCCTCTGTAGACCGTCACGCCCCGACCAAGCTGACCCGTGAGTCTCTCGCGAATGGCCGTATGCTCGCTCGACACGATCGTGACGGCCGTGTATTCGTCGAAGCCGTAGAGCACGAAGTCGAGCGTCTTGGCCGCGGCGACATACGTGAGGATGGAGTACAACGCCTTGTCGACGCCCAGGACGGCCATGGCGGCGCCGAACAGGACGACGTTGAACATCAGGATCAGGTCGCCCACTCTCAAGACCTCACCGCGCCGGCTGATGAGGAGTGCCGCGATCTCCGTGCCGTCCAGCACCGCACCGCCGCGAATGGCGAACCCGATTCCGCCGCCGAGAAGGAAGCCTCCGAACACGGCGGTAAGTACCGGGTCTGACGTGACGTCGGGATACGGAACGATGGCGAGGACAGCCGCGAGGCCCGCGATCGCGAGCACGCCCCGCAGCGCGAACGCGCGCCCCAACAAGCGGTAGCCGATGGCAATGAAAGGGAGGTTGACCAGGGGCAGCCAGACAGCGAGCGGCAAGCCCGTCATCTTCGCGAGCAGCATGGAGACGCCGGTCACACCGCCGTCGATGAAGTTGCTCGAGAGCAGGAACCCCTTCAGGCCCATGCCGGCCGACAGCACTCCGAGTGCGATGAAGCCCGCGTTCCGTAGTTCGACGAGCAATCGCCTCATGCCGACAACCCCACTCCCCTCTCGCCTGCGGGCGCCCAGCGCACCTCCGCACGAGCGGCGCGACCTCGAGAGCCAGGCCGCGTCGGTTCCACTCCCCATAGTGGTGCGAGAATCATAACCCCTGACGCGAAGACTCGAGTCCAAAGCCGAGCCCACCGCTGTCCACTGGCTGAACCTCGATGATTGATGGACAATAGGTACTGAGGTGCTTCATGGGAGACAAGGGAAAGAAGGACAAGGAAAAGGGTCAGAAGCAGCAAGCCACGAAGACCAAGCAAGCGGAGAAGGAGAAGCTGGACAGGCAGCCGAAGCGAACCGCTTAGCGGCGGGGCGGCGTCGCGGGGCGGCGGTCATCCTCAAAGACGCGCAGTTGTCTTGGCGCGGAGGTAGCACTATGCAAAAAGACCCGGTGTGCGGCATGCAGGTGGATCCGGCGAAGGCCGCCGGCTCGAGCGAGTACAACGGCAAGACTTACTACTTCTGCTCGGCTTCGTGTAAGCAGAAGTTCGATCGCGACCCGAAGCAATTCGCGAAGTAACGCTCCGAGGCCGGGCGGGCGTCGTGCCCGCCCGCGCCGGCTTTGACGTCGGGAGAGGCCCAACATGGCGCGCGACAGCACGACAGCCCCCGTGGCCCCGACGGCCGTTGACCCGGTTTGCGGGATGACGATCGACCCGGCCACGGCGGCCGGATCCGTCCAACACTCCGGGAAGACCTATTACTTCTGCAGCACGGAATGCTCGACGCGATTTCAGTCCGACCCGGCCGGGTTCACGGGAGGCTCGACGACACCATCGCACCCAACCGCCTCACCGGGCGCCGACTCGATGCAGTACACCTGCCCGATGCACCCGGAAGTCGTGCGCGACGCGCCGGGGACCTGCCCGATCTGCGGGATGGCCCTCGAGCCGCGCACGATCACCGCGGCGCAGGAGAACGAAGAGAACCCCGAGTTGGTGGACATGACCAGGCGGTTCTCTGTCAGCGTGTTCCTCAGCGTGCCCCTGATCGTCATCGTGATGGCCCACGATCTGTCCGGCCATCTCCTGGATCGTGTCGCGTCGTCGACGACACTCCGGTGGATTGAACTGGCGCTCGCCACGCCGGTCGTGCTGTGGTGCGGCTGGCCGTTCTTCGTGCGTGCATGGCAATCGCTCGTCTATCGCAGCCTGAACATGTTCACGCTCATCGGCCTGGGCGTGTCGGTGGCGTTCGTCTACAGCCTCGTCGCGACGCTGTTCCCCGGGGTGTTCCCGGCGTCGTTCCGCACTGCCGATGGGCTCGTCGCCGTCTACTTCGAGGCGGCGGCGGCCATCGTCACCCTCGTGCTCCTCGGGCAGGTCCTGGAGCTGCGCGCACGCAGCCGGACGGGTTCCGCCATCCGTGCGCTGCTCGGCCTCGCTCCGAAGCAGGCGCGTCGGGTGATCGAGGATGGGCGCGAGCAGGACGTCCCCCTCGACGAGGTTCAGGTCGGCGATCTGCTGCGCGTCCGGCCGGGCGAGAAGGTCCCCGTGGACGGCATCGTCACCGAAGGATCGAGCGCGATTGACGAGTCGATGGTCACCGGCGAGCCGATGCCCGTCGAGAAGCACCCGCGCGATCGCGTGATCGGCGCCACGATGAATACCGCTGGCACGTTCGTGATGCGCGCCGATCGCGTGGGCGCCGAGACGCTGCTCTCCCAGATCGTGCGCATGGTGGGCGAGGCGCAGCGCAGTCGCGCCCCGGTGCAGCGGCTCGCGGATACCGTGTCCGGCTATTTCGTGCCCGCCGTCGTCGCGGCGGCGGTCCTGGCGTTCCTGGCGTGGGCGCTCGTCGGCCCGGAACCGCGAATGGCCTACGCGCTCGTGGCCGCCGTCTCCGTGCTGATCATCGCGTGCCCCTGCGCGCTGGGCCTCGCGACCCCGATGTCGATCATGGTCGCCACCGGGAAGGGCGCAAGCGTCGGCGTGCTGTTCCGGAACGCGGAAGCGATTGAGGTGCTCCGCAAGGTGGACACCCTCGTCGTGGACAAGACGGGCACGCTCACGGAGGGCAAACCGAAGCTGGTGGCGATCGTCGCCCTGCCCGGCCAGGATGAGATCGCCGTATTGCGCCTCGCCGCGAGTCTCGAGCAAGGGAGCGAGCATCCCCTGGCGGCCGCGATTCTCGAGGCCGCCGCGGCGCGAGGCGTGCACCTGGAGAGTCCCGCCGACTTCGAGGCCGTGAGCGGCAAGGGCGTGACGGGCACCGTGGACGGCCGGACCGTCGCACTCGGCAACCTCGCCCTCCTGCAGCAGTTGACGATCGGCCCTGGCCCCCTGGCCACGCGCGCTGATGAGTTGAGAGCCGACGGACACACGGTGATGTTCGTCGCCGTCGATCGGCAGCCGGCCGGGCTGCTGGCCGTTGCCGATCCCATCAAGTCCACGACCGCCGAAGCCATCCGGCAACTCCATGCGGAGGGCCTGAAGCTCGTGATGCTCACCGGCGACAACCGCACAACGGCGCAGGCGGTGGCTCGTCGTCTTGGCATCGACGAAGTGGTGGCGGACGTCCTCCCCGATCAAAAGGCAGCCGTCGTCAAGCGGCTTCAGGCCGAGGGACGTTTCGTCGCCATGGCGGGTGACGGGATCAACGACGCGCCGGCGCTCGCGCAGGCGCAGGTCGGCATCGCCATGGGGACCGGTACCGACGTCGCGATGGAAAGCGCCGGGGTGACGCTCGTCAAGGGGGACCTGACCGGCATCGTCCGGGCCCGACGGTTGAGCCGCGCGACGATGTCAAACATCAAACAGAACCTGTTCTTCGCGTTCGTCTACAACACCCTGGGCGTGCCGCTCGCCGCCGGCGTGCTCTACCCGTTCGTCGGTGTCCTCTTGAGCCCGATGATCGCCGCGGCGGCGATGAGCTTCAGCTCGGTGTCGGTCATCGGGAATGCTCTACGCTTGCGGGGCGCACGGATCTGAGGGGCCCCAGGCCGGAAGGACCGCTCGGCTCGATCGGATCGCGCCGATCCTGCGACCCGTTTGCTGGTCAGGCCGCTGGCCATTGCCATAGGCCAGTCACCGCAGCCACGGAGAGCAGCAGGTGCGTGTGCGGCACGCTTTCCAGGGCCTGACGGTCGTGCGCCCCTGAAAGGACGCCGATGTTCCAGGACACGCCGGCGTGGTACCCGGCCAGCAGGTCGAGCGTCGTATCACCCACGGTTGCGACTCTGTGGACGCTACTCGTGCCCGTGGCCTCCATTGCCCGGAATATCAAGTACGGAGCCGGGCGCCCGCGTGCCACGTCGTCGCCGCACACCACAGCATCGACCATGCCGTCGGCCCATCCCAGCGCGTCCAGCAACAACGTCGTAATCTCTCGGTCGAAGCCGGTATTCAGTGCCACCCGAACACCGCGTTCCCGAAGCGCACGGAGTGCCAGCTCCGCACCGGGAATGGCACGGACACCTTCGGATGCGTACCGTTGCGCCAAGTGCGCTCGGAACGACGCGTAGACTTCCTCGGCAAGGCGCGCCTGCTGCGACCCTGTCGGGACCAAGTGGAGAATGGCTTGACGCTTGGACGAGCCACGTACGGCCTTGACCTGCTCGGGCGTGACCTCGATACCGTGCCTGGCCAGCGCGGCGGTGAATGCGTCCGGCACCTGCCCACAGTCCTCCACCGTTGTTCCCGCCATGTCGAAGACCACCAACTCGAGTTCCTCCAATGGACTGCCTCCACAACAAACCGTGTGATGCTGCCGTCCGCTCCAACGTGCGTCCAGGCGGGTATCGCCTGCCAACGACGGGCATCCTATTTCGCGGCCGTTCTCAGGAACTCCGCGATCTGTGCCGACGTCGCATTGCCGACAAGCAGGCGGCCATCAGCTTCCAGTACCGGAACGCTCCGCAGCCCTTTGGCCCGGATGATCTCCGGCCGGAACGTGACGTCGACTTCTTCGACGTCGAACTGGCTCTGTCGCTGCAACTCCGCCAGACGCCGCCTGATGATCGGGCAGAAAGGACACACGCTGGCTGTGTACAACGTCACGTGTGGCAGGTGCGCTGCCATCGAAGGGGGAGCGGCTGGCGTGTCGGCCACCGATCCGTACCCCAGCCACCTGGAGATGTGCGGAAACCACCGGACGTAGAGCACCTGGCCGAGGATCCCCAGCCCCAGAACAGCCAACGCGGTCACCAGACCGGCGCGTAGTCCTACGACTACGGCCAGCAGTGGCAGCCCGAACCAGGTCAGCCAGATCGCCGCGAGGTGGCAGCGTTGTTCCATCTCTTCTCCCGTTGCGTCAGCCGCCGGATCTGAGCCGGCCAACGTCCAGTGGTTGGAAGGCGGTTACGGCCTCCCGCCACCTTCCTGCTGCCCACTTGACGGGCAAGCCTACAGTATCATCACGCGTGTGCATGTCGTGGAGGGAGTAGTCGGACAGGAAGATCGATATCGAATGACGCAGGAGCCTCGAGCCGCAGTGGGGAGCGAATGGGCATCGGTGACCCGTACGGTTGCCATATCCGCCAGCCTGCTCGTGTTCTCCTGGCCCTCGCTCTCGCTGCTATGGCTCGGGACCAGGCCCTCGTTTCCGCTGTTGACCCTCGTCTTCGTGCTCCTCATCGGCGCCATCGTGTTCTTCTGGGGGCGTGTCGAGAACCCATCAGGGCTCGATCTGTCGGCGCACGCCGCGATTCGGGTGGCATTTGCGGCGTTGTCGGCGGCCATTGTGCTCTACGCCCTCGAGCGATGGGTTCGGGCGATGCTGTACAACCCTTATCGCGCAGACATGCTGATCGTGCTGCGCGAGGCCACGCGCCGCCTTCTCGGCGGAGGCGATCCGTACGGAACATACCACGCGTACGATGCGCCATGGACAACCGTGCTGCCGTATGGCCCCGTCTTATGGGGTCCGTTTCTCGTGCCGCAGATGCTTCGTATGGATCTTCGCGTCATCACGATCATCGGCGAGCTGTTCGTGCCGGCTTGGTGCGGGATCGCAGCCACGATCGAGGCCGGGCGCGGTCGCGTGGCGTCGGCGGTGGCGTGGGTGATGCTGCTGGCGGTCGTCGTCATCAGCATCGATCTTCCACAGTTCACGCTGATGGGGCACACGCCGGTCTACTGGCCGCTGCTGCCGCTGTTCGCGGCTACGGTGACCCGAAAGCGCTGGCTCGCCGCCGCGTTCACGCTCGGGATCCTGATCGCCGCCCGCAGCACGATGGTGACCCTGGGCCCGGTCCTTCTTATGGGAATCTGGGTTCACGACCGTTCCCGGACGACGGCGGCTTTCGCAATCGTCGCCGCCACCGTCCTTGCGCTGCTCCTGCCGTTCATCATCTGGGACTACCGAACGATCTGGGACGGGATGGTCGCCTCCTATCCGCGCATCATGAAGCAGATTGTGTGGACATCGACTGACCGCGGAGCGATCAATACCATTGGCGTCACGGGCTGGCTGCTGGCGCACCATTGGGAGCGGCTGGTAGAGCTGACGCAGGCTGCAACCATGGCGGCAGTCTACGGTCTCGCCTGGGGGCGCATCCGTCGCGGCGCGAGCCCGCTCCCCTGGATGGGGCTGTCGCTCCTCTGCTTCAGCCTGACGACGCTCTGGTCCGTCTACTACATCTACTTCGACGTACTGTTCCTGTTCGTCGCGGCGGCGATCGCGGAAACCCTCCACGGCAGGCTTCGACTGAAGGCGGCGTTCCTCACACTGGTTGTCACGGCGATGGTGGTGCTCGCAACGACCCGCCTCATGGCGGGGCCATACCCCACGGTTGTGGTCGGATCTCCGGCCGCTCAACAGCTGTTGCGAGAAGGTCTCGCGGGAGGCGGGCAAGACGGTGCACGGCAGTACGCGTTGGCGACCGGCGCTCGGGCGGCCATCGCACTGCCGCGAAGCTCGACAGCAACAGCCGACATTCTGGTCCAATGCCGACCGTTCGATGGCAGGGGCGTGGAATCGCAGATCGTGACGGCGATCCTGAACGGCCAGTTGCTCTGGGCGGCGCGCCTCCAACCAGGATGGCAGACCATTCGGTTTGCCGCTCCAAGATCGGTGTGGTGGATCGGATTCAACCAGCTCGAGCTGCAGTTTTCACCAGTCTCCCTCGGCAACTCGGGCGACGATCCGCGACGCACGGCTGTGGCTATCAGCCGGGTCGACGTCGCGCCCCACGAGTCGGAAAGCCGAATTCAGTAAGATGAACGGTATCCTGGAGCCCGAAGGCGCACCGCGCGCCGTGCCTGAGCACGCACCTTCTGTTGACGATGCGGGATCGCGGCCATCCCGCCTGTCGTCACGCGTCGGCCGTTCGACACACCCGGAGCTCAAGCCGTCGACGCCCCCGCTCGTGGTGGCCGGCTACGCGGTACTCTCCGCGCTGTTCTGCAGCCGCATCTTCTCCTGGACCAACCTCCGAGCCTCCGGACTGATGTCCGGCGACCCTGGCCTCAATGCCTGGGCGTTGGGGTGGGTGTCTCACGCGCTGACCACTGCACCGCTCCAGATCCTGAACGGCAACGCGTTCTATCCGGCCCACGCCAGCATCGCCCTCTCCGAGCACATGTTCTCGCTGGCGCTGCTGAACGTGCTGTTCCGGCCGTTCTCGGAGAGTCCGTGGTTCGGGTACAACCTGCTCATCTTCCTGGCCTATCTACTCTCCTGCACCGGCGCCTATCGCCTGACGGCTCAGCTGACCGGGTCGCGCGCCGTGGCGGTGTTCGGCGGGGTGTTCTGGGGATTCCTGTTCTTCCGAATCCACCATCTGGGGCATCTCCAGATCCTGTCCTTCCAATGGATCCCCTACTCGCTGATCTACCTGCTGCGCCTGACCGACGAGGGCGGAGCGGCGAACGCCGCCAAGCTGGCACTGTTCGTCGCGCTCCAGTCACTGACGAGTTGGTACCTGGCCGTGATCGATGTCGTCGTCGTCGTCACGGTGCTGCCGTTCTTCGTCGGGCGTCGCCATCTGTCCGTGCGCTTCATGGCGCTTCTGGCGGCGGTGGCGCTCGCGGTGGGGCTCGTCACCTCACCGTTCGTGCCCGCGTACCTGGAGCAGGCCAAATCGTCCTCGATGCGGGAACGCATGGCGGGGGTTCAGGGGATTGGGGACCTCGTGCATCTGGCGGACTACCTGACGCCGCCGAAGGCGACGTGGATCGGCTCGCACATCGAGGGCAACACGTACTGGATCTGGCAGGAGAACACGCTGTTCATCGGCTACGTCCCGCTCGCGCTCGCGGTCCTCGGCATGGGGGCCGTGATGATTCAAGTCTGGCGCCGGCGATCGGGCGGAGTTCCCCGCCTGAACGCCCGGGCGACGGGCGCGGGTGTGGCTTTGGTCGCGGTCGGGTACGTGCTGGCGCTGGGGTTCGTCTCGCGTGACTGGGGTGTCCGACTCCCCCTCGATTTCGCGGCACGGGCCATGCCCTTTCTTTACGGGCTTCGAGCGACGCAACGATTCAGCCTCGTGATAGACATGGGGGTGCTCCTGCTCGCGGCACAGGGCGGGCTCTGGCTCGTTGGGCGGCTGCGATCGAGCGCCGCGCGCCGGTCGGTGATCGGCATTCTCTGTGCGGCGTACCTGTTCGAGGTGTTCCCGTACGTGATGCCGTTCCGTACCGACGCGCCTTTCGAATTCAACAGGATCGATCGGAGCGTCCGCTCACTGCAGCGCGGCGTCGGGCGATCTCTGGTCGTCCTCCACCTTCCGATCTTCTACTTTCGCCAGGCGTACCCGACCAGCGAGGCTCGCTACATGGTCGGATCCACCCTGCACTGGGCGAAGATCGTGAATGGATTCAGTGGCGAAGTGCCGGATGGCTTCATGGATCGGATGCGGGTGTTGAACACCTTTCCGTCGCCGGAGGCCTGGACGCTGCTCCGGGACCTCGGCGTCGACCTGGTTGCGTTGCATCCTGAAATCAGCCCTGAAGAACAGAACAGGATGGCCACGTGGGCTGCCGAACGGGGCTCGGGCGCGGCCATCACGCCATCCCCCAACGAACGGATCCTGCTCCTCTGCTTCGGCGCGAGCGCACAGGCGTTCGGCTGCCACTGACCGTCAGGCGCGCCGGCGCCGAGGCTTCTAACGGCGCCCACGCCAGAGGGCCTCACCAAAGGGCCGCAATTGCCGTGCGGATTTCCGCGAGATCCACCGCCGTCACGATCGTGGCTCCACCGACGACGGCGGCGTTCGTGTATGTCGGCGCCGCGCGTCCTGCCGCTGCGTAGGCCTCATTCAACGCGGTTCGCAGTTCGGCCAGATGGATCGCTCGAATCGAGGTCACGCCGGCAGCGATTGGGACATCGGTCCAACCGTACGCAGCCAGCCCGAGCTGGATCCGCAATTCGTCGATTCGCTGCCGCAACTCGGTGACGTGGATCCCTCTCACGACGGTGCTGCGGGCGACCAGCGGATCATCCGTGAACGGGGGCAGCGCGGGCACGTACGCGAACCCATTCGGCAAGGTGGCGGTCCCGGCCGGCGTCGTCACCACCACGTCCACCGCACCAGCGGCATGCGCCGGCGTCACTGCCGTGAGCGACGTCGCGTCGATGACCTCCACGCTCGTCGCGGCCGCGCCGCCGGCCGCCACCGCTGTCTGCTCGGTAAAGAAGTTCGTGCCGGTTATCGTCACCGCCGTCCCACCCACCACCGGCCCACGCCCGGGCGTCACGCCTGTGACCGTCGTGATGGTCGGTCCCGGATCCATGACGATGACGTCGTACGTGAACGACCTCGGACTGCCCGCAATTCGCACGTTGCTGACCGCGACCCGATATGTTGTGTCTGCCGCCGGTCGGGGCCAGGGTTGATTGGTCGGCATTTCACCAGGAACCCAGACGAGCGTGTTCTCTCCGTAGCCGTTCGTCACCGTCTCCAGGACCAGGGCGACGTTCTGTTGGTTCTCGGTCATCGTGACCGATGCCAGGAAGAAATCCGCAGAAGGATACGAAAACGACCAGCGCGGGAACACAACCTGGTACGGCACGTAGCCCGGAGGCGGCCAGGCGACGAATTCCTCTCTGGTCGTCGGACGAGGCTCCCACATGTGGCTG
>DASVIS010000164.1:0-40548 GCA_036381995.1 Vicinamibacterales bacterium | reverse complement strand
ATGTCGTCTACGTGGGAACCGGGAGCGCGCCGATTCGCAGCAACGTCATCCTCGGGAAGGGGGTCTACAAGTCGAGCGACGCCGGCAAGACCTGGACGTTCGTCGGGCTGAAGGACGTCGGGCAAATCGGCGCGGTGAAAGTGGATCCCCAGGATCCGGACCGGGCGTTCGTCGCTGCGCTTGGCCATCCGTTCGGCCCCAACCCCGAGCGCGGCGTCTTTCGTACGACGGATGGGGGCAAGACGTGGAAGAACGTGCTGTTCATCAACGATCGCACCGGCGTCGTGTCGCTCGCGATGAACCCGTCGAACCCGAACGAACTCTACGCCGGCGCGTGGCGCGGCGAGCGACGGCCGTGGACGATCATCAGCGGCGGCCCCGCGAGCGAAGGCGGCATCTACAAGACGACGGACGGCGGAGCGACCTGGTCGCACCTGACAACCGGCCTGCCGCAGAAGCTGATCGGAAAGGTGGGCGTCGACCTCGCACCGTCCAATCCGAAGCGGGTCTTCGCCATCCTCGAAGCGCCCGACGCCGAAGCGGGCGTCTATCGATCGGACGATGCAGGCGCGACGTGGCAGCAGGTGAGCGGGCAGGCCAGCCTGATCGCCCGGCCGTTCTACTACACCTACATCGACGTGGACCCCAAGGACGAGAACACCGTCTATGTGAACGACCTCGCCTTCTGGAAGTCGACCGACGGCGGAAAGAGCTGGCGCAGCCAGCCCACTCCGCACGGCGACAACCACGGGATGTGGATCAATCCCGACAACCCCGACATCTTCATCCAGTCGAACGACGGCGGCGCGAACGTGACCCTCAACGGCGGCCGCACCTGGTCCACGATCCTCAACCAGCCGACGGCCGAGATCTACGCGGTCGCGGTGGACGACCAGTTCCCATACCGTCTCTACGGCGCGCAGCAGGACAACACGACGGTGATCGTCCCGAGCCTGCCGCCGACGGCGCTCGGGGTGGACGACCCGGTCCGCCTCTGGACCCAGGGCCCGGGTTGCGAGACCGGGCCGATCATGCCGAAGCCGGGCGACCCGAACATCGTCTACGGGTCGTGCAAGGGCGAGTTCTCGCGAATGAACATGAAGGTCGGGCAGGAACAGGACCGCTGGGTGCATCCGGAGAACCGCTATGGCCACGCGGCCCGCGACCTGAAGTTCCGCTTCCAGCGCGTGTCGCCGATGGAGATCTCACCGAGCGATCCGACGGTGATCTACTACGGCTCGCAGTTCGTGCATCGCACGCGCGACGAAGGCGTGACGTGGGAGGTCATCTCGGGCAATCTCACGGCCAGCGAGCCGGACAAACAGGGAATCTCCGGCGAGCCGATCACGCGAGACATCACGGGCGAGGAGATGTACTCCACGCTCTACGCGATCCGCGAGTCGACGCTGGAGAAGGGCGTGATCTGGGCAGGCTCCAACGACGGCCCGGTGCACGTCACGCGCGACAACGGCAAGACGTGGAAGAACGTGACGCCGAAGGACCTGCCGCCGGGCGGCCGCGTGCAGAACATCGAGGTGTCGCCGCACCGGCGCGGCTCGGCGTACATCGCCGTCTACCGCTTCCTGCTGGATGACTGGCAGCCCTACCTCTATCGCACCGACGACTACGGCGCCACGTGGCAGCGGCTTACCGACGGGAAGAACGGAATTCCCGCCGACGTCCCCACGCGCGTGGTTCGCGAGGACCCGGGCCGTGAAGGGCTGCTCTACGCGGGCACCGAGTTCGGGATGTTCATCTCGTTCGACAACGGCGCGCACTGGCAGTCGTTCCAGCAGAACCTGCCCGTGACGCCGGTCACCGACATCCGCGTGCACCAGCAGGACCTCGTGCTGTCGACGATGGGACGCGGGTTCTGGATTATGGACAACGTGATGCCGCTGCAGCAGGTGGCGTCGGCGGTGGCCGCCGCGCATGGTGCGGCGGTCCAGTGGAAGCCCGGACTGGCGACGCTGCGCCCCGCGTGGCGCACGCGGCACAGCGCGATGGGCAGCCGACCGGGTGAGCCGCAGTACCCGGCGCCTGGCGCCTACATCGACTACCTCCTGACGAGCGAATCGACGCAGCCGATCACGATCGAGATCCTCGATGCGAAAAGTCAGGTCGTGCGCACGTTCTCGAGCGACGCGCCGGCGCGCCCCGCCACGTCGGATCGGCAGGCGGCGGCCGACGAGGATTCCCCGAGGCGCGGTGGCAGCGTACCCGTTCGGCTCTCCCGCCTCCCCGGCATGCACCGGTTCGTGTGGGATCTCCGTTACGGCACGGCGCCCGGCGGGTCGGAGCGCGGCGGGGGACCGCTGGTCGTACCGGGCACGTACCAGGTCCGGCTGAAGGCGGGTGAACTCGTCGAGACCAAGCCGCTCGAGGTGAAGATCGACCCGCGTGTCGCCGCTGACGGCGTGACCATCGCCGACCTCCAGGAACAGCTGGACCTGCTCCGACAGGTCCAAGCCACGTCGTCTGAGGCGCGGGGAGCGGCGGCGACGATTGCGCGCGCGATCGAGCGGCTGTCGGCGGCCGGCGGCAACGACGCGAATGTCGCCTCGCTGAAGTCGCTACAGTCGAAGCTCGTGACAGCCGGCGGACCGTACCCTCAGCCGATGCTGATCGACCAGCTCTCGAGCATCGCACGCATGGCCGGCAGCGCGGACCAGAAGGTCGGCCGCAGCACGTTCGAGTACCTCGAGGAACTGAGGAAGAGGCTGACCGCGATCCAGGCGGAGGCGAAGAAGTTGGACCCATCCATCCCACCGAAGGACTGAAATCATGTTTGCGACTCATACTCGACGGCTTGCTTCATTCGTCGGTTTGTGCCTGATCCTTACCGTGGCGCTGGCCTCCGCGGCGCCTGGCACGAAGACCATCACGTTCGCCGACCTCATGAGATTCAGGGCGATCGGAAGCCCGGTCATTTCCGACGATGGGAAGGTCGTGGCCTACGGGCTGCAGCCCGACCGGGGCGACGGAGAAGCGGTGGTGCACACGCTCGCCACCGGCAAGTCGGTCAGAATCCCGCTCGGCGCGTCGCCCGTCATCTCGAAGGATGGCCGTTTCGTCGCCATGGTGCTGAAGGTGCCGTTCGCGGCGAGCGAGAAGACCGGGAAGGACAAGCCGAAACCGGGCATGGCCATCGTGGATGTCACAACCGGATCGATCTCGACCTTCGAGAACGTCGAGAAGTTCGCAATCTCGGACGACTCGAAGTGGCTGGCGTACCTGCTGCCCGCCGCCGAGCCGAAGAAGGACGACAAGACGGCCGCGCCGCCAACTGCCGCGCCCGCTGGAACGACGGCAAACAGGGATGAGGCCAAGCCCGGAGGCACGTTGAAGCTGCGTGACCTCGCCGCGGGAACCGAGCAGGAAATTGGATTTGTCGCATCCTTCGCCTTCGACCCGACATCGAAGTCTCTCGCGGTCGTCGTCTCCGGCGCCGAAGGCAAGGGCAACGGCGTCTTCCTCAAGCCGCTCGCCGGCGCGTCAGCCGCGCCCGTCGCCGCCGCGCAGGCGGACAAGGCCCGGTACGAATCGTTGACGTGGACGAAGGATGGTCGGGCGCTGGCGTTCCTGTCCGGGGTCGACAAGCCGGCCGGATCCGCCACGCTATCGATGTGGGACGCGGCCACGGCCCAGGTGAAGCAGGTGGCGGCGTCCGCCCAGGCACCGACCGGATGGACCCTTCCGATCAAGAACGACCTGGTCTGGTCCAAGGACGGCAAGCGCCTGTTCTTCGGCTTCAAACCGCCGCAGAATCGCGACGCCGCGGCGGGAGGCGAGAAGACCGAGAAGGGCGACAGGAATGCCGCTCCAGACCCGTACGATTTCGATGCGATTCTGGCGAAGGTCGAAGGCGACGTCTGGCACTGGAACGACCCGCGCATCATCCCGCAGCAGAAGGTGATGTGGAACCGTGAGAAGGATCGGACCTATCGCGCGGTGCTGCACGTGGACAGCGGAAAGGTCGTGCCACTGGCGAGCCTCGACCTGCCGGACGTGGCCGTTCCGGAGAACGCGACACTGGCGCTCGCCACCTCCGACGTCCCGTACCTGAAGCAGACCACCTGGGGCGAAGGCGCCCGCGACGTGTTCGTCGTCGATCTCGAGACCGGTGCGCGCACCCCGGTGACCGGGCAGCTCAAGGGCCAGCCGTCGATGTCGCCCGACGGACGATTCGTCGCATTCTTCGACGGCACGAACTGGCAATCGTTCGACACCTCGACGAAGACGGCGCGCGTACTGACGGGCACGCTGAAGGTCACGCTCACCAACGAGGAGCACGACACGCCGGACGCCCCTCCCGCCTTCGGCCTGGGCGGCTGGGTCGACCAGGGTTCGAGCCTCCTGGTCTACGACCGCTACGACATCTGGCAGATTCCGACCGGGGGCGGCGAGCCGATCAACCTGACGGGCAGGGCCGGACGCACCGCCCAGATCACCTTCCGCGTCGTCGCGCTGGATCCGGAGTCGAAGGCGCTATCGAGCCGTGAACCGCTGCTACTGACGGCGTACCACAACAGGGAGAAGAACTGGGGCTTCTATGCGGCGTCGTTCGCCAAGCCGGGCACCGAACTCCGCATCGACCAGAAGAAGCTGTTCAAGTTCATCGGCAAGGCGAAGAAGGCCGACGCGGTGCTGTTCTCGCGCGAGGACTACGGCGAGTTCCCCGACGTGTGGATCAGCGACCTCTCCTTCAAGCAGCCGAAGAAGGTGTCGGACGCGAACCCGCAGATCGCCGACTTCGCGTGGGGCACAGCGGAGCTCGTCGACTACAAGAGCCAGGACGGCGTGCCGCTCCAGGGCGTGCTGATCAAGCCGGCCAACTACGTCGTTGGGCAGCGCTACCCGGTCATCACGTACTTCTACGAGCGGGAGTCGCAACTCCTCTACGCGTTCAACGAACCGGTCGTGAATCATCGGCCGTCGTTCGCCGTCTACGCGGGCGCCGGCTACGCTGTGTTCCTCCCCGACGTCGTGTTCACCGCCGGACATCCCGGACAGTCGTTCCTGAAGTGCCTCGTGCCGGCGGTTCAGAAGCTGGTCGACATGGGCATTGCCGACCCGAAGAAGCTCGGCCTGCACGGGCACTCGTGGGGAGGCTACGGCACCGCGTACATGGTGACGCAGACCGACATGTTCGCCGCGGCCGTCTCGGGCGCGCCAGTGGCCAACATGACGAGCGCCTACGGCGGGATCCGCTGGGAATCGGGCGTGGCGCGGCAGTTCCAGTACGAGAAGACGCAGAGCCGCATCGGCGGCTCGCTCTGGGAGAAGCGCGACCTGTTCATCGAGAACTCGGCGCTCTTCTTCGCCGACCGCGTCAAGACGCCGCTCCTCATCGAGCACGGAGACGATGACGGCGCCGTGCCGTGGTACCAGGGGATCGAGATGTATCTCGCGCTGCGGCGGCTGGGCAAGGACTGCATCCTGCTCCAGTACCGCGGCGAGCCGCACCACCTGCAGAAGTACCCGAACAAGCTCGATTATTCGATCAAGATGAAACAGTACTTCGACCACTACCTGAAGGGCGAGCCGGCGGCGGAGTGGATCACGAACGGACAACCGTACCAGGGGAAGTAGTCGGAGCTGACGATCTCCCCTACTCTCTGTTCAGCGCCAGCACCGGGTTGATGCGGGTGGCACGGCGTGCGGGAATGACGCACGCGACGAGCGCAACGACGCCGAGCACGACCGCGGCAACCGCCATCACACCCGGGTCGCTGGGGCGCACGCCATAGAGCTGGGCTTCGAGCGCCCGCCGCAGGATCAGGAGGCCGGCGCCCCCCGCCAGCAGGCCGACCGCGAGCAGCGCGAGCCCTTCCTTGACGACAAGGTCGAAGATCGTGCGCGGCGTGCCGCCGACGGCCATGCGAATCCCGATTTCTTTCGTGCGCTGGGTGACGAGGTACGCGAGCACACCGTAGATGCCGAGCGCCGACAGCAGCAGCGCGACGACGCCGAATCCCATCGACAGCAGCATCGGCCATCGCCGGGTGACCAGCGACTCGTCGGTCACCTGCTCCATCGTCTTCACGGAAAAAACCGGGAGCTCGGGATCGAGAACCGCAATCGTCGTCCGCAGCGGCGTCGCGAGGACCAGCGGGTCGCCGGGCGTGCGGACCGTGAATGTCATCGACCGAATCGTCTCCTGCGCGAGAGGGAGGTAATAGGCGCCGACCGGCGCTTTCGCCATCACCAGGCCGTCCTGCTTGACCTCGCCGACCACGCCGACCACGGTCAGGAAGTTCGTCTTCTCGTTCGTAGCGACCAGGTCCGTCGTCGCGTTCTCCGGCCGGAACATGCGCCGTCCGACTGGGTTCTGTGCGCCCCAGAACCGCCTGGCCAGGCGCGCGTCCACGATGATGACGTGGAGTGAGTCGGCAGTGTCGCGGTCGTCGAAGTACCGGCCCTGGACGAGCGGGATGCGCATCGACTCGAAGTAGCCCGGGGCGGCCTCGATCCGATCGGGTGAGAGGACGGACTCACCAGGCTGCATCTGGTACCCTTCTGCGAGAATCACGCTGTCGCTGTGATTGTCGCCGAGCGGGATCGCACTCGTCGCTCCCGCGGCCGTCACGCCCGCGACCCCGCGAAGACGGCGCAGCGCCTCTTCCGTGAATCCGCGCAGTTCCTTGTCGCCGGCATAACGCGCCGCCGGAAGCCTCACGCTGGCAGTCAGCACGTGCTGCGGGTCGAAGCCCGGGTCGATGGCGAGGATCTGCCGGAAGCTCGCCAGCAGCAGGCCTGTGCCGATCAGCAGCAGGAACGCGACGGCCACCTGCGTGACGACCAGCCCTCGCCGCAGCAGGCGCGGCCCGCGTCCGCCCGTGCCGGTTCGGCCGCCCTCATGGAACACCGAACTGACGTTCAGGCTGAACGCATTGGCCAGCGGGAAGGCGCCAACCACGAGGCCGAGGACGACGGCCAGGCCCATCGTGAACGCGATCGACACGGTGTCGAAACGTATTTCGGCGCCGCGCGGCACCTGCGCGAGGTCGAGGCCGGCCAGCAGTCGAAGGCTGCCCCAGCCAAGCAGCAGGCCGAACACCCCGCTGGCGAGGGTGAGCATGAAACTCTCGGACAACACCTGCGTGGCGATCGCGCCGCGGCCCGCGCCGAGCGCCAGCCGTGTCGCCAGGTCGCGCAACCGCACGCGCGACCGCACGAGCGCGAGGTTGATCACGTTGACGCACCCGATGAGCAGGACGAGCAGCGTCCCGCCCCACAGGAGGTAGATTCGACCCTTCACGGTCCGCACGAGGTCGTCCTTGAGCGGCACGATCTTCGTGTTGAAGCCCGCGTTCAGAAGAATGGGCTTCAGCGCGGGGAAGCGGTCGAGGTCGGCCGCGTTCAACGTGTTGACCTGGGCCTGCGCCTGCCCCAGCGCGGCACCGCTACCCAAGCGCCCGATGCTGTTCCAGCTGTTGTTGTGCCGGCTAGCGTCCGACTTTTCCTCGGCCGTGAACGCGAGAGGGGTCCAGATGCGGGCCTCGGTCTCCAGAAACTGGAAACTCGCCGGCATGATGCCGATAATTGTGAACGGGCGGCCGTCGAGGCGCAGTTGACGACCCACGACGCCAGGATCGCCTGCAAATCGCTCCCGCCAATAGGCGTGGCTGAGCAGCACCTTGTCCTCGCGGCCCAGCTCCCCCTCCTCCTCGGCGAATGTGCGCCCCAGTTCGGCGTTCACCCGCGCCACGCGAAAGAACGACGGCGTGACCTCCATCGCCCGGACGCGCTCGGGCCGGCCGCTCTCGCCCGTGCTGCGGTTTCGCGTGTCGTAGAGCGCGAGGCTCTCGAGCGCCGTCAGCCCCTTCACCCGGTCGAAGTAGTCGGGCACGCCGCTGCCGCCGCGCTCGGCCCCAGCGCCGGGATAGCTGTTGTAGAGGTAGACGAGCCTGTCCGATTCCGGCACCGGCAACGGCTTCAGCAGCACCGAGTGCACGACGCTGAAGAGCGCCGTATTGGCGGCTATGCACAGCGCCAGCGTGACAAAGGCCGCGACGCTGAACGACTTGTCCTTCCAGAGCGAACGGGCGGCGAATGCGAGATTGGGTGGGATCATGGCAACGTTGCGACAGCACCAGGGACGACGGGGACACGGATCATCGAATTGGACGAGAAACGGCCCGAAGTCGTTTCCGGCGCCGCGGAATCATCTCACGATCCAGCGAACATCGATCATTATGGGGACGTATCATACGGCTTGGAGGTTCGCGATGAAGCTCAGCCTGCAGACGGCCGAAATCTACGTGCCGGACGGTCTCGAACCAGCAGCAGCGCTCGCGCGCACCACGCACCTCGCGATCTCCGCGCACCCGGACGACCTGGAGATCATGGCGGCCACCGGCATTCTCTGCGCGTTCCAGCAGCGGGATCGGTGGTTCACGGGCGTCGTCGTTACCGATGGTGCGGGCTCGCCGCGCGATGACCTCTACTCGGACTACACCGACGAGCGCATGCGGCAAGTTCGGCGGAAGGAGCAGAAGAAGGCGGCGTACGTCGGGGACTATGCGGCCGCAATCCTGCTCGACCATCCGAGCGCGACCGTCAAGGACCCAGCCGACACGAGGCCGGTCGACGATCTCGTCGAGATCCTGCGGGCGACCAGACCAGGCACGGTCTATACGCACAATCTGGCCGACAAGCACGATACCCACGTGGCCGTCGCCCTGCGCGCGATTGCTGCGATCCGCCGGTTGCCCGCTGATGAACGCCCGTCGCGACTCTACGGCGGCGAGGTCTGGCGCGACCTGGACTGGCTCATGGACGAGGAGAAGATGGTGTTCGACCTCTCCGCGCACGAGAACCTGCAGGCCGCGCTGCTCGGCGTCTTCGACTCGCAGATCCGCGGTGGGAAGCGGTACGACCTGGCCACACAGGGCCGGCGTCGGGCGCACGCGACCTACGCCGCTGCGCGCGGGACGGATGCGGCGACCTCGCTCAGCTACGCCATGGACCTCACACCGCTCGTGACCGACTCCTCGCTGGATCCCGGGGCATTCGTTGGCGGCTTCCTCGACCGGTTCCGGGCCGACGTAAGGGACCGCGTGACCAGGTTCCAAGGGTGATCGCGGGTCGAACGGCAGCCGGCCTCGAGAAGACTGACGGTCACGCTGACAGGAGGCCTCGAGCCGGGAGCCGCCGGGCTCAGGCCTGGAGACGCGCTATCAGGTCGCGACCGTCGTAGCGATTGTGCGGTGCAACTCGGCCGGCTCGACGGGCTTCGAGACGTAACCATCCATCCCGGCATCGAGACAGCGTTCGCGGTCGCCCTTCATCGCGTGGGCCGTGAGCGCGATGATCGTGAGCCGGACCCCGGTCGCCTTCTCGCGGGCCCGGATGGCCTGGGTGGCCTCGAACCCGTCCATGCCAGGCATCTGGACGTCCATCAAGACCACGTCGAACACCGCCCGGGCCGTCGCCTCCACCACCTGTTCGCCCGAGGCCACGATCGTCACGTCGTGTCCCCACTTCTGCAGCAGACGGCCGGTCAGGCGCTGGTTGACGAGGTTGTCCTCGGCGACGAGGACGCGGAGCTTGCGCGTGGCGCCCGCGCTGGCGTCCCGGCGTGGTGTGGCGGGCGCACTGGTGCCCGCCGGCTGGCCGGCGGGCGGCAGCCCGAGCTTGACCGTGAATGCGACCGTGGTGCCTTTGCCCACTTCGCTCTGAATCCCGATCTCGCCGCCCATCAGCCTCACCAGTTGCGCCGTGATGGTAAGGCCGAGGCCCGTGCCTCCGTAGCGACGGGTAGTGGACCCATCCGCCTGCGTGAACGGCTCGAACACCGCCCTGGCCTTGGCGGGGAGAATGCCGATCCCGGTGTCGGACACCTTCACCGACAGCGTGGTCGCCTCCGCGTCGCGGCGCGCCTCACGGAACTCGATCGCCACGACACCCGATTCGGTGAACTTGATCGCGTTTCCCAGGAGATTGACGACCACCTGGCGGAGGCGGCCCTGGTCCCCGACCACCACAGGCGGTACTGCATCGTCCACCGACCATTGCAGGTCGAGGCCCTTGTCGGCGGCGACCGTCGACAAGGGCGCAACCGTTTTCTTGACGAAGTCCCTGATGTTGAAGGAGATGGCTTCGAGTTCCATCCGCCCCGCGTCGATCTTCGAGAAGTCGAGGACGTCGTTGATGACCCGCAGGAGCGACTGCGCGGAACCCCGCACCATGCCCAGTTGGTCGCGCTGGTCGTCGCTCATCGGCGTGTCGAGCATCAGCTCCGTCATGCCGAGGATACCGTTCATCGGCGTTCGGATCTCGTGGCTCATGTTCGCGAGGAACATGCCCTTCGCCTGGTTGGCCGCCTCGGCCCGCGCCATCGCGCGCACGACTTCTTCCTGCGCCTGCTCCCGCTCGGCGATCTCCCTTTCGAGCCGCGCCTGCGCCTGCCGCCGGGCCTCGACTTCCGTGCGCAGCTCGGTGGTGCGTTCGTCCACGCGCCTCGCCAGAGTCCGTTGCCGGACCTTCATCCCGCGCACGCGCTGGACATACGCCGTCACGCCAGCCAGCACCAGCGCCAGGCCGCACAGGACGTAGAACCATGAGGCCTGGTAATAGTGAGGCCGGATACGGAACGCCAGGGTCGCGGGCACCTCGCTCCACGCGCCGCCCTTGTTCCGCGCGGCGACGCGAAAGACGTACGAGCCCGGCGGGACGTTGGTGTAGAAGGCCGTGCGTCGCTTGCCCGATTCCACCCAGTCGGGATTGAACGGGTCGAGCCGGTAGCGGAACTCGATTCCCTGCGCCACACCGTAATCGGGCGCCGTGTACTCGAACGTCAGTTCACCATTGCCCGGAGGCAACTCCGCATTGCCGACGATCTCGATCTCGCGGCGACCGTAGAGCATCCGCTCGAGCAGCGTGGTCGGCGTGCCGACACTGAAGGGCCGGGCATCGACGATCGCCGCGCCCCGGATACCGGCAAACCACAACCGCCCGTCCTGTGTCTTCCACGCAGCGGGGTATGACCCCCCATTGCCTTCGGTGCCCCGCAACCCGTCGGCCACGGCATAGCCGGTGGACCGGACCCGAGCCCTGCGCCCGGCGGCCAAGTCGTTCACGTCGGCCTTGAGCACCTTGAAGATGCCCCGGTTGCAGGACATCCAGAGGTAGCCGAAGTCGTCTTCGAGGATGGCGAACGCCGAGTTGTCGAAGAGACCTTCACGGGCTGTGACCGACTTGATGCCGTTCTTCACGCGGCTGAGGCCTCCTCCGAAGGTTCCCACCCACATCACGCCGTCACGGTCCTCGTACAGCGACAGGACGTAGTTGTCAGCGAGGCCGTCGGCGGTGGTGAAGGTCCGCGCCCGACCGTCCTTGATCCGGGTCAGGCCCTGGTTGCCTGCAATCCAGAAGGCCCCGGCGCTGTCGACGAGCATGGCCTGGATGCTCGGGGAGATGGTGTCGCCGTCGACGTGGACGTCGCTCGGGCGGCCGTTCCGGAGCGCGATCACGCCGGCGCCGGTCGTACCAACCCACAGCCTGCCGTCGGGTCCCAGCGCAAGGGATCGAACGCCGGACTGCAGGGCCCTGTCGGGATCGGGTACGTTCGTGATCCGCCCGTTGTCGATCCTGCAGAGCCCGCGCGGTGTCCCGACCCACAGACCGCCGGCCGGATCTTCCACCAGCGTCATGATGATGTCGTCCGGCAGACCATTCCTGGTTGTGAAGGTCGAAACGCTCCCATTGGAGATCCGCGCAAGGCCCGCGCCGTTCGTGCCAATCCAGATCTCTCCCGACTTGGTCTGGAGGATCGCCTGAACATCGTCGGCAGGGAGGCCCTCGCGGAGGCCGAAACCGGAGAAGGCGGTCTGCCGCAAGCAGATAAGGCCCGCGTCGAACGTCGCCACCCAGACGTTCCCCTGCATGTCCTCGCGGAAGTCGAGGACGTAGTTGCCGGCCAGGCCCTCGGCCTTCCCGTACAGCTCGGCGACGCCGCCGTGCATCCGGACGACGCCCCGGCGTTCGAGGCCGAGCCAGATCGATCCTTCGAGGTCTTCCCAGATCGCATGAACCGCGTCCCCGTCCACCGGCATGGGCGCCCGGACCGCCCGGCCTCCTTCCATCCTGGCAAGCCCCCGGAACGTGCCCACCCACTTCACACCACGGCGGTCCTCGTGAAGGACGTACACCACGTCGGCTGGAAGCCCCTGCTCGACACCGAACCGTTCCAGGAGACCATTGGCGTAGTGATAGAGCCCGACGTTCGAGGACAGCCAGATCGATCCATCGCGCGTCTGGTTGATGCGAGTCGCTGCGAAGTCCGCGGACCCGGGCAGGACGACAGGTTGCTCGAGTCGACCGTTCCTGAGGCGGCAGATTCCCGCGTCGGTACCGATCCAGAGCGTGCCGTCGCGGGCGGTCAGGAGAGATCGGATCAACTCGGAAGGCAGACCGTCCGCCGTGCCCATCCGGGAAAAACGGTTCTTCCGGTACGACAGCAGCCCGGCATCGGTCGCAATCCACAAGGTGCCCGTGGCATCTTCCGCGAGCGCATGGACATTCTCACGGTGGAACTCGGGCACTGAGGACCGATCGAACACGGTGAACCGAACTCCGTCGAACCGGGCGAGACCGGCCTGCGTGCCAAGCCACAGGTACCCGTCTCGGCTCTGGAGAATCGCCTGGACGCTGTTCTGCGGCAGGCCGTCCTCGATCTGATAGGCCACCGTGTGATACTGCGTGATGCGGACTTGCGGGTCGAGCGCGGCGGCGGGGCGGGCCGCCAGGACCACGAGAAGGCAAACAGCCACCAGTGCGCCTGGTCGGCATTCCTGGGACCACGAGTGGGTGAACCGAGTGGACCGCATCATGTCCGGCGTTGTCGTGGAGTTGGCTGTGCGCGAGAGACACGCCGGCCATCCTGGACACGTTATCGGCTGATCGAGTGCAGGCTTGAGGGGAAAGAGACCAAGGGGCCGGCAAACAGATGGCGGCGGCCGGTTGGCAGGTGCCGGCAGGCGGCCGGCACACTGCCAACTGGCCACTGGCAACTACTTCTCTGGTGCCTTCTCGCCAGGCTTCAGGATCTTCGTCTTGCCGAAGCCGACCGACTCCAGCCACTCGCGCGGGTAGCCGACCGACGTTTCCTTCCCGTTCTCGTTGATGTAGCCGTCGTTGTACTTCGCGATCAGGACGTCCGAGAACTTCCACCACTCGTCCACGGTCTTCTGCACCATCGTGTTGGTATAGTCCGAGATGTATTCGCGGGCCTTCGCGGGATCCTGCTGGTACAGCTCGAGCGCCTTCTTCTCGACCTCCGCCTGCTGGTCGAAGAACCCCTTCTCGATGGCGTCGCCTCGTTGGCGGACGTCCTTGTGCATCGCGTCCCAGCGCAGGTTCGACCAGTTGCTGACGAAGTCGAAGGCCCACCACGCCGACTTGCGGTCCACCGCGGCGCGCGAGCCGATTTCGACCGATTCCGGCAGCTTCGTCGCGCCGGCGTACAGCGGCATGTAGACCGACGTCTTCGGATCGTCTTCGGCGAACCACACGAGGCCGCCAATCCATGCCGGCAGCCAGCCTCGCGTCTGGATGACCGTCGCGTACGAGCAGCGGAAGATCGAAATCGATCGCTCCCATCCCATGTACCCGTCAGCCGGCCGCATGCCCGTGCCGAAGCGGTTCGGATTGCCGAACGGGCCGGCCGCCGGCCCCTTGGTCATGTCGAACTCCGTGCCCTCGTAGGAGTCGCGATGGAGCTTCATCAGCTCCTGCGGCGTCACCTTCCTGTCTGGCTTGACCGAGAATGGCAGGTCGAGTTCCCACGGATCGAGCCTGGCTGAGGGCGCCAGCGTGTTGAGGACGCGCCATTCGCGGCGCGTGCTGCCGAGCGACGGCGTGCCGCCGAACACCTTCCGGAACACGAACGGCTCGGCCTTCTTCCAGAGGCCCAGATCCTCGGCCACCTTCATCATCGTGATCGAGCCCATCGCGTTGTTCGGGTCCTTCAGGTCGATCGTCGTGATCCGCGAGTGGTTCGCGCTCACGCCGACCTCGCCATCCGGAATCCGCTTGGCGGCCCACACGGCGCCCTTCTCCACCGGCCCCGCGCCGAAGACCTCGAACTGCCAGGCTTCCTTCGGATCGATCACGGTTAGGCATTCACCGCCGTCGCCGTAGCCGTACTTCTCCGCCAGCTCACCCATGATCTTGATGGCCTCGCGTGCGGTGGACGCCCGCTCGAGCGCCACCCGTTCGAGCTCCATGATGTCGAACATGCCCTCGTCGTTGAACAGCTCGCGGCGCCCGCCGATCGTCGTCTCGCCAATGCCCACCTGCTTCTCGTTCATGAACGAGTAGGAGGCGTCGTACCGGGTGAGCGTCTGCTCGACCTCGGGGATCTCCCCGACCGGCTTCGCCTGCGGCCGATCCTGGCCATTGCCGCCGCCCTTCATCACCGGCCTCATCGAGCCCTTCGGGAACTTCTTGCCGGGCACGACGTGAATCTGGAACTCGTAGTGGCCGTCGCACGAGTGCGTGGTGAGCGTGCCGCCGTCGGCCGACGCATCCTTGCCCACCGGGATTGATGTGCAATGCTCGCAGAGGTCGGCAATGTCGGTGCCGGGCGGCAGCAGTTCCGGACGCAGGCAGATCTTCGCCAGCGAGCTGCCCATGGCCTTCGACGGCTCTTGCGGCTGCCGGTCGGCCGTGAGGACCAGGGCGGCCGAGAGCAGGACGAACAATGGAACCAGCGCGAACTTCTTCATGGGATTCTCCATCACGGCGCGGGCGGGGTTGCCACCCACCCTCATTCGTAGACCACTCGGCCGGCCGCCTTCGCCGGGTCGTGCAGGTAGTACCCGACTCCCTTCTCGATCACGTCCTTGTATCGCGGAACCTCCGTGATCACCAGCCGCTTGCCGGGGTGATCCTCTCCCCACGTCTCCGCCACCTGCAGCAGCGCCGACGTGTGGCGGCCTACCCGCACGGCAATTGGCCATCCTTTCTCGTCGATCCGCTCGAACAGCAGGCCGTGCTGGCCGGCCTTGACGACGAACTCGTCCTTCCCGGTGAGCAACTGCTCGCGCGAGGTGATGCCGCGCGTGGCGTCGAGGAACGGCTCGGGCGACTCGAACAGCAGCGACAGCGCCGGCGAGAAATCGCCGACCTCGCGGTGCGAGAGGCCGTGCAGCGTCCGGGGCGAGAACTCGGTGCCGATCTTGAAGCCTTCCATGTCTGTCAGCGTCATCGAGACCAGCGTCGCCAGGTCCTGCCCCCGCTGGTGGGTCACGATGGTGCTGATCACCGGGTACTGCAGCTCTGCCTCGTGCAGGTCCACTTCGATGTCCACCTTCTCACGCCTGATCAGCTCCATGAACCCGTAGGCTGTCTGTTCGGTGAGCGTGCCGTTCATTCGACCCGGCCAGACGCGGTTCACGTTGCGAATGTCGACGTAGGCCAGTTGCTGGCCGCTCGGGTAGTGGAAGTACACCTCGGGGTCGGGCCACTGATCGAGCGGGTTCGTCCAGCGATCGCCCATCCGGAAGGTGCGCGAGCCCCACGCGGTGTCGATCGAAAAATCCGGCGGATAGGCGCCGCCCAGCCGCGTACTCGTCGTCGCGCTGCGGTTGGTCGAGAGCACGACGATCAGTCGCCCCTTCTGGACGACCGCGTTCTCCGCCAGGATCCAGGTGACCAGCCGGCCGGCGGGCTCCTCGGGATGCGAGCCACCGAGCACCAGCATCGTGGCCCCCGGCTCTTTCCCGTCCAGGAAGTAGATGTTGCAGTCGTTGGCGGTTCCGCGCAGCGGCTCGAAGTAGTTCGCGAGCGTCTTCACCGCGGTGACACCGGGGCCGAGCACGACGGGTTCCTTCAGCCTTCGGCTGCTGTAGAAGCTGGCGCCAGACGTCGCCAGCAGTGCGATGCCGAGGCCGACGATCACGATCTTCTGCGCGAGGAGGCGACCGGTCATGGCGTCACCTCACTTGAGCCGCAGGAGCCGGAGCAGGAACGGAAGCAGCACGAGCACGTAGAGCGCATCACGCTCCCACTTCCTCGACTTCAGGAGGTTCACGATCAGAATCACCGACACGAACGCCACGAGGGCGTAATAGAGCACAGTCACAACAGGCATAGAGTGCCTCTCCGCCATCCTCCCCACCGCGGGCCTGAAGGCCCGCGCCACACCGCCCCTCGCCCCTCGCTCCTTGCCCCTGCCTTCCTGCTACAGGCCGGTCAGGAACGCGAGCTTCTTCGAATACACCACCATCAGCGTCCCCATCACGACGATGATCAACGCCGGCACGAGACAGGCGCGGAGGAACCGGCCGTACGATCCCTTGTAACCGACGACGTCCACCGTCAGGCGGCCGATGATGGCCGTCGGCGGCAGCGCGTCGCCGAGCGGCCAGATGAGGCTCATCCCCGCGAGGGCGACGATCGGGTCGAGGCCCCGGTTGTTGAACAGCAGGATGAGCGGCACACCGATCACCGGCGCGGCGCCCCACATCAGGACCGCTTCCGACGCCGGCAACACCAGGAACAACGACGCGTAGACCACCCACGTGGGCAGGGTGACGGCCGTCACCGCCAGGAGCCCGCGGGCGCCGGTGAGCGTCATGACCTCCACGAGGATCCCGGCGCAGGTCAGCGTGCCCAGCAACGGAAGCAACTGATCGACCGTCTCGCGCGCGATGCGGAAGAACTCGAGGCGCACCGGCGACACGAGGTACGACACCAGGGCGGCCGCCGCGAACATCAGCGGAAGGCCGAGGATGGGTGTCGAGAACGGCCACTGCCGCCCCATGAACACGAGCCCTCCGAAGACGACGAACGGCAGGAGCACGCGCCACCAGGCCATCCCGTCCGGCGCCACGGGCAACTCCTCCAGCGCCTTCGTCACGTCGGCCCCTTCGCCCTTCCACCCGAGGATGAAGCTGGTGAGGAGGCCGGCCGCCAGGCACGGCAGCAGCAGGGGCCAGAAGAACCCGACGTAGGGCATGTTGACGCCGGCCGCCGTCATCATCGCCCAGAGGCTGACCGGCGGCGCTGCGGCGCTCAGCCCCGCGTTGAGGAAGATCAGCGCGGCCGCCCGGTGCTTCGGGATGCCCATGTAGTGCAGCACCACCGCCACGAGCGATCCGGCCACGAGCACCGTGACGCTTCCGGCACCCGTCAGCGCGCCCGGCACGAGCAGCAGCACGGTCAGCAGCACGAGCAGCAGCGCGCGGCTCCGGTGAAACCGCTTGAGGATCGACCGAACGACGAACGTCACGCCCCCCGATTCCTTCAGGAGGTTCATGAAGAGCGTCGCCGTGACGAAGATGAGGTTGATGTCGAGGTAGGTGGCGGCGCCCTCGGCGACATGGCGGGCCGGGAAGCCGAAGCCGGCCACCAGCGCGCCGCCCGCCGCGGCGCCGAACATCGCCAGCTCGGTGGAGAGGCGGAACGCCCGCACCACGACGTACACCGCCACCATCGTGGCCAGCACGATGCCGGCCTGGGTGAACATGCTCACAGGTCGGCTCCTACTTGCCGAACACGCTCTTGAGGACCGTGTTCAGCTCGAGGCTCTTCACGTAGAACACGACCGGGACGTTGAACTTCTTCCCGAGCGCCGTGAAGCGCCCGTCTTCGTCACCATCCTTGCGGACGATCAGCATCTGGGACTTCGGGCACACCGCGTCGATCGACATTTCGTCCGAGTTGTCACCCGGGGCGGCGTTCCTGGCCCGGCGTTCCATGCCTTCGACGTGCGCGCCAATCACCATCATCCCGCGCTTCTTCGCCTCGGCGATCAACGCACCCGCGCGGCCCAGTTCCTCGTCGATCGACACGCCGGCGCCGCCCATGCCCTTCAGGCTGCTGCCGGTGACGATGATGAGCGTCTTGTACGGTTTCGCGGCCAGGTCTTTCACCGTCCCGGTTTCCTTGAGGTCGTAGTCCACCTGCAAGCGGCGCAGGAACACGCCGACGGTCACGGCCCCCGGGCTCTGCCCACACGACGTCAGGAACACAGGCGCCTGGGCCTTCGCAGCCGCCGGAGCGGCTGCCGCAGGCTTGGCGGCCTGCGCAAACAGTGGCGTCACTCCGGCCACCAGCACGAGAGCGAGGGCAAGGCCGATCCATCCACGGAACGAACGGGTCATAGCAAGACCTCCAAGGGAAATTGGGGTCGGGGCTGATTTCGTGAACCTGCGGCGCAGAATGACGGACAGGTCAGGGAGCCAACACGCGCCGGGCGAAGGATATCAGATCTACAGCCTTCCCGATCGCAGGATCCCGACCGCCAGCCAGAGGCCGAGGACGGCGGCGGCCACGAACCCGACCAGGCCGATGGCAGGCAGGCCGAACAACTGCGGGCCCGCACCCCGCTGGAGGACGAATGACGAGCCCACGACGAGCGCCGCGATCACGACGGCGAAACTGAGGCGGTTGCTGGCGCGGTCCATCTCCTGGACGAAGTGCTCCAGGTTCCGGTGGACGAACTGGATTTGCAGACGGTCGTCCCGCGCCTTGCCCACAATCTCCACCAGGTCGCGCGGCAGCGTCCGCATCGCCACGGCCATCTCCCGGCCCATGTCGGCAACCCGCGACGCGACAGCCGATGGCGCGAGGCGGTCGCGAAGGATGCCGGCTACTACGGGCCGGGCGTGCTCCACCATGTTGAACGTCGGATCGAGCCGGCGCCCGACGCCTTCGATGGTGACGAACGCCCGGGCGAGCAGCATCAGGTCGGACGGAAACTGCAGCCGGTGCCGCCGCATGACGGCCAGCGCATCCTGCAGCAGGCTGGCGATGGACAGGTCCTGGAGGGGAACCCCCACGTAGCCGTCAATCGCGTCGGCCAGGTCGCGCCGAAACTGCGCGGCGTCGAGCTTGTGCAGCGGCCGGCCGATCGACAGGATGGCCGCGGCGACCCGCTCGGCGTCCTCGTGGACGACCGCGTCGAGCAGGCTGGCCAGCGCGTCGCGCAGCGGCCGGTCGACCCGGCCGACGCTGCCGAAATCGAGCAGGCAAATCACGTTGTCCGGCATGACGAAGATATTGGCCGGGTGCGGGTCCGCGTGGAACAGGCCGTCGCGCAGGACCTGTTTCAGGAGAAGCTCGCCGCCCCTCGCCGCAATCAGCCTGGCGTCGAACGTCGTCGGATCGGCCAGGACGTCCGACACTTTGGTCCCGTCCATGTACTCCATCGTCAGCACGCCGGCCGTCGTCTCGGGCCAGTGCACGCGAGGAAAGCGGACGGTCGTGTCGCCGGCGGAGTTCCGCGCGAAGCGCTCGATGGTTCGCCCCTCGCGGGAGAAGTCCAGCTCGCGGCGAATCGCGCGCGTGAACTCGGACACGAGCGTGGACGGCTGATAGAGATCCGAATCCGGGAGGTACCGCTCGGCAAGGCGCGCGATCAGGCCGAGAATGCCGAGGTCGCGCTCGATGATCGCCTCGATGCCCGGTCGCCTGATTTTGACCGCGACGTCCTCGCCGCCCACGAGGCGAGCGCGGTGAACCTGGGCGATGGAAGCGGCGGCAACCGGCACAGAGTCGAACCGCTCGAACACGCGCGCGATCGGCAGGCCGAGCTCGGCCTCTATCGACGCTTCGGCCACGCCGGGGGGAAGCGACGCCACGGTGTCCTGCAGCCGGGAGAGCTCGGCAACCAGGTCCGCGGGCACCAGGTCAGGCCGCGTGCTGAGGGCCTGGCCGAACTTGACGAAGGTGGGCCCGAGCTCCTCGAGGGCCTGCCGGAGCCGCTGCGCCTTGGTGCCGGAAGGCGCGACCCGGCGTCGCCACGGGCGCAGGCGACGCCCCATCGCGACGGTGCGCTCGAGCCTGAGCAGCGCGACGACGTCGGGAAAGCCGTACTTGGCGAGAACGGTGGTGATTTCGCGAATGCGGCGCAGTTGCTGCGCCGGCGGTGACGGTCCAGGGAAGCTCATAAGAAGGCTCCCGCCGTAGCGCTTCGCGCGAAGGCGGGCAGAGCTCAGGCGGTGGGGCCGTCGCCCTTCCGTTGCTGGCCGGCCGCCAGCCTCGCTTCGAGCTCGTCGATCTTCGCCTTCAGGGCCTGAAGCTCGGACTGCCGGGCGATCCCGATGGCCGACATCGTGCGCTGGACCGCCTGCTCGATGTCCTCCTGCAGACGACCGCGCTGATCGGCAGCGCGCTTCGTCCAGGAGGATACGACCTCTTTCGCGTCCTTTTCGCTGATTTCGCCCCGGGCGACGAGGTCGTTGAAGACGGCTCTCGCCTTATCTTCGGTGATGTCGAGCGCCCCGAGTCCCGCCAAAAGGAGCTTCCGCAGCGCGTCAGCCATGATCGCCCTCCAAGTGTGTCAGTTGTTCACGTACAGCCTATCACGGGAGTGTGGCGGACCTGTACCGCGTCCGGTCCACGGTGCCGGAGCAGCCGGCGACTGCCGGCGACCCGGTCCGCTGACGGGCCGTCGCGCCGACGGACGTGCGCCTACTTCGTCGCCAGTTCGACCGTCGTCAGGAAGACCAGGCGCGACAGATCTTCCATGATCTCCGGCGTGATGATGTCGACCGAGTCCTTCGACGTGTGATACGACGCGTAGGGCAGCGGCTTGGCGCCGCCAGTGCCAAAAGAGATCGTCGGCACGTTGGCCCAGAGGAAGTGCGCCGCGTCCTGGCGCGGGCGCGCGAGGTTGGCATTCGCGCTCGCCGTGACCGGCCGGTGAATGTACTTCTTGTTCAGGCGATCGATGACGTCCCACAACTCCGGGAAGTTCCGGCCCGCGCCCGCACCGATTGACTCTCCCCGTCCCACGCTCTCGAGGTTCAGCATCGCCTTCGTCTTCCCATTCGGCACGAACGGGTGGGCGACGTAGAACTCGGAGCCTTTCACCCCCTGCTCCTCCGCGCCGAAGGCCACGAACACGATCGACCGCTTGAGCGGGATGCCCGACGTTGCGAGCGCCTGCGCGACGCTCAGCATCACGGCCACGCCAGACGCGTTGTCGTGCGCGCCCGGCATCAGCAGGGGGTTGAGTCCAAGGTGGTCGAGGTGCGCGCCGATAACGATGGCTTCCTGCTTCAACACGGGATCGGTTCCTTCGATGTAGCCGACGACGTTCGATCCGATGCCCTCGGGGTGATGCTCGGTGACGTTCTTCATCGTCATCACCTTGCCCGTGGCGAACGACGCCGGCTTCAGCGTCGATCGGATGCCCTTCACCACGTCGTCGTGCTTCTTGCCCGTGCCAGTGAACACGTCGTCCCAGACCACGCGGCTGACGGCGGCCCATCCAAAGCCCTCCACGAAGGCGCAGTTCGGGTTGACAATGAAGTAGTTGTAGACGAGCCCCGCCGCGCCGTGTTTCGCGGCGTTCTGCACCTTGTAATCGTGGAACGAGTAGGGCCGCCACTTCTTGAACAGTTCGGGATCGCGGTCGGGGCCCACGGGCGACTCGGGCTCCATCATGACGAGCTTGCCCTTCACATCCACGCCCGCGTAGTCGTCATAGCCGAGCTCGGGTGCCGTCGTCCCGAATCCGACATAGACGACTTCCGCAGTGATCGTTCCCGAGCCGGATGTCGATCCGGGAAAGAACTCCTCCTCCAACACATACGGACGCTTGATCGTTTCGCCGCCCGGCAGCCTGATGTCGAGACTGAGCGAGCCGCCGGGCAGCACGAGCGTGTAGGGATCGGGGAACTTCTGATAGAACGTGCCCTTGTCTCCGGCCGGCTTGATCTTCCAGGAAGCCAGGAGGTCGGCCGTCCACTGTGCCACCGCATCGTAGGACGGCGTGCCCGTGAGGCGCCCCGCGTACTTGGGCGACGCCATCTCCTTGACATAGTCGAGCAGCGTGTGGCTCGAGATGCCATGCATGACGGCCATGAGACGGTCTTCGCTCACGGGATCGGCGGGCATCGCCTGCCGCGTCTCCTGCGCGACGACCAGGCCTGACAGCAGCAGGACACTGAAAGAGAGCCAGGTGAGCCGCGAACGATGAAGTCGTGCGATCATGGATCCTCGCTATGATGGAGTCAGGTTTCGAATTATCACCCCTTTTCGTGTGCGACCCCAAGGAGCAAGCGAATGCCGATGTTCGAATATCGATGCGAGTCGTGCGGTCACCGGTTTGAACAACTGACGCGGGCGGGCGTCGTGCCGTCGTGCCCCAGGTGCCGGGGCGAGCAACTGGAGAAGCAGTTGTCGGTGTTTGCCGTCAGCGTGCCAGGATCATCGGCGGGCGCGAGCATCCCGGCTGACAGCCCGTGCGCGTCGTGCGGAGTCCCGGGAGGTCCGGGGGCGTGCGGAATGGCAGGAATGCACTGATTGTCCGTCCAGGCAGGCCCCGTCCCGGCCTCCGTCATTCCGTCCTGAGCGCCACCGTCGGCTCGATGCGGGTGGCGCGCAGGGCCGGCAGGTAGCACGCCACCAGCGACGCCGTGGCCAGCAGCAGAGGTGCCGCCAGGAATACCACCGGGTCGAACGCGCTCACCTCGTAGAGCAAGCTACCCACGAGCATCCCAATCCCGGCCGCAATCCAGAACCCCACGACCAGCCCGGCCGCCGTCAGCGCCAGTCCCTCTTTCAACACCAGCCACAACACGTCCTTCGGGGTCGAGCCAAGCGCCATGCGGATGCCGATCTCCCGGGTCCGGCGCGCGACGACGTACGCCTTGACCGCGTAGAGCCCGACGACGGCAAGGAACACCGCGACGATCCCGAACACGGCGAACAGCCACGCGCCGGCTTTCACGCTCCAATACATCAGGCTCGTGTCGCGGAAGTGGGTCATCGTCTGCAGGCCAAGAACCGGGAGCCGCTCGTCCACCGCGCGAATCTCCCGGCGCACTGCCTGGAGCACCGCGGCTTCGGCCGTCGGCGCCGTCGATGCAACGCGCAGGTGCACGTTCATGCCGCTGCGGAACTGCCGGCCGAACGACACGTAGATATGCGCAACGGGAGCCTTGTCGAACAGATCGTGGCGAAGACCGGGCACAACGCCGACGACTTCCATCAACTGGCGCTCCGCCTTCGAGTCGTTCACCACGATGCCGTTCCCCTGTGTCGGAAGGGCTTCGTCGCGCCCCGGGATCTGAATCTGCTGACCGACCGGGCTCTCGTGGCCGAACAGCGCGCGCGCGAGCGGCTCGTCGATGATGGCGACCGCGGGAGCCGCGGTGTCCTGCTCCTCGGCCGGCGTGAAGTCACGGCCGCGAAGGACCTTCAGGCCGAGCGTCGCGAAATAGTCGGACCCCACGATGTAGGAGACCGCCGGCACGCCGACCGGGCGCCCGTCCTTGCCGTAGCCAGGCGCTGTGCCCGCCTTCTGCACCGTCTTGCCCTCGGTCATCCCTCCGAAGGCAACGATGGAGGAGAAGCTCGCCGACTTCACGCCGGGAATGCCGCGCATCCGATCCATGAGCCGGCGGTAGACCTGGCGGCCCTGCACTTCGTCGTAGCCCGCGAGGCTTGTGTCAATTGATGCCAGGACCTGCCCTTCGTAGCGATAGCCGGGGTCGGCTTGCCCGGCCTTCATCGCGCCGCGAGTGAAGAGTCCAGCCGTCGTGAGAAGGCCGAGCGATAGGGCGATCTGGGTGGTGACCAGCAGGTTGCGCGCGGAGAACCATCGGAGCCGCTTGCGCGAGTCCTCGCCGATCTGTTCCTTCAGATCGGGCACTACGTTCGTGCGCGACAGCTTCCAGGCGGGCCCAAGGCCAAAGACCATCGTGCTGAAGACGCAGAAGGCGAGCGTCGCAGCCATCACGCGCCCGTCAGGGGTCGCGTCGAAGGCAAGCGGGACTGGCGACAGCGGCATGACCGTGGCCACCAGGAGCCTGACGCCCCAGTTGCCGAGCAGCAGGCCAAGTGCGCCGCCGAGCAGCGACAGCATCATCCCCTCGGTCAGCAACTGCCTCACAATCCTGCCCCGGCTGCCGCCGAGCGCCAGCCGCATCGCGATCTCCTTGCGACGGGCGGTACCCCGCGCCAGCATCATGTTGGCGAGGTTCAGGCAGGCGACAACCAGGACGATGGCGGCCATCCCAGTCAACATGGCGAACGAACCGGGCATGTCGCCGTCGGTCTGTGGGCCGGTGGATATGGACAACCGGGGTAGCTTCTGTGAAGTGAGCAACTGGTTCTTGTTCTCCGCAGGATAGGCCTGCTCGAGCTGCGCCGACAGGACCTCGAGCGAAGGGGCAATTCCCTCCGGGGTCAGCCCCGGCTTCAGCCGCCCGACGACCATCAGCGCCTGGCTCCGGCGGTCCCCGAGCGTCTTGCCTTCGGAATCGTCGCGCATGAAGTCGTTCTCGACCAGCTCGTTTGCGCCAATCGGGAGCCAGACGTCAGGAGCCACGATCACCGATGTCCCCGTGAATCCGCGGGGAGCGATGCCCACGATCGTGAACGGCCGCGCGTTGACGCGGACGGTCTTGCCAAGCATCGACAACTCGCCACCGTGACTCTTCCAGTACTGATAGTTGACGATCGCCACCGCCGCCTTGCTGTTCGGGCGCTCTTCTTCCTCGGTGAACGTGCGGCCCGCCATCAAGTCCACGCCCAGGGTCGCAAAGTAGTTTCGGGTCGCCGTGATCGCGAACGTGCGGCGGGTCGCGTCGCCTTCCCCGATACCGACAAACGACAGAGTGAACGCCATCACTCCGTTGAAGCTGTGACTGCGGTCCCTGATGTCCGCGTACGCGGGGTACGAGAAGCCTCGATAGGAATCCGGGCGGGTGTGGTCGTGGCTGTAGATGCCAACCATCTGCCCGGGTCGATCGGCGCCGTTGAGCGGGCGGAACATCAGTGTGTTGATGATCGTGAAGATGGCCGCGTTCGCGCCGATACCGAGCGCCAGCACCAGGATGGCCGTCAGCGAGAACCCGGGGTTCTTGAACAGGAGCCGGACGGCGTGACGCAAGTCCTGGAGCAGGTTCGACATGGCTCTCCTCGGGCCGGACCATGAGGGGTCCTGAGGAGGATTACGCGCGCCGACCTGCGGAGGTTCCAACAGGAGTCGCTACAGCTCGGCCGTGGGCAGGAAGCGGGGCGGCAGGCGGTGCTTCGTCGCCTGTTCGAACGCGAACGCGTAGCCCAGGAGCTTCCCTTCGCTGAACGCACGCCCGAAAAACGACAGGCCAACCGGGAGGCCGAAGGCAAAGCCGGCCGGCACCGTGATGTGCGGATAGCCCGCCACAGCTGGAATCGTCGAGCAGCCGTTCGGACCGTAATCGCCGTTGATGAGATCGGTGAGGGACGCCGGGCCGCTGGTCGGCGCGACGAAGGCGTCGAGGCGATGCTTCGTCATCACAGCGTCGATGCCGAGCGTGCGCGTCCAGTGATGCCCGTTGGCGAGCGCAGCCTTGTACTTCGGATCGGTGAGCGGTCCCATCTTCTCGGCGCGGAGGAAAATCTCCTGGCCGAAGTGCGGCATCTCGCGGTCCTTGTGCTGCTCGTTGAAGGCGATCAAGTCCTTCAGCGATCGCGCGGGAGCCTTGGGACCGAGGCTGGCCAGATAGGCATTCAAGTCAGCCTTGAACTCGTAGAGCAGCACGTCGAACTCGCTGTCGGACACCTTCGACGGTGACGGCAGGTCTGCCGGATCGACGATGACCGCGCCCAGTTTGCGCAGCACCGCGATCGCCTCCTCTGCGAGACGGTCTGCGTGCACGTTCATGCCGAAGCAGGCCTTGCGCGGAACGCCGATCCGGGCCCCTTTCAGCGCGTTGGGATCGAGAGACGTCGTGTAGTCGCGCTGTCCCCTGCTCGCTGCACTCCTGGTCGCCGCATCGTCCGGATCGGCGCCAACCAGCGCTCCCAGGAGAATGGCCGCGTCGGCCACCGTCCGCGTCATCGGCCCGGCCGTGTCCTGGCTGTGCGCGATCGGAATGATGCCCGCCCGACTGACGAGGCCGATCGTTGGCTTGAGGCCGACGAGACCGCAGTTGTTCGACGGCGAGACGATGGAGCCGTCGGTTTCGCTGCCGATGCCGACGGCGGCATAGCTGGCCGCGATGGCGCCGCCCGTTCCGGAGCTCGAGCCCGACGGATTCCGGTCGAGCGCGTACGGATTCCTGCACTGGCCCCCGCGGCCGCTCCACCCGCTGGATGAGTGCGTGGATCTGAAGTTGGCCCACTCGCTCAGGTTGGTCTTCCCGAGGATGACGGCGCCGGCCTCGCGCAGTCTCCGCGCGACGAACGAATCCTTCGCTGGGATCGACCCATCGAGCGCCAGAGAGCCTGCCGTGGTGGTCATCCGATCGGCGGTGCCGATATTGTCTTTGATCAGGACCGGGATGCCGTGAAGCGGTCCGCGCCCGCCCTTGCTCCTGCGCTCGGCGTCGAGGGCTGCCGCGATGCCGGCGGCGTCGGGGTTCAGCTCGATCACGAGATGGAGCGATAGCCCCTCCTTGTCGAGGGTCTCGATGCGCTGCCGGTATTTCTCGACCAGCGATTGCGCGGTCTCCTGGCCCGACTCCATCTTTGTCCGAAGACCGGCGACCGTGGCTTCTGCGAGTTCGAACGACGGAACCGGAGGCTGATGCGACGGCCCGGCCTGCGCCGGTCCGAACCCCTCGGCGACGCGGCCGGCTACCACAGCCACACCGCCAACGACGCTGGCATGCAGAAACTGACGACGGCCGACGCCTTCTTCTTCGGATGACATATCGGTTTCCAGTTCGCGGGTCCAGAGACCCGTCCCTCGCCCCTGATCTATGCTGGTCCCATGGTGTTTCGCGGCCGCCTCGACAATCGGCCCACGCTGCTGAGCGTCAAGGATACCTCCGTTTCGCTGGCGGTCGGCAACGAGTGGATCGCCGCCTGGGACCTGGGCGGCCGACTCTATAGCCTGTGGAAGCACGGCCACACGTATCGAAGGGGCCTGAACGGCCGAGTGCTCCACAAGTGGAGGGACGAAGGAAGCAGCGAGAGGAATCCATACGACGCGCGTCGTCGCGTTCACGTCGAGGGAGAGGAGGCCGACGCGCTGGTTCAGGAAACCGCGGATGTGCTGCGCGGCCTGAACGCAGCCCTCGCACGCGATCTGTCGGGGTGGGCGGACGCCGACGGCGGGCATCCGGCCGCGTCCGTCATGGCGCTGTTCGAGCGGTGTTCACGTTTCGACGCGGCCGCCGCGAGGGAGGATGCCATCCGGTTCGCCCAAGTCTTCAGCCCGGTCGGCATTCTGCCGCCAGACCAGTACCTCTCGATCGTCCTTCAGGCCACCGAGGGGTGTTCGTTCGGCACCTGCACGTTCTGCGACCTGTATCACGACCGATATCGGGTGAAGTCGGCCGGCGAGTTCAGCCGGCACGTCGAGGCGGTGCGCGAGTACCTCGGCGAGTCGGTCCACCTGCGCGGTCGGTCCGTCTTTCTCGGCGCGGCCAACGCGCTGGCCGTGCCGATGCCCCGGATCGTCGAGTTCTTCGACGCGATTGCCTCGGCGTTCGACGCTCCGCGCCGGCCGATCCACGCGTTCGTGGACGGCTTCACCGGACTTCGAAAGACCGCCCGCGAGTACGCCGACCTTCGATTGAGGGGTCTTCGGCGGGTGTACGTGGGTCTCGAGTCCGGACACGACCCGCTGCTGGCCTTCGTCCGCAAACCGGCGACACGCGATCAGGCGGTCGAAGCGGTTCGCACGATCAAGGCCGGCGGCGTCTCGGTTGGCGTCATCGTCATGGTCGGCCTCGGAGGGCGACGATTCGCGGCCGGCCATGTGACCGACACCACGGCAGCCGTGAACGACCTTCGCCTCGGCCCCGATGACCTCCTGTTCTTCAGCGATCTCGTCGAGGTGCCCGGCACGGACTACCCGCAGCGGGCCGTTGCCGACGAGGTTCAACCGCTGTCGCTCGACGAACGCCTCGACCAGCTCGCCGCCATCCGGGCGGGCCTGGTCTTCGACGGCCCCCCGCCGTACTTTGCGCGCTACGACATCCGCGAGTTCGTGTATTAGGCCCCCGCCCTTGACGCCCTGCGTCGCGTCTGTACTAATCGGCCGATCCCAGCTCGATCCACGGAAGCACGAACTTCCCTTCCACCGGCGGACGACCGTTTCGGCGAAGACCTCGCCGAGCAATACAGGAGGATGGCATGGCTTACACCGCAAAGGACTACTCGGCCCTCATCGGCACGCCCGGCTTCAGCGAAATCCTGCTGAAGAACCACTTCACGCTGTACCAGGGCTACGTCACCAACACCAACAAGGTCCTCGACACTCTTGACGCGATGCTCAAGGATGGCAAGGCCGGCACGCCGGAGTATGCCGAGCTGAAGAGGCGCCTGGGCTGGGAATTCGACGGCATGCGGCTGCACGAGTTCTACTTCGAGAACCTGGGCGCCAAGCCCCTCGCTCAGCGTGGCGCGCTGGCGCAGAGACTCGCCGCGGAGTTCGGCAGCTACGAGAACTGGGAGAAGGACTTCAAGGCGACCGGATCGATGCGGGGGATCGGTTGGACGATTCTCTATCAGGACCCGGCGAACGGCAGACTCATCAACTTCTGGATCAACGAGCACGACGTCGCGCACCCGGCCGGCTGCACGCCGCTGCTCATCATGGACGTCTTCGAGCACGCGTTCATGATCGATTACGGCCTCAAGCGCGCCGATTACATCACCGCGTTCTTCGCCAACATCAATTGGAGCGCGGTGGAAGCGCGCATCAAGTAGCAGGCTCGAGGCCCAGGACTCCAGGCTCGGGGCCGTCGTGCGAGGCGGTCCTGAGCCGCGAGCGGGTTTCGGCGGCGCCGAGCCTCGGCGCGGCGCGGGGCCTGGGTGTGGCGCGGGGCCTCAGCCCCGCGATCGTTCCTGTTCGACCAGCGCCGGCAGCTCGCTGATGCTGTGGATGCGGCGGCAGTCGAACCCAACGTAGAGATCGGCTGGATCGAGGAGGATCGCGTCCAGGCCGGCGCTCCTCGCACCCTCCACGTCCACGTGATACAGGTCGCCGACGTGCAGCGTGTCCTCGCGCCTGGCGCCGGAACGTTCCAGGGCAATCTCGAACAGGCGCGGGTCCGGCTTCTCCACGCCTTCCTCGGCGGAATCGAGAATCACGTCGAAGCGTCGGGTCAGGCCGAGGCGCTCGAACAACACCTTCAGCTTGCCATTTGCATTCGACACGACCACCAGCTTCAGCCCCAGCTCCCGCAGCCGGTCGAGCGCGTCGCGAACCCCCTCGGGGACCGTTTCCCAGAGATTGTGTTCCGAGTGGTATTTCTGCAGATCCTCGAGGGCGGCGTCGGTCTGCGGCGACCGCCGGACCCCGCAGTGTTCGAGCACGAGATTGAAGTAGCCCCAGCCTCGCTGCTGATCGCTGGCCGGCTGTTCGAGTCCGAGGTCGATGTCGCAGCGTGCGAGAGGGTCTGCCTCCAGGAGTGTCTCGGGAGTGACGCTCACGCCGTGCGCGGCGAGAGCCGCGCTCACCCGCTGCCAGTTCGGCGTGACCAGCACACCGCCCGCGTCGAGGAACAAGGTCGTCAAGGGCACGCTTCAGGATATCAGGCTGTCTCGAACTCGGCGACCACGGGCCCGTGGTCGCTGGTGCCCACCTCCCGGTAGACCGGACAGCGAATGGCCTTGGCCGCCAGCGCCGCGCTCGCGAGGATGTAATCGAGGCGCCAGCCGATGTTGCGCTGACGCATATTGCGCCAGGGGGGCCACCAGGTGAAGAGCTGCTCGTTGTCGGGGTCGAGCGCTCGACCCAGGTCCACCAGTCCGCGCGAGATGATCCGTTCGAGAAGTTCCCGTTCCTCCGGGAGCTGACCGATCGCGAGCGGTTTGCGTTCCTTCGGATGCACGTCCATCTCGGTCCGCGCGACGTTCAGGTCGCCGGCCAGCACGATGGGCAGGCCCGACTCCTCCATCTGCCACGCGTACTCGTCCATCGCCTCGAGGAACCGGAGCTTTGCGGGAAAGTCCTTCCCTCCATTCGGAACGTAGACCGATGCGACCGCCAGTCCCGGAAGCCGGGCGACGACAACCCGCGTTTCGAAATCGAAACCCGGATGAGCGAAGTCCGTCCGCTCCGGGAACCTCTGCTTGCGAACGTGCAGTCCGACGCCGGAATACCCCTTTCCGCCGTGCCAGTAGCACCAATAGCCCTCCATCTCCCAGAGGGCGGTGGGGACCTGGTCGGGGGCAGCCTTGATCTCCTGCAGACAGAGAACGTCCGGCTGCTCGCGCGCGACCCACTCTTCCAGCTGGGCCTGCCGGGCACGGACGCCATTCACGTTCCAGGTGGCAATCTTGAGAGGCACAGTTCCACCACTGTTCATAGGCTTGATCCCCGCCACTGCTCGTTCCAGCCACGCTGACAGCTACACGCAACGGCCAGGCTGCCGCGCTCTGCGGGTTCCGGGTTCTTTCTTACAGGACCATGCCCTTGTGCACACCGACCACGGAGTCATCCAGGTTGGCGATTGGCCCGTGACGAGGTGAGTGTAGCCGAGGGCGCGAGGGAGGCGTCAAGCGGCCAAGATCCGAAGGTTTGGACGTCACTCTCCAGAAATGTGGATTGGTGAACCTTGTCAGTGGCAAGGACAGTGCGGACCGGAGGGTCACCTTCCATATTCCTGCGGCTTCTGGCGATGACAGCTCTCCTCCAGGAAGACGATCATCGGCGCGGTGTTTGCATCAAATTGCAGGACATCGCTCGAATCTCGTACCAGCCGTCGACCTCCTGTCGGTCCATTTAGGCCATTCGCCAAGGCGCGTTCGTCGCGAGGATTTGCCGGCTGCCGCTGGCCGCATCGCGCTTCGTGCCGGATCGTTGCCTCGTGTCCGGATTCTCGGCGGATCTTCCGACAGACTCGCGAGAAGCCGTCCGGTCACCGGGTGGAACGGCGGGCATGCTGCCGGAAGGAGGCTCAGCAACCAACAACCAGACTCCCTGCATGGCACGCGGACGGTCGCATGTTCCGTCGATCCGTCGCGCGGTGCGATGCCCTACGATCCGGGAAGCGCTCACCGGTGACACCAAGAGGGCCGTTGCCCTCTCGATGGAGCCGAAGGGTGTTTCCTGCCTGGGTTCGGCTCAGGCCCAGACGCACTCGTGTCCAGTCGGCGGCTGGCATCGGTCGATCCGCCTGTGCGGTCACGTTACGTGAGGAGGAATCATGAGGATAAACGGCGTTCGGTGCGGCGCGTTGTTGGCCGTGCTCCTGCTGCTCGTCGGTACGCCCAGCGGGGTCATGGCCCAGGGTTCTCTCGGTCGTCTCGCCGGAACGGTGCTCGACACGTCGAGCGCTGTATTGCCGGGGGCGACCGTCACGCTCGTCAACCAACAGACCAACGAGACACGCACGACCGTCACGACCGGAACCGGGGCATTCGTGTTCCCCCAGTTGCAGCCCGGGCTCTACAAGGTCACGGTCGAATTGACCGGGTTCAAGACCGTCACGTTCGCGAACGTGCAGGTGAACGCCGGCCAGGAGTACTCGATCACGGCGAAGTTGGAGGTGGGGGGCATCGCCGAGACGGTGGAAGTGACGGCTGGCACCACCCTGGTCCAGACGACGACACCTGAGGTGAGCCAGACGGTCCAGCAGAAGCAGGTGCTGGAACTGCCGCTCAACGGCCGTGACATCACGGCTCTCATCCGCATGCAGGCAGGGGTGCCGGGCGTCGCCACGAGGATGAATACCGGCATCAACGGCGGCCGGCCGACCTGGACCCAAATAACGCAGGACGGCATCAACATCCAGGACAACTTCATCCGCACCAACTCGCTGGACTTCCTTCCGAACCGGCCCTCTTCGGACAGCGTCGCCGAGATCTCCATCACGACCTCGGTGTCGGGTGCCGACACGGCCGGCGGGGCGTCGACGGTCCGGATGATCACGCCGTCGGGCTCCAACAAGTACCGCGGCAGTGCCTGGTGGGCGAACCGCGATTCGGCGCTGTCGGCGAACAGCTTCTTCAACAACAAGTCCGGCGTCCCGAAGCCGGCGTTGAAGAGAAACCAGCCTGGCTTCCGGCTCGGCGGTCCGATCAAGAAGGACAAGATCTTCTTTTTCGGCTACTACGAAGGGTTCCGTCAGCGGCAGGCGGGTGCGCAGAACCTGACCATTGCGGCGAACGACGATTTCTACAACGGCGTGTTCCGGTACGTGGGCACTGACGGTCAGTTACGCTCGGTCAACATCCTCACGGCGACCAACTCCACGCGCGACGCGGCGTTCTACAAGGACGTCCTGTCGAGAATCCCCACGGCGTCGAACGTCAACAACTACGACGTCGGCAACTCGAAGGCCGGCCAGGTCCTGAACACGGCCGGGTACCGGTTCAACCAGAGGCGGCTCACGACGCGCGACTATTTCGGCGGCCGCGTGGACATGGAGGTGTCGGCCAATCACCACATCGAGGCGATCGTCACGTACTCGAGGGATACCGACGACCGCCCGGACCTGGACTTCACGAGTCCGGACAGGCCGCTGGTGTTCACGAGCTCGCCGGTCAAGCGGGCCGTGGGGGCGTGGCGCTGGATGGCGTCGCCGAGGCTGCAGAACGAGGTGCGTGTCGGCATGAACCTGGCGCCCGTCAGGTTCGACAGCAACTTCCAGTATGGGACAGCCCGGTACAGCGGCCAGGCGGTGCAGTTGATGTCGGGTTACATCCAGAATCCGGATGTCAGCTTCCTGCCGCAGGGCCGTTACACCAACACCTACCAGTTCAACGACAACGCCAACCTGTCGTGGGGCAACCACGCGCTGCAGATGGGGGCGAGCTGGCAGAAGATCCACGTCAATCCGTACAACTACGAGGGGACGATTCCGACGGTCAACCTGGGATTCAGCTCTGCGTCGACGGCGACCCAATTGAACGCCAGCATGTTCCCCGGCGGGATTGCGAGTGGCGACCTCGCCAACGCGAACACGGCGCTGGCGCTCCTGACCGGCCGGATCAGCAACATGACCCAGACGTTCCAGGTGAAGGACCAGACGTCCGGATTCGTGTCGGGCCAGTTCAGCGACCGGAACTTCTCGCTGAACAACATCGCGGCTTACATCCAGGACAGCTGGCGACTGAAGCCGAATTTCACGATTCGCGCCGGCCTGAAGTGGGAGTACTACAGCCCGCTCAGGGAGGACAATAATCTGGGCTTCTTCCCCGTCCTGAATGGTGGCAGCTACACTGACGTGCTGAAGAACCCGAATGCCACGGTCACCTTCGTGAACGGCGGCATCTACAGTCCTGACCGCAACAACTTCGGTCCCACCATCGGCTTTGCCTGGGACGTGTTCAAGGACGGCAGGACGTCGGTGCGCGGCGGGTACTCGCTCACGTTCGTGAACGAGGAGAGCGTCACCGTCGGCCAGGCCGCGATGGGCTTCAACGCCGGTCTGTCGACCGGTGCGACGTTGTCGAATCAGACGACGACGATCGGCGGAGGTATCCCGAGTGTGCCGACCCCGGTCTTCAAGCCGGTCCGGACGCTCGCCGACCAGATGGCCGTCAGCGCCACGGGGTCGATGGGCATCATCGATCCGAACATCACGCAGCCGAAGGTCCATCAGGTGTCCATCGGGATTCAGCACGAGCTGAAGTGGGGCTTCGCCGGCGAAGCGCGCTACGTCGGCACGTTCGGACGCGACATCTGGAAGGCTATCGACTACAACCAGGTCGCCATCCCACAGACGTTCCTCGACGACTTCACGCGCGCACGGGCGAACGGGTTCCTGGCGCTCGCCGCCAAGGGGCTCTTCAATCCCGCGTACGACGCAACGGTCGCGGGCAGTCAGCCGCTCACGGTGCTCCCGACGTTCGGCGGCGGCTTCCTCACCAACTCCACGGTGCGAACGAACATCCAGCAGAACGAGGTGGGGTCGCTGGCGGACTTCTACATGACCAGCCGCGTGGCGGGTGCGCTAGCCGCCTTCTATCCGAACGGAGGCATCTACTCGTCGGTCGGCGTCACGAACCTGGGTTGGCAGAACTACAACGCGCTGCAGATCGACCTGCGCCGCGAGATGCGTCAGGGGATCACGGGAGCGTTGAACTACACGTGGGCGCACACCCGGGCGAACGGCGGTGGCAACGCACAGAACCGTCTGGAGACCTATCTCGACAACAACCGACCGCAGCTCGACGAGGCGCGATCCGCGTGGAACATCACCCACATGATCAACGCGAACATCATCGCCGAGTTGCCGTTCGGCCAGGGGAAGCGGTGGCTGAACTCGGGCGGTATCGGCAACGCGGTTCTCGGCGACTGGCAGATCAGCGCGATCCTGCACTGGCAGACGGGCAACCCCCTGAGCATCCTGGCGCCGCGCGGCACGTTCAACCGCGTTGGCCGGTCCGCCAACGAGACAGCGTTGACGTCCCTGACGCCTGAGCAGATCACTGCGCTGTTCAAGATCACGAAGTTGCCGGACGGCCGGATCTTCTGGATCGACCCATCGGTCGTCGACCCGAACACGGGGCGTGCGGTGGGGACGGACACTCTGACCAACTCGGCTGGGTTCGCGGGACAGGTGTTCTTCAACCCGACTGCGGGGAACGTGGGCTCGCTCGAGCAACTCGCGTTCGATGCGCCGGCGACGACGACGGTGGACGCGTCACTCTCCAAGCGGATCAGGTTTGGACGCTACATCGTCGAAGTCCGCGCCGAGGCGTTCAACCTGCTGAACTCGGTAGAGTTCTTCTCCGGCGACATGAACATCAACAGCACGACGTTCGGGCGGCTCACGGGCACCAACGTCGCGGCGCGCGTCATCCAGTTGCAGGCTCGTTTCAGCTTCTAGGGGCAAGACCCCGGGCCCGGGCGGTACGCTGGCCGGTCGGGCCCGGCCTCTTCTCTGAGAGCCGCCTTGCAGGCGGCTCGACTTCCCCAACAGCCGGCCATCGCCAGCGCACCGCCACCCCATCGGCCGTCACGACATCCCGCGCCGTCGGCGTAAACATCCGCCTTGGCCGTCACAATGCGCGCCACTTCAGCCCGCAGGAGTATCGTGGTGGTGTTGGAACAAGGAGTGTCGATGGCTGACAGACTGGAATGGGAGAGCCTGCAGGTCTCGGTGACGCACGAGCTTCCGCAACCGGTCGAGCAGGATCACGTGCGCGACGGCTCGCTGGTGCTCGTCGGCGGACACCCGGGCGAAGTCATCGTCCACCTCACGCGCCTGCGAGCCACCGTGTCGGAATACGCCGTCGAGTGGGACGGTCCGCACGACGCCGTCGTCCGGCCGATTACGTTCGGCACCGTGCACTGGCGGCGCATGCCCGAGGTGCACGCAATCCTCGCCCTGCAGACGCTCATCCGCGCCGCGCGCGACTCGCGCCGATCGAAGTACCGCCAATGTCGCGTCTGCGACCTCCTCACGCCACCCGAGGCGCTGACGGCGGACGACGAGTGCCAGGAATGCGCGCCGCAGTGAGCCCTAGTACCGCCAGCTCTTCACGTCCGCGCCCGGAGGGGCGGTGGCGAGAATCCGCTCGACGATCTTCGGTGCGAACATCTGCGCGTAGCGGAGGCGGGAGATCGCGTTCGGCTGCGTGTGGTCGCCGTTCCAGCAATGTTCGGCGCGCGGCTCGTAGTCGACCACGCCCTCGTACGGAGGCGTCTTCGTCGATTTCAGGAAGTCCTCGACCAGGTAGACGGCGTTGTTCAGGAAGTAGCTGTCGGCCTCGCCCACGTAGATGTGAATCTTGCCGCGAAGCTTCGGACCGAGCGTGTTCCAGTCGCGACGAAGGATATGACCGATGTCGTAGTGATCGCGCCAGTAGTTGGCTACGTCGCGGTCGATGACCCCCGTGCGCTTGTCGAAGATCGGCTTCGGATAGCCGTCCGCGCCGGCCGGTGAGAACACCGCCTGCCAGATGTCCCATTGACCGCCCGACCGCCCCTTCTCTCCGAGCACCAGTTCGAGACGGTTCATCGCTTCGATCGTCGTGCTGATGTGGCCGAGGTGGTTGCGAAAACCGGGGCGCGGGATCTTCCGCCAGCGCCCTTCGGTGAAGAAGGCGTTGCGGTCGCTGTAGATGTCGACGACGGTGTACTGGCGGAAGTCGATCGGATCGGGACAGGCGGCGAAGCAGCCGTTGTAGAAATCGGGATACAACACTTGCACACCCAGCGCTTCCCACCCACCGGTCGACCCGCCGTACATGAAGCGCGCCCATCCCTGCCCGAGCCCCCTGAACGTGCGCTCGATGTGCGGAATCAGTTCCTCGTTGATGGCGTCGCCGTACGGACCGAGGTTCTCGGAGTTCACCGCGTAGGAATCGTCGTAGTAGGGGTTCGCGTGCTGAATCTGGATGAGGAGGAAGCGCGGGAAGCCCGGCCCCGTCCAGTCTTTGAAGAACTGGTGAGCCAGCTCCTGCTGCGTCCTGTTGTAGCCGGGCCAGTGGAACCGCTCCGAGTAGTCGGGCTTCAGCGACGGGTCCGGTGGCTCCTCGCGAAACCCCTCGAAGGTGTAGGGAAAATGCCCGTGGTCGATCACGAGCGGGTATCGGGCCTCGGGGTGCTCCGCGAAGCCGTGCGGCAGCAGGATGTGTGCGCCCAGATACATCGGGCGACCCCAGAACTTCGTCAGCCGATCGCTTTGAATCCGCACGTGCTTGATGTACTTCGTTTCCGGCGGGTCAGGAATCGGCGGGATGGTCTTGTCGAGAGAGATTTCAATCGCGCCGCCGTGCCCGGCGCTGAGCATGACCTTCCGCGGCGTGCTGTAGAGGTTTCCCGGCGCACGGTTCCACTGGCGTCCCTCACCCCGGTCCATCGGCAGCCTGACGGTCTTGCCGTCCGCCCGATGGAAGGTTTCGTAGCGCTGTAACAGCGCCTGCACTGTGTACGTGCCCGTGGGCAGTTGCGCCAGGCTGTCAATCGGGTAGGTCGCGGCGTCGGCGTCCACGGTGGCACGGCCGCCCGCCTGCAAGCCCTCCACGTCGACGCCGGCAATCACCTGCGTCGAAGGGCTGTCATCGATCTGGAAGCGCGGCTCATCGCGATCGTCGGTCGAGATCATGACGAGGAGTCGGCCGTCGATCGGCCCCGGTCCCGCCTGTGCGGGAAGGCTGACCTCGAACCTGATGGCGCCGGCCGTTGCCGGCGGCCGGGCCTGTCCGGCCAGTCCGAGGCCAAAGCCGACAAATGCCAGGAGTGAAACATAGAGAACGATCGTCGAGCGGTACTTCATGATGGCCTGTCAGCTCTCCTGGAAGGGCTGGTCGTAGACGCGCTTGATTTCGAGCGGCCTGGGCAGGCGCCCGCCTTCGATCTTCGTGACGACGACCAACTGGAGGCCCTCGGAGACCTTCGTGAACGTCTGCGTGACCTTTGCGCCGTTGCTCAGCTTCGTCGTGGTGACGAGAGACCGACCGTCCCACCTTGTCGTCCGCTCGATCGACGCCCCAGCCTGCTCTTCTTTGACCTTGGTGCCGTCCGGCTTCAGCGACACCACGCGTCCTTCTTCGTCGGTCAGGCTGAGGCTGGTCTCGTGTTGAACGATGAGGAGGACGCGCGGCGCCTCGAGTGCGCGATCCATCTCCTCGCGGGCCGCGCTCGATTCCTGCTGCCCGCCGCCGCGCCCCCCCTCGCCGCCCATCCCGCCGCGGCCGCCCATCCCGCCACCCCGTCCGCCGCCGCGTCCGCCGCCACGTCCGCCGCCACGGCGGCCTTCCTCGCCCTCACCCGAGAGCGATTCCCTGGACTTCGGCGGATCGCTTGCCTGGACGTTCAACTCCCATCGTCCCGCCAGTTGAGGCACCGGGAGCGGAGGGGGCTGGGCCTGAACACCGGCCTGGGCCAGCGTCAGCGACGATCCCATCAGCCATGCCAGCGCCGGCAGCGCCAGCGCGGCCACGCGACGGCCTGTTGCAGAATCCTGTCGGGTCATAGTCGTGTCGGATGCCTCCTGTTTCATTATGACTCGGTTCGGCCGGTCGCGGTTGCACCACGAATCCGGAAATGGTCGAGGCAGGTGCCGCACGCGAGGAGATCCACCCCATCGGCCTCCAGGCGCCTCAACGCGTCCGCAACCGGCGACGAAGGAAGCGGGAGGCCCAGGCCGTCGCCCGCCGGCACCGTCGTACCGGGCCGGGAACTCCCGGCGCTTGACATCCGTATTTCTAGAATGATAGAAATACAGATCGTGATGACCAAGCGCACAGAGGAGAACATCGCCCGCTATGCCGACATGATGTCGGCAATGGGAGCCGAGTCGCGCCTGCAGATCATGCGGCTGCTGCTCTCGGCCCACCCGGAAGGGCTGGTGGTCGGTGACATCCAGGCGGCGCTCGGCATGGCCGGATCGACGCTGTCTCATCACCTCGAGAAACTGCGACACGAAGACCTCGTCACCATGACCCGGGAGGGTACGTTCCTCCGCTATACGGCAAACACCGAGGCCCTCCGCGCCCTGCTGACATTCCTCTACGCGGAATGCTGCACGCGCAACAAGGCGGTCGCACCGCGAACGATGCTCGAGTTCTGCAAAGCGTGTTAGTTGGGAGGGAGATTCTCATGCCTGATATCAAGGAAATCGTGAAAGAGAAGTACGGCCAGGCGGCGCTGCGCGTCGTCGAGGGCAAGACCTCGTGCGGGTGCGGGTGCTGCGGGAGCGAAGCGGCCAGGCCGATCGGCGCCGTCGACCCCATCACCGCGAACCTGTACGACGAGAAGCAGACGGCCGGCATGCCGGCTGAAGCGGTGCTCGCCTCGCTCGGGTGCGGCAATCCCACGGCGCTCGCGCGCCTCGAGCCGGGCCAGGTCGTGCTCGATCTCGGGTCGGGCGGCGGCATCGATGTCCTCCTCTCTGCCAGGCGCGTGGGGCCGACCGGCAAGGCCTACGGCCTCGATATGACCGATGAGATGCTGGCGCTGGCGCAGGAGAATCAGCGCAAGGCCGGCGTGACCAACGTGGAGTTCCTCAAGGGCGAGATCGAGAACATCCCGCTGCCGGACAACACGGTGGACGTGATCATCTCGAACTGCGTCATCAACCTGTCGGCCGACAAGAGCCGCGTGCTGGCCGAGGCGTTCCGCGTGCTGAAACCCGGCGGCCGCGTCGCGGTATCCGATGTCGTGGTGCGCGGCGAGATCCCGCCCGCGATCCGGAAGAACGTCGAGTTGTGGATTGGCTGCCTGGCTGGCGCGCTGGACGAGAACGACTATCGGCAGAAGCTGGCCGCGGCCGGCTTCGAGGACATTTCGATCGAACCGACCCGGGTCTACAAGGTCGACGACGCCCGCGACTTCCTGGGCGGCCACGGGCTCGACGTCGACGCCATGGCACCGCTCGTGGACGGCCGCTTCTACAGCGGCTTCATTCGCGCCCGGAAGCCGCAAGCCTGACGCCGCCTGTCGACTCGCTGCGGCCATCGAGAGTCTCGGGCCGTCCTGAGTTCGTCGAAGGGCGCGCGTTCAGGGGTAGAGATACAGTAGGTATGGTGTCCCGATGCCGACGAGGGCGGTCAGGAACAGGAGGCCGAAGATCAGGCCGAGCGTCCAGAACTCCTTCCGGGACACGTAGCCGCTCCCGTAGAACACCGGAGCCGGACCCGTCGCGTAGGGGGTGATGATGCCCATCATCCCCAGCGAGTAGCAGAGCAACAGCGCGAACGGTTTCACCGGGACGCCGGGGACCGCTGCGCCGGCCGCGAGCACGACCGGCAGCATCGCCGTGACGTGCGCGGTGATGCTCGCGAACATGTAGTGGACGAGGAAGAACACCGCCACCAGCGCCGCCATCACGACCGTCGGCGAGAGGCCAACGAGCGCGGCCGCCGATCCGTTGGCGAACCAGGTAACGAATCCCACCTTGTTGAGACCCTCGGCGAGCCCGAACAGCGTCGCCAGCAGGACCAGCACGTTCCAGGCATCCTTGTTGGCGAGGATCTCCTGCCACGTCACGATGCGCAGCAGGAGCATCAGCGAGATCACGATGAGCGCGGCGGTCGCCGCCTCCATGACGCCTGCGCCAAAGATCCATAGAGAGATCGCCACGAGCGCCAGCGAGGCCATGGTCAGCTCGTTGCGGGAGACGCGGCCCATCTTTGCCAGCTCGGCAGCGGCCCACCGTGGCACCTCGGCGCCGCCCGTGACGCTCGGGGGATAGATCTTGTAGATGAGCCACGGCAGGACGGCGATCAGCAGCAGGCCGATTGGCAGGAACCCGACCACCCACTCCCCCATCGAGAATCGATAGCCGATGGTCTTTTCGACCAGGCCGAGCGCGAGCAGGTTGGGAGCCAGGGCGGTGAGGAACATCGAGCTGGTGACCGCCGTCGCGGCAAACTCCGTCCAGATGACGTACGCGCCGATCCGGCGGGCCGTCGGCCCCGGCTGCGAGTCGTACAGCGGCGGGATGTTCCGGATGATCGGAAAGATGGTCCCCGCGCTGCGGGCGGTGTTCGACGGGGTGAACGGCGCGAGCACCAGGTCGGAGAGCACGATCGCGTAGCCGAGGCCCAGCGTGCGGCCTCCCAGCCGCCGAACCAACATCAACGCAATCCGTTTGCCGAGGCCGGTGCGCTCGTACCCGAGCGCGAACATGAACGCCGCGAACACAAGCCAGACGGTGCCGTTGGCGAACCCGGAGAGCGCCAGCTTGAGCGAGGCGTCGGGCTCGGGTGCGGCCAGGCGGGACGCCGCCGCCAGCGCCATGCCGA
>DASVIS010000163.1:0-1986 GCA_036381995.1 Vicinamibacterales bacterium | reverse complement strand
AATCCGACAACGTGACGGCGCGGCCGCCGAGCTGCGTGATCTTCTCGACGGTATACTGCGCGACGTTGCCGCTGCCCGACACGAGGCAGGTCTTCCCTTCGAGCGTCTCGTTGCGGGTCTTCAGCATCTCGGCCGCGAAGTAGGTGGCGCCGTAGCCGGTCGCCTCCGGGCGAATCAGCGAGCCGCCCCAGCCCAGGCCCTTGCCCGTCAGCACTCCGGTGAACTCGTTCCGCAGCCTCTTGTACTGGCCGAACAGGAAGCCGATCTCCCGGCCGCCCACGCCGATGTCACCGGCGGGGACGTCGGTGTTCGGACCGATGTGGCGGAACAACTCGCTCATAAAGCTCTGGCAGAACTTCATGACCTCGTTGTCGCTCTTCCCCTTCGGGTCGAAGTCCGAGCCGCCCTTGCCGCCGCCCATGGGCAGGGTGGTGAGCGAGTTCTTGAACACCTGCTCGAAGGCCAGGAACTTGAGGATGCCGAGATTGACCGAAGGATGGAAGCGCAGGCCGCCCTTGTAGGGGCCGATGGCGCTGTTCATTTGGATGCGGAAGCCACGGTTGACCTGGACGTTGCCCTGATCGTCGAGCCACGGTACCCGGAACATAAACACCCGCTCCGGCTCGAGGACCCGCTCGACAATCCTGTTCTTGCGGTACTCCGGCCTGCGCTGCAGGACGGGATCGAGCGATTCGAGGACCTCCGTCACCGCCTGGTGGAACTCGGGCTCGGCGGGGTTCTTCGCCTTGACTTCCGCTAGCAAATCCTTCACGTAGTTCGACGCCATTCCGTTTCTCCTTGATATGAAGACGACGTGTACACCAACTGACCCGGGGGCCTCCGACCTCAGAGTTGTACCACCGGCACAATCGCCGAGTCAATGTTCGTTTAAGACTTAACTTATGTATAATATGACACAATATGGCGCGACCTCTCGCTCATGACGATGTCTTCCAGGCGGTGGCAAGTCCCGCGCGCCGCACACTGCTTGACAAGCTCAGCAGCCGCGAGCAAACCGTCCACAGCCTCGCCGAGTCGTTCGACATGACATTGCCCGCCGTGTCGCAGCAGCTCGCCATTCTCAGACGCGCCGGCCTCGTCTCGGCACGCCGCGCAGGCCGCTGGCGCGTCTACCGGCTGAACGCAGAACCCCTGCGCGAAATCGCTCGATGGCTGGACAACTATCAGCGCTTCTGGACCGCGCGCATGAAGGCGCTCGGAGAGGATCTCAAGAGGTACGAAAAGCAGGACGAACGATGGCGGTAAGCCCCTCGAGGCAGAAAACGCTCTACCTCAGCTCGCGGGTGGCCGCCCCTGGCTCCTCCGGGTCGAAGCGCACCAGCGCCAGTTCTGGGCCGTCGTGCGCGGCCGAGAACGCGTAGGTGTCCCCGATCTGCGTGGCCCATTCCCCGGTGATCCGCGCCGATTCGTGCACGTGACCGTGCAGCGTGATGCGCGGCTGCCGCTGCTGGATGAAGCGCTGGATGGCGATGCTGCCGACGTGCACGTCGAGCGGTACGAAATCGATCGACAGGCCATCGAGCGCGGCACGGTCGAGCGCGCTGTTGTAAGGTGGGCTGTGGAACAGCATGATCGCCCGCTTCAGCGACCGATCGCCCGCCAGTGCTTCGAGGTCCTGCCGAATCGTGCCGTAGCGAATCTCGGATTCCGCGATTGGCACCGTCCGCCACCCTTCTTCGGGCGACGAGCAACCAGGGTCCACGTATCGGGACACGTCGTACCGTTCCCAGTCCTTCAGGCGGAACGGCGTCGGCGAAATACAGGCGTATCCGAAGACCGTGTAGCCGCGCCACTCGATCCGCTGATCGTGCGCATATCGCCAGAGGCCGCGCGTCGCCACGTCGAGCATCGCGGCTTCTTCGAACCGCGGGTCGTCGTTGCCGAGGATGGCGAACACGTCCGGGTAGTGGGCTGCGAGCGACGCCTTCACTCGCTCGAAGCCGGGCGCCAGGAACCCGTTGATGA
>DASVIS010000162.1:0-21208 GCA_036381995.1 Vicinamibacterales bacterium | reverse complement strand
CGACGGAATCGGGCTCGAGGATCTGACAGCCCAGGAGGCCGGCGGCAAGGTGCAGTTCGGCGGCTGGGGCGAGATCAACGGCTTCGCGCTTGGCCAGTTGTCGTTGACCGCCACCGGCGAGCGCATGGAGTTCCGCTACCCGGAGGGGTTCCGGTCCACCGTCGACGCGCAGCTCGACTTGGTGGGAACGATGGCCGCGCCAACGCTGCGCGGCACCGTGACCGTGAAGAACGCGCTCTACGACAAACGGATCGATATCAGCCCCGGGCTGATCGAGCTGGCCGGTGGCCGATCGTCCGGACCGGCTCCGGCGCCGGCTCCCGGGCCGGGGCTGCCGGTCCGCTTCGACGTCCGGATCCAGGCTCCCTCGTCGCTGAGGGTCGAGAACAACATGGCCCACATCGTGTCGAGTGCCGACCTCGTGCTCCGCGGCACCTACGAGCACCCGCTGCTGTTCGGGGGGGCGGACGTGGAGCGCGGCGAGGTGTTCTTCGAGGGCCACCGGTACATGGTGCGGCGCGGCCGGATCGAGTTCTCGAACCCGACGAAGATCGAGCCGTTCTTCGACCTCAGCGGCGAGACGCTCGTCCGCGTCCCGGGCCAGACCTATGTCGTGAACGTCCAGCTCGTGGGCACGGTGAATGGACTCGGCAGTTCGATCACGTCCGACCCCCCGCTGTCACAGGTGGAGATCCTGTCACTGCTGTTCGGCGGCGACACCGCGAGCGCCCAGGCCCGGGACGCCGAGTTGCGCACGCTGCAGCGCGAGGAGAGCCAGCGCAGCCTGGCCACGTCACGGCTGCAGCAGGCGGCCGTGGGCGTCGTCGCGGCACCCTTCACGCGCGCTGTGGAGCAGACGTTCGGCCTCGACACCTTCCAGATCACGCCGAATGTCGGGTACGATCCGTACCAGCGCCTGAACCCGACGGCCCGGCTCACGGTGGGCAAGCGGATCTCCAACAAGGTCTACCTGACGTTCTCGCGCAGCCTGAATACGCCCGGCGGAGCGGACCAGGTGATCCTCCTCGAGTACGATCAGAACGATCGCCTCTCCTGGATCTTCTCGCGCAACGAGGACGGCACGTACGCGCTCGACGTGCGGGTGAGGCACGTATTCTGATGCGCATCCGGGCCTCGGTCCTCGCCGCTCTCACCATCATCCTCGCGGCCGCGGCATCGCGCGCGCAGCCGCCGGCCACCGCGTCGTCGCTGGACCAGTTTCTCGGGAAGCCGATTGCCGAGGTGCGCCTGCTGGTCGAAGGCCGCGAGATCCATGATGCCGACGTCGCAGGTGTGCTCGAGACCAAGGTGGGCGCGGTGTTGACGACGGCGGCCGCGCGCGAAAGCATCATTCTCCTGATGGCGCTGGCCCGGTTCGAGGACGTCAAGGTGGAGGCGCAGATCACGCCGCGCGGCATCGTCCTCGTCTACGACATGATGCCCGTTCACGCCGTCAAGTCGATCGAGTTTCGCGGCGACCTTGGCCTGCCGGTGCGACAACTTCGGGCAGCGGTCGAAGACCGCTATTCGGCGTCGCCCCCAGTGTCCCGCGCCGGGGAGATCGCGGCCATGCTCGAAGGACTGTGCCGCGACCACGGGTTCCTGAAGGCGACCGTGCGGCCCTCGACCGAGGTGATGCACAACCCGGACCGTACCCGGTTGACCTTCGAGGTGAGCGCGGGTCAGCCTGCTCGGGTCGGGACCGCGCAGGTCGAAGGCGCGCCCGACGGAAACGCCGGGCCAGTGCTCCTCCTGCTCGGGCTCCAGGCTGGTGCGCGATTCGATCGCGTGGGGCTCGACTCGGCGGTCGCGCGATATGTCGAGGACCTGCGCGCGAAGGGCTTCCTCGAAACCAAGGTGGAACCGGACGTCGCGTACTCGTCGAACCGGGAACAGGTGGACGTGACGGTCCGGATGGCCCGGGGATCGCACGTGACCGTGACGTTCCGCGGCGATCCGCTGCCCGAGAAGCGGCGCGCGGAGATCATGGCCCTGCTTCGGGAAGGCGTCCTCGACGAGGACGTGCTCGAGAACCAGGAGCGCAGCATCGAGGACGAGCTGCGCGCCCGGGGATACCGGGACGGGGCGGCGCCGTTCACCCGCGAGCCGCGCGGCGAGGGCCAGCTGCAGGTCGTCTTCACCGTCACGCAGGGCCCGCAGTATCGCGTGGCGGGAGTGGAGGTGTCCGGCAACCAGCAGTTGCCCCGCGCCGAGATCCAAACGGCGCTGCGCGTGGAGCGCGGGCAGTGGTTCGTGAAGGCGCGGGTCGATGCCGACGCGGGCGCGATCCGGGAACTGTATCGACGACAGGGATTCCGGACGGCCGGCGTGACGGCGAGCGCCGTGCCGGCGGGTGCCGACCCGACACAACTCGTCGTGCAGTTCGCGATCGCGGAGGGGCCGCGGACGACGATCAGTGGCATCGAATTCGAGCACGTGTCCGCGGTCCCGCTGACTGTTCTTCAGCAGGCCATCGGGTCGCAGGTGAACGGCCCGTTCTATCAGCCTCAGATCGAGAACGATCGCGAGGCGGTGCTCTACCAGTATCAGGCGCAAGGCTATCAGCAGGCGACCGTGACCGTGCCGCAGGGATTCAGCCAGGACGGTACGCGCTTCACCCTGCGGTTCGTGGTGGAGGAAGGCCCGCAGAGCCTGATCGATCACGTGCTGATCGTCGGTAACCTCCGGACGAAGACCGCCACGATCGTGCGCGAGATGGGCCTGCAGCCCGGGATGCCGCTGTCGTTCGTCGGCCTCGCCGGCGCGCAGCGTCGTCTGAGCGCGCTCGGCCTGTTCCGGAAGGTACAGGTGACGCCGCTCGAACGGAACACCGACAGCCGGCGCGACGTCGTCGTGACCGTCGAGGAGGCCCCGGTCAACACGATTGGGTACGGCGGTGGCCTCGAGGGCGCGCTCCGGCTGAGAACCAATGGACTCACCGGCCTGCCGGAGCAGAAATTCGACCTCGCGCCGCGAGGATTCTTCGAAATCGGGCGCCGGAACCTCTGGGGCAGAAATCGGTCGGTGGACCTGTTCATCCGCGGCGCCATCCGGTCCAGCGACCAGTTCAATACCGCCGCGCTGCCGTCGACGTCGAGTTCGACCACGGTGCAGGACTCCGGCTCCGGGTTTCGCGAGTACCGCGTCCTCGGCACGTACCGTGAGCCGCGATTCATGGACGGGCCCATCGACGTCATCGTCACCGGCGCCATCGATCAGGCCATCCGCTCGACCTTCGACTTCAACCGGCGCCAGGTTTACGTGGAAGGCAGCCACCGCTTCGGCCCGTCGCTCAGCGTCGCCGGCCGGTACTCGTTCGGCCGAACGCGGCTGTTCAACGAGCGGATCGATCCCGCGAGCCAGCTGGACGTGGACAAGGTCTTCTCCCGCGTCAGGCTCTCGGCGGTCTCCGCTTCGGCAATCCGCAGCACCCGGGACGATGCGTTCGAGCCCACGCGCGGTACTCTGTCAGCCCTTGATGCGACGGTGGCTCCGCGGGCACTGGGATCCGAGGTCGGATTCATCAAGGGGAACTGGCAGGGCTTCGTGTACAAGCGGCTTCCCGCCCTCGGCGGCGCCGTCCTGGCGGGCGGCGTGCGGCTCGGCATTGCCTTCGGGTTCCCGCTGACGGTCGTGAACCCGAGCGGCCAGGTCGTGGTGATCGAACAGGAACTGCCAGCGAGCGAGCGGTTCTTCGCGGGCGGTGACACGTCGGTGCGTGGATTCGCGCTGGACCAACTCGGCTCCCGCAGCGTGCTCGACCAGAACGGCGTGTCGAACGGCGGCAACGGCCTGGTCATCTTCAACGTCGAAATGCGCTTCCCGATCTGGCGGCAGAAATCGCTCGGCGGAGCGGCGTTCGTCGATACGGGCAACGTGTTCGCGAAGGTGAGCGAGATCAGCCTCGGCGAGCTGCGCAGCGGCGCCGGCGTCGGGATTCGGTGGAAATCGCCCGTGGGCCCGTTGCGCCTGGACCTGGCCTGGAAACTGAACCCCATCACATTCGGGAAGGGGACCCGCGAGAGCCGGTTCGCCTGGTACATCACGATCGGACAGGCGTTCTAGGATGCATACCCTATCGCGCACCGTGATCGCCATTGTTCTCGCCGGGCTGGCTGGGTCCGCGGGCGCGGAGGTCATCGACCGTGTGCTGGCGGTCGTCGGCTCGCACGTGGTCACCCTGTCCGACGTCCGCGCGGCCCAGACGCTTGGCTTCGTCCCTGCCGGGACGGCGGCGGACTCGACGGCCGACGTGCTGGCGTACCTCGTCAATCGCGAGCTGATGCTCGGCGAGGTCGACCGCTATTCGGCGCCGGAGCCCGACCGCGCGCTCCTCGAACGTCGGATGGCGCAGATTCGGGCCCGGTTCTCGAGCCCGGATCAGTACGAGCAGGCACTGGGGCGGACCGCGATGACAGACGGCCGGCTACGGGCCCTCGTGGCCGGCAACTTGCGAATCGAGACGTACCTGGAGCAACGCTTCGAGGCGGCATCGCAACCAACCGCGGGAGAGACCGAGCGATACTACCGCGACCACCCGGCCGAGTTCACGCGGGGCGGCCGGCTGGAGGCGTTCGAGGAGGTGCGATCACAGGCGCAACAGCGCCTGGCCGCAGAACGGCGGCGCGCGCTGGTCGCGGAATGGCTCGATCGTCTCCGGCGGCTGGGCCAGGTAGAAATGCGCTATTCGCCACCCGTCACCGGGATACGCTGACCGAAATACCGTGGTGCGGGCTGTCCGTGCAGGGATCCCGCCGGTCACGCGCCGTAGAACGCATAGCGGAGAATCTCAGCGGCGTTGAAGCCGGAATGGCTGACGACGGTGGACGCGACACTCCGGCGCCTCAGGTAGACGAATCCCCAGAATGCCCCGAGGAGCGCGGTCGTCACCGCCACGTCACGACCCTGGATGACGTGGCCGAGGCCGAAGGCCAGGCTCGAGACGAGAAGGCCGGCCCTTCCTCCGCCAAGGTGCTGCTCGAAACGGCGCAGGATGAACGCCCGCTGCACCTCTTCACGCAGGCCGCCGCCGACGATGGCGACGAACGCGAACATCGCGGCCTCGCCCGGGCTTCGAATCAGGCCCTCGAACGGGTTCTTCGAGATGTTGTGCAGCCAGGGCAGGACGTGCTCGATGGTGAGCATCACGACCACGACAATCATGAACACGATCGGGATCTGCAGGAGGCCCCGCATCGCCTCGGTGCCGGGCGGCCGGTTCCCGAGCATGACCTCCCAGAACCGTTCGCCGTGGACGCGCAGGAACCAGGCGACCAGGCCGACGAGCGCTACGGCATCGAGTAGCGACACCGCGAACACATAACGCGCGGCGAGGTGGCCGCGGCCATCGAACGGACCGATCCCGACGGTCGACAGGACGCCGGCGATCACCAGTTGGGTCGGGAAACCCGAGCACGCCAGGATTTCGATCACCGCGATCAGACGGGGCCGAACCACGACTCGACTGTATCACGCCGGCACGCGAACCGTGACCGGCGCGAGCAGTGTCGTGGCCGGGGTCCCGGACGGCCGTTCCGTCCGGCGCATCGCCTGCGGCCACCGGCGCGGTTGCGCGTCCGGGCGCGGGCGGCGAGAGCGATCCGGAGGCGTGCTGATGGCGCCCGGCAACCATGAACGACGTGAGCCATGGAATGAGGATCGGTTTTCGCATGAGGTCCTCTGTCATCCACCGTGGCGCAAGTCCCGCTCCGGGGCCCGTTTCGCCGAAACCGGGTGATGGTCGGAGCATTCGCCTCGTAACCCCGCGATGGACGCTCTCGGGGGCCCGGCTCCGCTGGGAAGGGACTGTCCGGGTAGACCATGTAAGAATTACCTAGTACACTCGGATCCGGGGCTTCCCGAATACGAACCGGCAGACGCGAGGTGCTCTCGTGATCGACATCTCTCACACCAGCGAACCGCCCGACGCGGCCGACGCGTCCGCCGTTGTCGAGCGGGTGTTGATCGTCGAAGACGACCCGGCGACCCGGATGGGGCTGACCGAGCTCGTTCGCACCTGGGGCTTCCTGGCCGACAGCGCCGAGGACGGTGTGGAGGCGCTGCAGAAGGTCACCTCGTTCCGTCCCGCGATCGTCGTAACAGACCTCGTCATGCCTCGGATGGACGGCCACGCGCTGCTCAAGGCGCTTCGCGAGCACGACGTGGACATCAGCGTCGTCCTCCTCACGGCGCAGGGATCCGTCGAATCGGCGGTCGAGGCGATCAAGGACGGCGCCTACGATTACCTCACCAAGCCGGTCGATACCCAGCGGCTCCAGATCCTCCTGCAGAAGGTGGTGGAGCGGCAGGAGACGATGCGCGAGGTGAAGGCGCTGCGGAGGCAACTGCGCGACCAGGGAGCGTTCGGGCGGATGATCGGCAGCAGTTCCGGGATGCGGAAGGTCTACCGGATCATCGAGCAGGCGGCGCCGACATCGGCGTCGGTTCTGATCAGTGGCGATTCGGGCACCGGCAAGGAGCTGGTGGCGCAGACGATTCACCAGCTGAGCCAGCGGGCGGCAGCGCCCTTCGTCGCCATCAACTGCGCGGCCATTCCCGAGACGCTGCTCGAGAGCGAGATCTTCGGCCACGAGAAGGGCGCGTTCACCGGGGCGTCCGAGCGGCGGCAGGGCTGCTTCGAGCTGGCGGATCACGGCACGCTCTTCCTCGACGAAATCGCCGAGATGACGCCGGCCACGCAGGTGAAGCTGTTGCGCGTGCTTCAGGAGCGGACCTTTCGACGGCTTGGCGGCCGCCAGGAACAGAGGGTGGACGTCCGGGTCCTTGCCGCGACCAATCAGGACCCGGCGGAGGCGGTGCGCAATGGAAAGCTGCGCGAGGACCTCTACTACCGGCTGAACGTCTTCACGATGCTGCTGCCGCCGCTGAGGGACCGGAAAGAAGACCTGCCGCTGCTGATCCAGTCCTTCCTCGCGGAGTTCAATGCCCGCAACGGCAAGTCGATCGCCGCGGTGAACCACGACGCGATGCGGATCCTCGAGTCGTACAACTGGCCGGGCAACGTCCGTGAACTGCGGAATGTGATCGAGCGGGCGACCATCCTCGCCGACGGCCAGTTCATCGAGCCGAAGCACCTGCCCAACGTGCTGGTGCAGGTGGGGGAGACGAGGCAGCCCGCGCTGTCGCTGTCGCCGGGAACGACCGTCGAAGAGGCCGAGAAGCGCCTGATTCAGATGACGCTCGAACACACGCGCGACAACAAGACGCGCGCCGCCGAGATTCTGGGCATCAGCCTGAAGACGTTGCACAACAAACTCAATCGCCTGAAGCTCAGGAAGTAGGGTCCGCGCGTGCACCTGGGCATCAAAGCCAAGCAGATCGGCGGCGTCTCGCTCATAGTCGGCCTCGCCGTCATCGCACTGAGCCTCCTCCACGTGACGTTCGTGGCGCGCGTCCTGCTCGAAGAGAGCCGATCGCGCGGCGAACTGCTGGCGAACACGGTCTTTCAGCGCGCCAAGAACGTCGTGCCAGGCCAGGCCGACCCGTGGGCGGCGATCCAGGCCGACGGCGGGCTGCGGGCGATCCTCGAGTCGAGTGCCTTCGCGCGAAACGTCACCTACGCGGCCATCTGTAACATGAATGACGTGGCTGTGGCGGCGTGGGACCCGAGCCGCGAGGGAAAGCGTCTGGCGCCGGCCGGCGAGCTGGACACCCTGATCAGGATGCGCGGCCTGCAGCAGCTGCTGAGCATCTACTCCTCGGGCGGCGAGACCCTGGAGGTGCGTCAGCCGCTCCTGCTGGGCGGCGCGAAGTTCGGCACGATCCGCATCGGCGTGTCGACGCTGCTCGTCCGCGAGGAGTTCTCGAAGGAGCTGTGGCTGGTCATCGCCACGGGTTTCGTCGCGCTGCTGATCGCCGTCGCCGTCTCCGCGTCGTTCGCGCGGCTGATCCTCCGTCCGATCCACGTGATCAGAGGCGGGTTGACACGCCTCGGCCGAGGCGAATTGGACGTCCGCCTGGATCTGCCGCAGCAGGACGAGTTCGGGGAACTCGGTAGCTTCTTCAACATCGTCACCGCGCAGCTGTCTGCCGATCGCTCGCAGCTGGCCGATCAGAAGGCCAACCTGCAGTCGGCGGTCGAGCACATGGAAGACGAGGTGGCGATCTTCAACCCGGCCGGCGAGCTGCTATTCGCCAACCCGGCGATGCTCGCGACGCTGCCGCCGGAGCCGCTCGGGCGCGCGGTTGACGACCTGCTGGCCGAGGGGCATCCCTACCGCGACCTGGTGCACGCGACGATTGGCGAGAGACAATCGAGCGGTCCGGTCGCGGCGGCGATTCCGCGGGCGGCGCCCGCCGGCGCCGGCCTGCCCCCGGCTGAGAGGGATGAGCGCCTGGTGATGGCGCACGCGATCAAGGACCGCGACCAGCAGATGCTGGGTGTGATGCTGGTGGCGCGCGACGTCCAGGCGCTCGGCCAGGTGCAGTCGATGCTGAACTACTCGCGCAAGCTGGTGGCCCTGGGGCGGCTGTCGGCAGGTGTCGCGCACGAGGTGAAGAATCCGCTGAACGCGATGACGATCCACCTCGAGTTGCTCAAGCAGAAGCTGCTGGGCGCCGGCGGCGCGGGGCGGCGTCGGCCGGCTGCCGCTGGCGGGGCGGGTGTGGCCCCGGCGGACGTCATCCAGGGAGGATCATCGCTTCCTGGCGCCGCGCCGGACCCGGAAGGCTCACGTCCCGATCTCGGGCCCGCGCTGGAACACGTGCGGATCATCGGCGGCGAGATTCAACGTCTCGACCAGGTGATGCAGGGGTTCCTCAAGTTCACGCGGTCGGAGGACCTGAAGCTGCAGGCCATCTCGTTGTCGTCACTCGTGGACGACGTCGTGCGAGTGATCGGCCCGGAGTGCAGGAACGCGAAGGTGAATGTCATCACCGAGGGACTCGATCGTGTCCCCGATATCAGCGGCGATCCGTCGATGCTCAGGCAGGCGTTCCTCAACCTGGCGTTGAACGCGTGCCAGGCGATGCCGAATGGCGGCACACTGAGGATATCGGCCGCCGCGGCGCGCGGCCGGCGGGTCGACATCAGCGTCGAAGACACGGGCACCGGGATCAAGCCGGAGCACCTCGGCCGGATCTTCGACCTGTATTTCACGACGCGGGACAAGGGCAACGGAATCGGCTTGTCGATGGTCTACCGGACCGTGCAACAGCACGACGGCGAGATTGAGGTTCAATCCACGGAAGGGCGGGGCACGACGTTCCGCATGTCGCTGCCCCAGGCATCGTGACCGGCGTAACGGCGCGCCGGTATAGAATGGTCACTGTGCGACGTGTGTTTCTTGCCGGGGTGATCGTGGCGTTCGCGGCCGGCGGCTGTGCGACCGCAGGCGCGAAAGCCCAGCCGGAGCCGGCCGCGCTCGAGGTGCCGGCGCCGCCTCCGCGCGTCATCGTTCCGCCAGACCCGGAGCCGGCCCAGCCGCCGGCACCCATGCCTGAGCCGGAGGCTCGGCAGCAGAAGCCGCCTCGTCGTCCGACCTCACCGCGGCCCGACACGAAGGCCGATCCCGCGCGCGGCGAGAAGAAAGTCGAGGGGCCGCCGCCCGTTGCCGAGACCGTGAACCCCACGCCCCCGGCAACCCCGCCGACCGCCACCCTGCAGCAGGCGCTGCCGGCCACGCAGGCCGAAGTGGAGCGCCAGGTACGCGACCAACTGGCCCGCGCGCAGAGCGACCTGCGCCGCGTGGATTACCTGGCTCTGAACGCCGACGCCAGGTCGCAGTACGATACAGCAAAGCGGTTCATCGAGCAGGCCGAGCAGGCGCTCAAGGAGAAGAACCTGGTGTTCGCCGCAAAGGTGGCCGAAAAGGCCGCGGGCCTGGCGGCCAGCCTCGTCGGCCGAATGCGGCCCGCTGTCAACCCCTAATCTCGAGCGTTGAGGCCCCGAGAGGCGCGACAATTTTGGGCAAGAGACAGAAAGTTTTGAATTCCTTTGATTTCCCCAAGGTCTTGCGACTGACCTAAAAACTAGGCACAATATCTAGTAGATCACCGCTTGACAAACTCCTGACCGCGGGCCATATTGACGCTCTCCCGTGAACGCACACCGCGGGTAGATCCCAGCTATCCGTCGTGTTCACGAGAAGTCAGTCGGCCTGGACCCCACGGCTGCCCCGTTGGCACCGGGCGGCCCCGGAGCAGGAGCACGCAGGGGTCGATTCAGATTGGCGATATTGCGAAGGCTTTAGGGCCTGTGGTGTCGCCTGGATGGCATGAATGGGATGTGTCTGAGGGGCGCAGACACGCCGGTTCGGAGGATGGTATGCAGAGAGGCGTGACCCATGACGTGGCCCCAGCTTCGCCGAAGGTCATCGAGAATCGGACGCCAGAGAGCGCGCGTCCTTCCGGTCGGCCTGGAGCGTCAGCGGCGCCGGGCCTGACGTGTTCACGGGTCTTTACTCTCTCGGGACGGGATCCTTTCGAGGAAATCACGTGGGACATCCGCACCGCGCTCATCGCCAACGACAAGGGCGAGGTGGTGTTCGAGCAGCGCGATGTCGAGGTGCCCGCGTTCTGGTCGCAGCAGGCGACCAACATCGTCGTCTCGAAGTACTTCCGCGGGCCGCTGCAGCCGAAGGCCGGTGAGATCCGCGAGTCGAGCGTGCGTCAACTCATCGGCCGGGTGGTGGACACGATCACGGATTGGGCCAAGACGGACGGGTACTTCGCCGGCGAGACGGACCTGTTCGCGTTCCGCGACGATCTCGAGCATCTGCTCGTGTGCCAGAAGGCGGCGTTCAACAGCCCCGTCTGGTTCAACTGCGGCATCGAGAAGCGTCCCCAGTGCTCCGCCTGCTTCATCAACTCGGTCGAGGACACGCTCGAATCGATCCTGACGCTGGCCAAGACCGAGGGGATGCTGTTCAAGTTCGGATCGGGCACGGGCACCAATCTCTCGTCGCTCCGCTCGTCTCGCGAGTCGCTCGCCGGCGGCGGCACGGCCTCGGGCCCCGTGTCGTTCATGAAGGGCTACGACGCCTTCGCGGGCGTGATCAAGTCGGGCGGCAAGACGCGCCGAGCGGCGAAGATGGTCATCCTCAACGCCGACCATCCCGACATCGTCGATTTCATCAGGTGCAAGGTCGATGAGGAGAAGAAGGCCTGGGCGCTGATCGACGCGGGCTACGACGGGTCGTTCAACGGCGCGGCGTACTCATCGGTGTTCTTCCAGAACTCGAACAACAGCGTGCGCGTGCCGGACGACTTCATGCGCGCGGTGCTGGACAACGGGACGTGGCAGACGCGGGCGGTGAGGGACGCCCGCCCGATGGACACCCACAAGGCCAGCGACCTGATGCGGATGATCGCCGAGGCGACGCACGTCTGCGGCGACCCGGGGATGCAGTTCGACACGACGATCAACGAGTGGCACACCTGCCCGAACACGGACCGGATCAATGCGTCCAACCCGTGTTCCGAATACATGTTCCTGAACGATTCGGCGTGCAACCTGGCGTCGATCAACCTGATGAAGTTCGTGGACGCGCGGGGCGAGTTCGACGTCGCCGGCTTCCGCGCGGCGGTGGACACGCTCGTCATCGCCCAGGAGATCCTGGTCGACAACGCCAGCTATCCCACGAAGGCGATCGAGAAGAACAGCCACGAGTACCGCCCGCTCGGCCTCGGCTACGCGAACCTCGGCGCCCTGCTGATGTTGCGCGGCCTGCCGTACGACAGCGACGCCGGCCGGCACTACGCGGCGGCCATCACGGCGCTGATGACGGGCGAGGCGTACGCGACGTCCGCGCGCATCGCCCGCGACCACGGCGGCCCGTTCGCCGGCTACGACCGCAACCGTGAGCCGTTCCTCCGCGTCATGCGGAAGCACCGCGACGCGATGAAGGACGTGAGCGCGGGGCTGGTGCCCGAAGACCTCTTCGGGGCCGCGGTCGAGGCGTGGGACGAGGCGGTGGAGCTCGGCGAGGAGTTCGGCTACCGCAACGCACAGACGACAGTGCTCGCGCCCACCGGAACCATCGGGTTCATGATGGACTGCGACACCACCGGCATCGAGCCCGACATCGCGCTGGTGAAGTACAAGAAGCTGGTGGACGGCGGGTTGATGAAGATCGTCAACCAGACGGTCCCGCCAGCGCTGACGCGGCTGGGCTACACCGAGAGCCAGGTGAGGGCGATTGTCGACTACATCGACGAGATGGAGACCATCGAGGGGGCGCCCCACCTCAAGGAGAAGGACCTCCCGGTGTTCGATTGCGCCTTCAAGCCGGCGCGCGGGTCGCGATCGATCCACCACATGGGCCACATCCGGATGATGGGTGCGGCGCAGCCGTTCATCTCGGGCGCGATCTCGAAGACAGTCAACGTGCCGAAGGACGCGACCGTCGACGAGATCCTGCAGGCGTACGTCGAATCGTGGCGCCTGGGCGTGAAGGCGATTGCGATCTATCGCGACGGCAGCAAGCGGACGCAGCCGCTGAACACCTCGCGCGACAAGGTGCCTGAGTCGAAGGCCGGGTCGGGCGTCGCGCCGAAGCCGATCCGGCGCAAGCTATCGGACGAGCGGCAGGCGATCACGCACAAGTTCGAGATTGCCGGCCACGAGGGCTACATCACCGTCGGGCTCTACGACGATGGGATGCCGGGCGAGATCTTCCTGGTGATGGCCAAGGAAGGGTCGACGATCTCCGGGTTCGCGGACGCCTTCGCACAGGCCGTGTCGTACGCGCTGCAGTACGGTGTGCCGCTGCAGGTCCTGGTGGACAAGTTCAGCCACGTCCGGTTCGAGCCGTCGGGCATGACCAAGAACCCGCAGGTGCGGATCGCGAAGTCGATCGTCGACTACGTGTTCCGGTGGCTGGCCACCAAGTTCCTGTCGCCCGAGGCGCAGTACTGGGCGGGAGTGAACGGGCGGGAGAACGGATCGCCGGCCGACCGCACGGACACGGCGGAGCAGTTGACGCTGCCGCCGCTCGGCATCGAGGCGGAGCGCAAGGCGTCCCCGTTTGCGACCATTCAGAACCAGGAAGACGCCCCGCCCTGCACGATTTGCGGGTCGATCATGGTGCGGAGCGGCAGTTGCTACAAGTGCGTGAACTGCGGCAGCACGAGCGGCTGCGCCTGATAGCCGCCCTGCGGCCGTGCGGCGCAGCCGGACGTCTTTCGATCTTCACGTCTCACTTTTCAATTCTCAACCCGTCCTTTCCGCGGGCGCCAAAGTACGCGAGGCCGGCGAGCGCTGCGGCCAGGAGCCCGCGGATCACCTGTGGCGCGACGAGGATGTCGCCGTAGAAGTGCATGTCGTTGTGGAGCGACAGCGCCTGCAGGGCGAGCAGGGCGCCCATGGCCAGCGCCAGGCCGCCCGGCATGCGCACGCGCACGAGAGCGGATGACAGGAGCAGCAGCAGGCCGCCGACGATCAGCGCCAGGTCCGCCCACCAGTCCAGGCCCGAGGGTCTGAAGGCATCGACGGCACCGAGCCCGATCGAGTAGACGCCGCAGGCGGCCAGGCCAAGAGTTGCGATAGTCAGCATGGACCCATTATGAGATCCTGCGATCGTGCGGTCCACGGATCTTGCAATCGCGCGCGCCGGACCGTGACGCGCCGGCTCGACCTGTCTTCTTTCGTCTCTTTTCTGTTCTGTCCGGTGCCGTGCGGTCGATATGCGCGCGCAATTCCAGCATGACGGACGCGTCACCAGTTACCTGGACGTCGTCGGGGCCGGGCCGGTGGCGCCGCCGCGGACTCTCGTCCTTCTGCACGCCTTTCCGCTCGCAGCGGCAATGTGGCAGCCGCAACTCGCTGCCGTACCGGCAGGGTGGCGCTTTCTCGCACCGGATCTGCGCGGGTTCGGCCAGTCGTCGCCAGGCGACAGCTCGGCCCCGGCGTCGATCGACGACTACGCGCAAGACGTCATCGCGCTCCTCGATGACCTCGGGCTGGATCGCGTGGTCGTCGCTGGCCTCTCGATGGGCGGCTACGGGGCGTTCGCCCTGTTTCGGCTGGCCCCCGGCCGTGTGCGGGGCCTCGTGCTCGCGGACACGCGGGCAGAAGCGGATGGCGAAACGGCTCGCGCAAGCCGGGATGCCATGCTCGACACGCTCGCAGACGGAGGTGCGGCCGCGGTGTTCGAGCGGATGCGGCCGGGACTGCTCGGCGCCACCACGAGAGCGTCGAGGCCGGAACTGGTGGAGCGCGTGCGGCAACTGGCTCTCGCACAGCCAGTGGACGGCATCCGCCGCGCGATCCAGAGACTGAAATCTCGGCCCGACTCGACGCCGCTGCTGGCCCGCATCGCATGCCCCACGCTCATCGTCGTCGGGGGAGAGGATCAGATCACGGGTGTGGACGACGCGCGTCGCCTCCGCCAGCAGATTCCCGGCGCCGAACTGGCAGTCGTCAACCAGGCCGGACATCTGTCGAATCTCGAACAGCCCGGCAGGTTCAACGCCACCCTGGCGCGCTTTCTCGTCGCACGGTTCTGATGGTGAGCATGGGACCGAAGCCCTGTGCCACCGGGATATACTCGACCTGCCACGGCGGCGCGTTTCGCAGGACACCACAGGTTCTGCCGTGAAGAGCCAGAAGTCGAGAGCGGAGAGCCGTCCATGAATCTGCACCTGACCGACAACGTCGCCCTCGTCACCGGCTCGAGTCGTGGGCTGGGCCTTGCGAGCGCCCGCGCGCTCGCAGCCGAGGGGTGCCGGGTGTGCATCTGCGCCCGGGGTGAAGAGCAGTTGAGCAAGGCTGCCGCTGAATTGCGGGCGGTGGCGTCCGGCGCCGATGCCGTGCTGGCCATCGCCGCGGACCTGGCCACGCCCGCCGGCATCGAGGACGTGTTCGCCCGCCTGCTCGCACGCTACGGCGGCGTGGACATCCTGGTCAACAACCTCGGCCTGGCAAGGGGCGCTGGCATCACGGACACGTCCGACGCGGAATGGCAGGAAGCCTTCGACTCGACGCTGTATCCGGCGATTCGCGCCAGCCGTCTGGCCGTTCCGTCGATGCGCGCGCGAGGCGGCGGCGCGATCGTGATGATTGCGTCGATCTACGGGCGGGAATCGGGAGGCCGCATGACCTACAACGCGGTCAAGGCGGCGGAGATCAGCCTCGCCAAGTCGCTGGCGCAGCAACTGGCACGCGACAACATCCGGGTCAACAGCGTGGCGCCGGGCTCAATCTCGTTCCCGGGCGGATCCTGGTGGACGCGTCAGCAGGCAGACCCTGTCGGGATTGCCGAGTTCATCCGCCGCGAGTTGCCATTCGGGAGGTTTGGACGGCCCGAGGAGGTCGGCAACGCCGTGGCGTTCCTGTCGTCCCCTCGGGCAAGCTGGATCAGCGGTGCAAGTCTTCCGGTCGATGGCTGCCAGTCCCGATCTCTGTTCTGACCGGTGAGGGCCTCGCCTGCCGATCGGTGGCGCTGTTCACGGAGCCTCGGAGATGCCTGCGGATGGTGGTGCGCCTGGCGGCGGCCACGCGCTGCCGAAGGGGTCGGATCAGGCGAACGCGGAAGATGAAACCCTCGGGGCTCTCGTGCTCGCCCGCTTCCGGTTCGCCGGCGGATTCGGTGAGGAAGTAACCGCGATGCCGCGCTTGCGGCTCGGATGCGTTGATCTACAGGGCCTCCCGCGGACAGTGGCGCGAAGGGTGATCTCTCGAACAGTCGCAGAATGGCAACGACGTTCAGGAGGGTCAATCGAAAACGGGCCCTCTACCGCGAGAGCACGGAGCCGACACCCATGACGTTCGAACAGCTCTTCGGCTCGGCGCCCGCCGTTCGCGCCTCCGCGCCAGGCCGGGTCAACCTGATCGGCGAGCACACCGACTACAACGGCGGCTATGTCCTTCCAACCGTGATCCCGCAGCGGACGACCGTCGAACTGGGACACCGGTCTGGCGGCTCGGTGCGTGCACTCAGCGTCAACGCCGGCAGGCCCGTTCCCTTCGAGTACATCGTCGGTACCGAGTCGCGGCGCGGACGGTGGACCGACTACCTGCAGGGCATCACGTGGGTGCTGGCGAAGGAGGGATTCAACGTCGGCGGGGCGGACATTCGGATCGAGTCCACGGTGCCGCTCGGCAGCGGTCTCTCGTCCAGCGCCGCGCTCGAGATCTCGCTGCTGCGCGCCTTTCGCGAGGCGTTCACGCTGCCGATCGAAGACGTGCGGATGGCGCTGCTCGGACAGCGGGCCGAGAACGAGTTCGTGGGGGCGCCTGTCGGGGTGATGGACCAGATGGCGTGCACGCTGGCCGGCGACGGCCAGGCGCTGTTTCTCGACACGCGCTCGCTCGAGTGGGCGGTGATGCCGTTTCCCGCATCGGTCGAGCTGATCGTCCTCAACTCAGGCGTTGCGCACAACCATTCGAGGGGCGACTACCGGACCCGTCGCGCCGAATGTGAGGAGGCGGCCGATCGGTTGGGCGTTGGGCAACTCCGCGACCTCGACCTGCAGGATGTGCCCAGGATCATGGGGTTGTCCGACCCGCTCGGGAGGCGCGCGCGCCACGTCGTGACCGAGGACGCGCGGGTTCTCTCCGCCGTGCAGGTGCTGCGGGCGGGAGACATGGAGGCTCTCGGCCGGCTGTTCTACGCCTCGCACGATTCGATGCGTGACGACTACGAGGTATCAATCCCGGAGATCGATCTGATCGTGGACCTCGCCCGCGCCATTCCGGACGTGTATGGCGCGCGCCTGACCGGCGGCGGATTTGGCGGGTCGGTGGTGATGCTCACGAAACTCGGGACAGCGGCAGACGTCGCCCCCCGGATTGCCGCGGACTACGCGGCGAAGTCGGGCAAGACGCCGACGATCCTGGTGCCGGCGACATAGGGGTCGGGCTCCGACCCCTGGATCCGGACTTTCGCCGCTTGATCGTCCCCCCTCCGGCTGGTACCATCCTTCTCCATGGCAAGACCTACGCGCGGCGACCGGGACGAACGACGGGAGGAAAGCGACCTGCTGGCGCTCCGCACGCGGGGCGGGCTGACGCGCGAACAGACGCTCCAGGCGGCTCTTCATCACCTCGTCCCGTCCTGGCACAAGGACTACCCCGATTCCCAGGACGACATCATCACCGCCGTCCGGCGCATGCCGGCCGCCGAGGCGCAGTCCGCACCCATGCCCGGCGGGGTCGATGCGCGCCTGGTGCAGGCGCTGGCGAGCCGTGGCATCACCGACCTCTACACGCACCAGGCTGCGGCAGTCACGCACGCGATGGCCGGCGAGAGCGTCGTCGTGACGACGCCGACCGCCTCCGGCAAGACGCTCTGCTACAACATTCCCGTTCTGAACGCGATTCTCAGCGAGCCGTCCACCCGGGCGCTCTACCTCTTTCCAACCAAGGCGCTGGCGCAGGACCAGTTGGCCGAGCTGGATCGGCTGGCTCAGGCGATCAACAAGTCGGCCGGCCTCGACCTCGGCGTCTTCACCTACGATGGCGACACCCCGCAGGACGCGCGGCGTGCGATCCGCGCAAGGGCACAGGTGATTCTCACGAACCCCGACATGTTGCACTCGGGGATCCTGCCGCATCACCCGAAGTGGGCGCGCCTGTTCGAGAACCTGCGGTTCATCGTCATCGACGAGCTGCACGCCTACCGCGGCGTGTTCGGCAGTCACCTGGCCAACGTGCTGCGCCGGCTGCGGCGGGTGTGCCGGCACTACGGTTCGGACCCGGTGTTCGTCTGCTCGTCGGCCACGATCGCCAACCCGCGCGAGCTGGCCGAGCGGCTGACCGAGCGGCCGTTCGAGCTCGTGGACGAGAGTGGCGCGCCGCGGGGCGAGAAGTATTTCGTCTTCGTCAATCCGCCCGTCGTCAACCGTCAGCTCGGCATCCGCCGCTCCTACACGCAGGAAACGCGGCGCGTCGCCCTCGAATTCCTCCGGCGCGGCCTCCAGATCATCGTCTTCGCGCAGAGCCGGCTCGTCACGGAGATCCTGACGCGCTACCTGAAGGACGCGGTACAGGGCCCGCCGGGTGCGGACGACGTGGTGCGTGGATACCGGGGCGGCTACCTGCCGAACCGCAGGCGCGAGATCGAAAAGGGACTGCGCGACGGTGAGGTGCGCGCGGTCGTGGCCACGAGCGCGCTGGAGCTGGGAATCGACATCGGCGCGCTCGACGTGGCGGTGCTGGCGGGTTATCCGGGCACGATCGCGGCAACCTGGCAGCGAGCGGGCCGTGCGGGCCGGCGCGCAGGGCAGTCCGCCGCCGTACTGGTGGCGAGCAGCGCGCCGCTCGACCAGTACGTGGTCCGCAACCCGTCGTACTTCTTCGACGCGTCGCCCGAACACGCGCTGATCAACCCGGACAACCTCCAGATCCTCCTCGCGCACATCAAGTGCGCCGCGTTCGAGCTGCCGTTCGGAACCACCGAGGTGTTTGGCCGCGAAAGCGTGCAGGACATCCTCCAGATCCTGTCGGAAGAAGGCCTGGTCCACCTGGCCGAGGGGCAAGTGCCGGGTGAGGAAGCGCACTGGCACTGGACGAACGAGTCGTACCCGGCCAACGCGATCAGCCTGCGGTCGGTGTCATCGGACAACTTCGTCGTGGTGGACAGCACCGATCACACACGGGTCATCGGCGAGACCGATTTCACCAGCGCGCCCTCCACGCTCCACGAGAAGGCGATCTATATCGTCGAGGGCACGCTCTACCAGGTGGAGCGCCTCGACTTCGAGAACCGCAAGGCGTTCGTCCGGCAGGTGGACTGCGACTACTACACCGATGCAATCCGTTACGACCGCGTCACCATCCTCGACACCTTTGAAACCGATGCGGGGCGGGGCGTCAGCTCTGCCCTGTTCTCCCACGGCGAAGTTCACGTCGTCTCCCGCGTCGTCGGCTTCAAGAAGATCAAGTTCTATACGAACGAGAACGTCGGCTCGGGAGAGCTCGATCTCCCCGAGCAGGAGATGCACACCACCGGGTGCTGGCTCACGATCCCGCGTCGGGTGATGACGGCGCTGCCGTACGGTGGCGACGATCGCCGGGACGGGGTGATCGGCCTCGCGTTCGCCATGCGCCAGATCGCGCAGCTCCTGCTCATGTGCGATCGCCACGACGTCGGTGTGTCGATCGGGAACGGCCGCGCGCTGGATGTGGCGCCGGCGACGTCGATTGGCGGCGGGGAAGCGGAGGCGGTCGGCACCGCCGGAGCCGTGGCCCGGGTCGGCCGCGGGCGCGCCGCGGGCCAGGCGCCAGTCGACTACGACGAACCACGCGTCTTCGTCTACGACGACTACCCGGGCGGCATCGGGTTGTCCGAGCCGCTGTTCACGATGCGTCAGGTGCTCCTCACGAAGACGCGTGACCTCATCGCCTCGTGTCCCTGCGAGTCGGGCTGCCCGTCGTGCGTCGGCCCGCTCGGCGAGGTGGGGCCGCTGGCGAAGACGGTCGCGCTGGACATTCTCACGGCGGTCATCTGACAATTGCTGAACCAAGATGGACCGCGCTTCTCTCGCCGCACGCATCCAGGAAATCCTGAAGAGCCGGCCGAAGCCGCCGGCAGACGACCCGCGTGCCGACGGCGGGATACAGCCGGGCCCCGTCGGACGCGTTGCTCGTCCGCCGATCGCCGAGGGCGACGAGGAGGCGGCGTTTGCCGCTCGCTGCGCGGCTGCCGAAGCCTCCTCGCGCGTGCTCGAGGTGCTCGGTGCCACGCTCGTCGAGGGCATCCGCGGACCGTGCGTGGTCGTCGATCGCAGCTACCCGGCGTCGCATCGGCACGGCCGGCAGCCGGTCGAGCGTTATCTGGCCGCCGCCCGCGCCTCGCGCCTCGTGCTGCCGTGGTTTCTCAAGGGGGCCGGTATCCTCCCGATGGCAGACGGCGCTGACGTCGAGCCCCGCCTTCTCTGCTTCGACCTCGAAACCACCGGTCTCAGTGGCGGCGCCGGGACCTATGCGTTCCTCGTCGGCTTCGGCGTCTTCGATGACGATGGCTTCCACACGCGGCAGTTCTTCCTGCGGGGCTACGGAGAAGAGCGGGCGCTGCTGCACGCGGTGGAGGACGAGATCTCGACGGGCCTGGCCGAGCGGCCGTCCGTGCTCGTCACCTACAATGGCCGGTCGTTCGACGTCCCGCTCATCGAGACCCGGTACCAGATCCACCGCCTGCAGTCACCATTCGACCAGATGGCGCACGTGGACATGCTGTTCCCGGCCCGGCGCCTCTGGAAACGGCGTGGGCCGCGCGCGTCGCCCTCCGCCGGCGGCGCGGCGTTCGAGGCTCGTGTCCGCCCGTTCGGTGCGATGGCGCCGGACGAGTCGCCGGGAAGCTGCGCGTTGACCGCGATCGAACGCGACATCCTGGGGCTCCACCGCCAGGACGATGTGCCGGGCTGGGAGATTCCGGCGCGCTACTTCGGGTACGCGAGAACCGGCGACGCCCGCGGTCTCGAAGCGGTACTCGAGCACAATCGGCTCGACCTGCTCTCGCTCGGCGCGGTGGCGGCGGTGATCCTCGAGATGGTTCGGGAGGGCGCCGAGGCGGCCCGCGAGCGCCACGACTGTCTCGCGCTCGGGCGGTTACTCGAGTATCTGGGCCGGCTGGACGAGGCGGAGCGGTGCTTTGCTGCGGCGGCGATCGACGACGGGATGCTGGAGAGCGGACTGGACCGGATCGTCCGTGCCGACGCGCTGCACTGGCTGGCGCTCAATCACCGCCGATCGCGGCGGTTCCAGGAAGCGGCCGAGGCGTGGCGCGCGTTGACGGAGATCAACGGCGTCGATGCCGAGTTGCGTCGTGAGGCCCTCGAGGCACTGGCGATCCACTACGAGCACCGCGCGAAGGACCTCGAAGCCGCCCGCCGCTTCGCGCTCCGTGCCCTCGATCTGGCCGACGATGCGAGCCGGGTGGACGGTGTCAGGCATCGGCTGGGACGGCTGTCGCGGAAGCTGTCGGACGGGCCGGGTCACCCCGATCGGCTGCGGCCGTAGAGAGAGGGGTCTGGCTTCAGCGGAAGACGACGACCGCGACCCGCTAGGCTGTCGGTGCCGGGTTCGTCTCGGGGGCCTTGGTGGCTGCCTTCTTGGCCTTGGCGGCCGCCTTCCGGCTCTCCGACGTCTGCACGCCGAACTTCTTGGTGAACCGTTCCACGCGGCCCTCGGTGTCGATCAGTTTCTGGCGGCCGGTGAAGAACGGGTGGCACTGCGAGCAGATTTCCAGGCGAAGCTCGTCCTTGGTCGACCGGGTCTTCCAGGTCGCCCCGCACGCGCACCGCACGT
>DASVIS010000161.1:0-2624 GCA_036381995.1 Vicinamibacterales bacterium | reverse complement strand
GCAGCATGCGGGGAGCTCGCCGGGGATCCTCTCGCGATCCCCCTGCTGCTTGGGCTCGGCGTCGCGGAGCTCTCGATGGCGCCGGCCCGGATCCCGGCTGCGAAGCAGGTCGTCCGAGCCACCGATGTCGCGGCCGCGCGGCGGCTGGCCGGTGAGGCGCTGGCCGCCACGTCGGCCGGCGAAGTCCGCCGGCTGGCCGGCAGGCGTTAGCACGCAGGGCGGCCGGGGGACTATCATCGTAGGCTGAGCTCCACGTCGGGCAGGTCAACGTCGGCAAGGAACGGCATGTCCAGAGTCGCCCTGGTGTTCCCGTATTTCCGCACGCGAGCGGCTACCGAGATGCTGTTCCCGCCTCTCGGCGCAGCGACGCTCGCCGCCCAGCTGCGCCGGCTCAGGATCGACGCGAAGGTCTTCGACGGCACCTTCGGCACCTTCGAGCAGCTGCGCACGGATCTCACCGCGTACGCCCCGGACATCGTCTGCGTGTATTCCATGGTCAGCCTGACCGCCAACACTCTGCGCGTCGCCGAGATGGTCAGGACGAGCCTGCCGAAGGCACTGCTCGTCGCCGGCGGGCCGCTGCCCACCGTATTCCCGGGCCGCTACACGCAGCACTTCGACGCGGTGTTTCGCGGCGAGGCCGACGTAAGCTTCCCGCGCTTCTGCCGGGACTACTTCGCAGGCGGGGTCGTTCCGTCGCGGATGGACGCTCTGCCGCTCGACGACTACGGCGGACTCTTCATCCCCAATCACGGTCTGCACGTCGACAACGCGACCGTCCACCACGGCGAGGGCGAACTGGCCACGTTCCCCCTGCCCGACAGAAGCGATTTCGACCACGCCGCCTACCAGCAGGAATGGCGGCGCAAGACGGGGACCATGGCGACCTCGATCATCGTGACCCTGGGCTGCCCCTACGGCTGCGACTTCTGCTCGAAGCCGATCTTCGGCAACGTCGTGCGGCGCCGCGATCTCGACAGCGTGTTCGCCGAGATCGAAGAGATCCGTCGGCTCGGCTACGATAGCCTGTGGATCGCCGACGACACGTTCACGCTCGACGAAGCCTACCTCGCCGAGTTCTGCCGGCGCATCGTCGGCTTGGGCATGAGCTGGAGCTGCCTCACCCGCGCCAACGGCATCTCCATGGACACGGCGCGCCTGATGAAGAAGGCGGGCTGCCGCAGGGTCTACCTGGGCCTCGAGTCGGGTAGCCAGGCCACGCTCGACCTCATGATGAAGCAGGTCACGCTGGAACAGGGCGTCCGCGCAGAAGAGGTGTATCGCGCGGCCGGCATCGAGGTGGCAGCATTCTTCATCGTCGGATACCCCGGGGAGACCGTCGCGGCGATCGAGGAGACGTTCAAGCTGGCGCTGAGCCTGCCGCTCGCCGAGATCTCGTTCAACGTCCCCGTGCCGCTGCCGGGCTCGAAGCTCTTCGAGCGCCTGGGGGAACCGGACGAAGGCAAGGACTGGACCAGGGAGAACGAGACCACCTTCGTCTTTCCGTCGGACATCGACGAGAACTGGCTGCGGCGCAGGATCGACGAGACCATGCGGGCGTTTGCCGAGAAGAGGTAGCTGCCCTCCCGGCAACAGGCGTCACAGGAACCCGCGGAGCCTCTGGGCGGCGGCGTTGGCGAGCCTCAGTTCGAGCGGGAAGTCGAAGAAGCGGTGCCTCCAGCGGTACCTCGCGGCAGCGTTCATCACACGGTACGCGGCCTTGAACGCGAGGCCGTGCTCGTCGATTCGCGACCGCGGATAGAACGCGTACCGGGTGACGGCCGAGATCGAGCGCAGCTTCTCGACGTAGGCCTTGGTGTGCCAGGGCGGCAGGAAGTGGAACACCTCGATGCCGCCCCACTCCTCCAGCGACCGCGGCGGCGCGAACTCGGGCGGCAGCGACTCCAGCAGAGGGCTCGGGAACGGCGTGTACATGAAGATGCCGTAGTGCTGCGTGCGCGGGTTGACCCGTTCCATCGCGTCCATGAGGTCGAACGTCTTCTCCATGTCGGCGTAGGTCTCGCCCGGTAGACCACTGAGCCACGAGACGAAGGGATCGATGGACGGCGCCCAGCGGTACAGGTTCTCGACGGACGTCAGGATCTCGTCGGCAGTGACGTCCTTGCAGACGAACTGCTGCATGGGCTCCGAGCCGCTCTCGCCGCCGAAGTCGAGCTCCATGCAGCCCGCCCGCTCGACGAGGCCCAGGAAGTCCGCGTCGTAGTTGGCGAGATAGTCGAAGCGGCAGTTGGCCCGCCAGGCGACCTTCAGGCCGCGCCCGAGAAGGCCCGTGCAGATGTCCTCGACGCGCTTGCGATTCACGAAGAGGTTGTCGTCCACGGGGTCGATGATCTTCACCTGCGGGAAGTGCTCGAGCAGGTACTGCATCTCGTCGACCACGCGCTCCGGGCTTTTGCCGCGCCACCTGCGCTTGTTGAAGCCGCTGTTGTAGCAGAAGCCGCAGCGGCTGGGGCAGCCGCGGCTGGTCTGCATGTGGACGCGTCCCGCCTGCAGCGTAGGGTACTGGTCCAGATCGAGCAGGTCGTAGGGCAGCTCGATCGGGATGGTGTCCAGGTCGATGAGGCCGGCGTCGGGCGTGCTCGTGACGGTCTCGTCGATCTTGA
>DASVIS010000160.1:0-9383 GCA_036381995.1 Vicinamibacterales bacterium | reverse complement strand
GGCGTCACCGAACGCCCCGCGTAGTGTCGCCTTGTCCCAGTCCACTGTCAAGCGGGGTCTTCAGGCCCGCGGATCCTGCTATCCTGTAGCCGAAGGAGGATGCATGCGCTGGTTGATGCTCGGTACTGCCATTCTGTTCTGTTCGGCGCCGGCCTCGGCACAGGAGACGGCACGATTCCGCAGCCGCGTGGGTGCCGGAACGGTGTCCGGCACCGAGGAGTTCAGGATCGCCAGCACCGCCACCGGCCACGAGGTGACCGGGACGATCGCGATGAAGCGGGGCGGCAACGAGATGACCTTCACGTTCCGGCAGGTGCTCACCGCCGACTGGGCGACGGAGAAGTACTCGGTGGAGATGACGGGGGCGATGGGCGCCGCGACGGTGACGGCCGAGCGGAAGGGCGATGCACTCGCCTTCGCGGTGAAGACACCGGCAGGCACGCCCACGCAGGACATCCCGCTCACGCCGCGGCTCGTCCTGATGGAGAACATGCTGGCTGCACCCTACCAGGTCTTACTCAACATGACGGGCGGAAAGCCGGGCGCGGTCACCGTGGTCGTGCCCTTCGGGCTGGCGACCATCGGCGGGACGCTGGAAGCTGCCGGGACGTCGCCGGGCACGCTCGACGGCAAGCCGGTCGTCGCGACCGAACTGCTCTTCAAGTTCGGGGGCGTCAACGCCGAAATCTACTTCGACGCATCCAGCAACCGGTTGCTCCGCGTCTTCGTGCCGGCGCAGGATGCCGAACTGCTCCGTGAAGGATTTGCGGTCTCGAGCGGATCGGAACCGAAGGCGGTCGCGCGTCCGGCGGGAGTGAGCGAGCGCGACATCACGTTCAAGACCATCGACGGCTCGCCGTATCCTGCCGTCCTCTGTCTTCCGAAGTCACCCGTGCCCGCGCCGCTGGTCGTGATGATGCAGGGGTCGGGGCCGCAGGACCGCGACGAGACGATCGGTCCGAACAAACCGTTCCGCGACCTGGCGTGGGGTCTCGCCCTGCAAGGCATCGCCACGCTCCGCTACGACAAGCGCACGTACGCATTTCCGAAGTCCTACAAAGGTTCGCTCGACTCCGAGTCGATCGACGATGCGGTGGATGCCGTGAAGTTCGCAGGGACGATCCCCGACGTGGACCGCACGCGCATCTACCTGCTGGGCCACAGCCTCGGCGGCCTGGCAGCCATCTACGTCGCCGGGCGCGTCCCGGTGACCGGCCTGATCCTGATGGCGACCGCAGGCCGGCCGATGGACCAGGTGATCCGGGACCAGGTCAAGACGATCAGCGCCGGGCAGGGCGAGGCTCAGGTGGAATCGACCCTGAAGAAGCAGGACAGTATCATGGCGAAGGTCCGCGGTGGAACGGCCACGGCCCAGGAACTGAACGGCCAGCCGCCCGACGCCATCCGCGACATGATCACTCGCGATCCGATTGCCGAACTGCAGAAGACGAAGCAGCCGCTGCTGATACTCAAGGGCGGCAAGGACGCGCAGGTGTTTCAGCCGGACTTCGATGCGCTGCAGGCTGTGGCGGCCGCCCGGCCAGGCTCGGGGGCGAAGCTCTTCCCGAGCCTCACCCACATCTTCACGGCCACCGACGGCCCTGTTGATTTCCGGGCAATCTTCCAGCCCGGGCACGTGGCGCCGGAGGTGATCGACACGATCGCCGGGTGGATCAAGAAAACGCCGGCCTGAACGGTGCGTTCTTCAGGGTTCTGCTAATTGGCTTCGTCGGCGCTCGGGCCGTAGATCGACGGCACCGGGACGTCGTTCAGCCGCAGGTACACGCTCATCTGGCCCCGGTGATGGATCGCGTGATTGAGGACCCACGACCGGATCACCGCGATCTTCGGCAGGGTGAAGAGGTCCTGTCCCTTGTTCTTCAGTGTCCAGGGTGACATGAACTGCGAGTCCGTGGCTGCGTCGATCAGCGGCCGCGCCACGGCTACCATCTTGTCGAACTTGGCCAGCACCTGCTCGCGGGTGGCCGGCTGGTCGGGCGTGTGCTCGCCTCCCATGTCGAGGCTGTCCTGCGTGAGGGACTCCTTCACCCAGCCGGGGATCTCGGCCAGATGGCCGGCCAGACGGCCGAGCGTCATCGATTTGTCGTGCGGTTTCCACCCGAACTTGTCCTCGGGAACGCGCGCGAGCACCTTGCGCGTCAACTGCATCTCGTGATCGAACTCGGGCAACAACGCGTCCTTGATCGCCATGAGCGGTTCTCCTCTGCTGTGAAAAGGCTATGTCTGCATCCTACACCACCACCGCTCACACGTCCTCTACGGACGCTCGCTCGAGTTGACGGTCCGGGCGGCTAGAACACCCCGTACACGAATCCGAACGTGATCACGGTGGCGCTGAGGTTGACGGTCTCGGCCCTCTGGCCAAGAGCGCTGCTGGTCGTGACCGTCGGCCGGGAGACCATGTAGCCGACCGAGGCCGACGCGGCGAAGTGGTTGCCGAGCTCGTACCAGATCGTGACGTCGGGCCGAAGCGCGAAGCAATTCGAGACGGCCAGGCGGGCGTCCGGCAGCGCGGCGCGATTCCTGTAGACGGCCCGTTCCGCTTCGGTCTGCCGCAGCGAGTTGAACGCCCAGCCGGCCACGAGCCCGCCGCTAATCGCGTATCGATGGTATTGCTGGATGTACGATACCCCGACCATCACCGGGCGAATATTGATCGTCCCGAGCGGCGCAGCTTGTCCGCCGATCTCGGTCTGCACGTTCGACTTGAACCAGTCGAGACCAACCGTGGCCCCGAGCCCGGAACCGCGGCGCAGGCGGCCGACCAGGCCGACTCCAGTCGGGTGGTCGGCGCGGGGGTTTGCGGGGTCGTAGAGCGTCAGCGCCACGCCGACGGCGATCGACGAGTCGGACTGCGCCTGGACCGCGGGGCTGAACATCAGCAGGATCGCAAGGGCCGCGAGGCCCGGGGTCAGGCCCCGAAGACGAAGGCCGCGAACCGTCCCCATGATGTGCTGGTGGACCGGCGGCCGTGAGCACGCATCGCCCGTCGCCGGGTGTGCGCTGTCGTAGAGGCAGGCCGACGTCATGGGGCCGGATCGTAGCACGGACGTTCATGCCGATGACGTTCAAACAGGACTCACAGTCCCCCGGCGGAGGCGGCTTGCGGCAGGAGCCACGTGGATTGGAATGGTCGATCTCATCGGTGGCTTACGCATTGCGGAAGTGCTTTCTTCTTCCAGGAGCGGCCACATCGTCGTTCCGGCACTGACTGACGCAAGACCCGCGACAATCGCCGTCCTGCCTGGTGGCACTCGTCTTGCGATGAGCGAGGCCGAGGACTACACCTCGAACGAAGGAGCAGAACATGAGACTTCGACTTCTCTCAGGCGCCGCCGTTGCGTTCGCTCTTGCCGCGTGGGCGTGCGGGGGGAGTGGGTCAGCTCCCAACCCGATGACGCCAACCCCGACGACGACCAACCCGACCCCGGGCGTCTCGGCAGCGTCGACGATTAGCATCGTGGGCCAACTGGGCTCGCAGTCGTTCTCGCCGAATCCCGCCGACGCGCCACAGGGCACGACGGTGGCCTGGAAGAACACCGATTCGATCACCCACCACATTGTGATGACCGACGGATCGCTCGACACCGGTGAGATTGGCCCGGGCCAGACCAGCAAAGTGTTGACGATGATCGGGAATGGCGGGAACTACTTCTGCTCGATTCATCCGACGATGGTGGGTTCCATCAGGTCGTCGAATGGTGCGCCCCCGCCCTGCACGGGGCTCTACTGCTGAGGGTCGCGCGCAGAGGGTTGCGGCTCACGTCGTCCTCAGGATCTCCATAGGATCGACGCGGGCCGCGGCTCGGGCGGGCACGTAGCAGGCCACCCGCGCCGCGACGTCTGTCCCCGCCCATACGAGTGCAGCTCGCGGTCTACTCGACCGCGCCGCCAATCCAGCGCACGCCGGGCCTCGGTTCGAATGGGCCGGTGTAACTGATCGCCATGCCGACGACGACCACGACGACCGCGCCGACGAGGTTGTACCAGAGGTAGGAAATCGATGTCGTGCTGGCCACGACGAGCACGCTCGCGAATCCTGCCAGCATGCCCCAGAACGCGCCACGGCCCGTGGCGCGACGGGTGCCAATCGCCAGCACGAAGCTGCCCAGCAGCGTTCCGTAGAAGAGCGATCCCACCTTGTTGACCACTTCGATCAGCGAGCCGGCGTTGGCCGCATAGAGGGCGAAGCCGCAGGCAGTCAGGCCCCAGAAGCCGGTGGCCAGCTTCGACACCAGCAGGTAGTGCGCGTCGGGTGCCTGCTTTCGGATGTGGCGGCGGTACACGTCGATGACCGTTGACGTGGCGAGCGCGTTCATTTCCCCGGCACTCGCCGACATGGCGGTCGCGAAGATCGCGGCGATGATCAGTCCGACGAGGCCAATCGGCAACTGCGTCGTGACGAACGTCGGGAAGACGTAGTTGACGTCGTTGTAGGACCTGTCGCCGCTGACCTCCTTCACCAGGTGCACGGCGCGCGCGCGTGTGTCCTTGAGCGTGCGGTCGGCGGCGAGGAACGCGTCCCTGGTTTGTGCCGTGCGGGCGGCATCGCCGCCGCGCCGCGCCTCGGTCGTCGCCAGGGCAGCCTCACGGCGCGCGGCGAACGCCGTGGAGAACTCGTGCTCGAGCGCGGTCAGTTCGCCGGCCCGCGGGCTGGCCGCGACCTTGGCCCGATGCACCTCGTTGAAGAGCATGGGCGGCTGGGTGAACAGGTAGAATACGAAGACGAGGACCCCGGTCAGGAGGATGAGGGCCTGGAGCGGGATCTTGACGAACGCGCTCAGCAGGAGCGAACTGCGCCCCTCGTCTTCGGATTTCGCCGTCAGGTAGCGCTGCACCTGGCTCTGGTCACAACCGAAATAGGCGAGCATCAGGAAGACGCCCGCGATGATGCCCGACCAGAACGTGTAGTTGGTCGTCAGGTCGAATGAGAAATCGACCGTCTTGAGGCGTCCGGCCGCGCCCGCGATGTGCAGCGCGTCGCTGAGCGAAATCTCGCGCGGAAGGCCGAGTACGAGCAGCACGACCGCCGCGAGCACGCCGGTGACGATCACTCCCATCTGCTTGACGTCGGTCCACGCCACGGCCTGCACCCCGCCGAACATCGTGTAGACCGAGGTGGGCACGCCAATCGCCAGGACGGTCAGCGTGAGGTTCATGCCCAGCACGATCGAGAGGATCAACGCCGGGGCGGAGATGATCACCCCGCACGACAGGCTGCGCGACACGAGGAACAGGATGGCGGCGAGCATCCGGGTCTTGGAGTCGAACCGCTGCTCCAGGTACTCGTACGCGGTGTAGACCCGTGCGCGATAGAAGAACGGGACGACGGTGAGCGACAGGATCACCATCGCGATCGGGAGGCCGAAGTAGAACTGCACGAACCGCATCCCGTCGGCGTAGCCCTGCCCGGTGGTGCCGACTAGTGTGACCGCGCTCAGTTGGGTGGCCATGACCGAGAGGCCGGCCGCCCACCACGGGAGGCTGCGCTTCGCGAGGAGATACCCGTCGATCTCGTTGGCCGACTTGGTTCGCTTCAACCCGTCGTACACGATCCAGACGAGGTAGGTGCCGATGACGAGCCAGTCCAGCAGGTGCATAGTCTCGATGCCGATGGGCGGTGCAGCGCGTCCTATGGCGCGCCGAAGTAGTGTCCGAATGCCCAGAGCGCGGTGATGGTCAACGCCTCGACCAGCAGCACGAGGAGGTAGGTCCCCGTGCGCCTCCGGCCGGGTTGAGGGGTGTCGGTTGCGGCGGCCGTCACAGCGCCGCCTTTCGGACCTGGAGGCGCTTGGACGCGGCGGCAAGCGCCGCACGCGTGTCGGCCAGCCAGCGGCCGTCGGCAGCCAGGGTCCGTCGGGCGTCCTCGAGCGCCCGCCCGGTCTCCGAGGGAGCCGGCCCGCCGAGCGTGCGGCGGACCTCCACGAAATGCCGCGGGCTCAGCAGTTCGCGAAGCGCCTCGTCCGTGTAGCGGACCGGCGCACCGACGATTGCGGCGGACACCTCGGCAAGGATGGCAGCGAGCGGCCGCTCCGGCGCCGCCCGGCTCGTCCGCATCAACTCCGCCACGATTCGATGAGCGACCTGGAACGGGACGCCGTGATCGCGCGCGAGCACGTCAGCCAGTTCGGTCAGCGTGATCCCGCCTTCGGCCGCGCGCGCTTCCAGTTTCGCGCGGTCGAACTCGGCGCTGCGGAAGGCGGCCGCGATCAGGTTGATCGCGCGGGTCGCGTCCCAGAATGCCGTAGATACGACCGGCTGCAGATCGTCCTCCGTGTCGACGATGTCGCCGAACGGCGTGTTGTGGACCGCCACGATGACCGCCAGCGCCTCGCCCAGCGCGCGGCTGGCGATGCCGCGTGCGTGTTCGACCGACACCGGGTTCCGCTTCTGCGGCATGATGCTGCTCGGCTGCACGAAGCCGTCCCCGAGCCGCAAATAGCCGAACTCCACCGTGCACCACTGCAGCAGGTCCTGCACGAACCGCCCGAAACCGGTGAGCGCGACCATCGCCGCCGACACGTTCTGCAACAGGTAGTCCACCGTGGCGATGCTGCCGTAGGTATTCCCCGTGGGCCCCAGGAAGCCGAGCAGGTCGCTGGTGAGGTAGCGATCGATGTCGAACCCCGTCCCGGTGATCGCGCACGCGCCGAGCGGGCAGCGGTTGGTCGTCTCGTAGGCCGCGCGCAGGCGCGGGGCGTCCCGCTCGAGTTGTTCGATGACGGCCAGCAGGTAGTGCGCGATCGTCGAGGGCTGCGCCGGCTGCGTGTGCGTGTGTGCCGGGAAGATCGTGTCGAGGTTGCGCCCGGCCACCTCGATCAGCGCGTCGCGCAACTTCATGGTGGCGTCCAGGAGGGCGAGCACCAGTTCGCGCTGGCGCATGCGGTACAGCACCATGTCGATGTCGTTTCGGCTGCGCGCAGTGTGCAGCCGCCCTGCAACCTCTTCGCCGCACGCGGCGACGAGCAGACGATTGACGTAACAGAACAGGTCTTCGTCCGTGCCGTCGAAGACGGTCCGGCGCACGTCGTCCAGGGAGATCCCGTCGAGCGCGGCGCGCAGCGTGCGGGCATCAGCCGCACTCACGATCCCGCGGTCGGCGAGCATGACCAGGTGGGCGTCGTGCATCGCCATCAATGGCGAGAGAAACAGCTTCTTGGCGTCTTCGAAGTTCTCTTGCAGGACCAGTGACACGTATTCGGGTGAGAATTTCATACGCATGCGTCCTGAGTCTAGGAGGTCCGCTCGGCCCATCGTCCCATCGGCGGTTCGTGTCCGCGCCATCGTGTTCCCGGGGGTCTCCCGGGGCCGCGTGACGCCGTGGGGCTCGACGGGGACACGGAAAGTCTATCGCACAACTGGCCGTGATTTTGACAACGATCTGACGATATCTATAACATAATACGCGGGTTAGTAATGTCTGTTCAGTAAGTAGGCGGCCCATCCGAGCGTCGCGCACGTCCGATGAGCACGCCGCGCTCGGGTTCGAGCACGGTCACGTCAGGGACGGGCGTGTCCCTTCCCAACGGCGAACTCGAGCAGCACGAGCTCGAGAGTGGTTCCAGGCTCGATCTCCATCAGACGGTCACCATGAAGAGACTATCAGTCCTTGCAGTTGCCGCCAGTCTTCTGTCCCTCGTCCTTGTCGCTCCGCGCGACACCAGCCTGCACGCCCAGACCCGGATGGTCTCGCTCGTGTCCCAGGAGAACGGGCACGTTGCCGTTGGCCTGGCCCTTCGGCGCCTGAACGTCGTCGGAACGTTCCTGCAGACGGCCGCGCATCCGGACGACGAACACAACCAGCTGTACGCGCTCTTCACCCTCGGCCAGGGGCTTCGGTCCGTGGATGTGCAGACAACCCGCGGCGAGGGCGGTCAGAATGAGATCGGCCCGGAACTGTTCCGGGAGATGGGCGTGCTGCGGACATCCGAACTCCTGTCCGCGCACCGGCTCGACGGCGCCGAGCAGTGGTTCGCCCGTTCGATCGACTTCGGCTACTCGTTCAATCCTCCCGAAATCTACGAGAAGTGGGGCCGGAACGAAGTGGTCGGCGACTTCGTGCGCTTCATCCGGGCCACCCGGCCGGACGTCGTGCTGACGATGACGATCCAGGGCCGGGGCGGGGACCGCGCCCACGAGTCAACCGCGGTGCTGACGCGGGAGGCGTTCCGCGCGGCGGCCGATCCGACGCAGTTTCCGGATCAGATCAAGTCTGGCCTGCGGCCGTGGCAGGCGAAGAAGCTGTACTTCACCGGCGGCGCGGGTGTGGTCGGCGGTCCCCCGGCGGCGACCCCGGATCCGCAGCCGGCCGGGCATTTCGCGACCGTCGATGCCGGCGCCTACGATCCGTTGCTTGGCCGGACCTACCAGGAGATCGGCGCGGACGCCCGCAGCAACCACAAGTGCCAGGGGATGGGTCAGCTTCCGCCGCTGCCGGGCGGTATCGGAGGAGGCCGCGGTCCCGGCGGTCCGTCACGCTACAGGCTGATGGACACGACGATCCAGGGACAGGCGGACAAGGACGAGACCTCGCTCTTCGATGGCGTGGACACGAGCCTGGCCGGCCTCGCGTCGTTTGTCGGGGCGAACCCGCCCGAGGCCTTGAAGGCTGGCCTCGCGGCCATCGTCGAGCAGGCGCAGCGCGCGCAGAAGGCGTTCGACTCGGGCGACGACGCGGGTACCGCGGCACCGGTGGTGGCGGGCCTCGATGCGGTCCGGGCCCTGCGCGCCCAGCTCGGTTCGATCGGCCTCACCGACAGCGCCCGATTCGAGATCGACTTCCGGCTGAAGACCAAGGAAGCGGACTACGAGAACGCGGTGCTCCTGGCCAATGGACTCTCTTTCGAAGCGATCGCCGACGACGGCCTCGTGATCGCCGGGCAGCCGGTGAAACTCTCGCTCGTCGTCGCCAATCGCGGCGCCGGCGACGTGAGCGTGAGCGGGGTCAGCGTGGCCGGATTCGAGCGTGCCGCCGGTTGCACGCCTGGAAACGCGAAGGCCCGGGGTGTGTTCGTCTGCACGGCGGACGTCCAGGTGCCGAAGGATGCGAGGCTCACCGAGCCCTACTGGACTGACGAGTACTGGGACACGCGGCCGCCGAGGGCCGCGCTCAATATCGACCCGGCGGACGTGGAGTTCGGCGTGCCGTTCCGGCCGTCACCTTTCCGCGTCACGTTTCGCATGAAGGTCGGCGGCACGGAGGTCACGAAGGAACTGCCGGCGCAGTTTCGCCATTCGAAGGACATCTTCATCGGCGAGAAGCGGATGGAGCTGAACGTGGTCCCCGCCTTCTCGGTGCAGATGACACCGGAGACGGCGGTGATCCCGGCCGTTCGCGCGACAGCCTCGAAGCCAATCGAGCG
>DASVIS010000159.1:0-8627 GCA_036381995.1 Vicinamibacterales bacterium | reverse complement strand
AAGAGAGCGAGAAATCGTGCAACAACCTCACCGGTCTGCTGTCGGAACTGAGCGACCTGGCGAACCTCGAGGCGGGGCACCTGTCGCTGCGACGCGAACGGATCGACCTCGCGCCCATCCTCGCGCGAGTCGAGGAAGACGTGCATGAGGGCGAAGACCGCGGGATCACGTTGAGGGTTGCAGGCTGTAGCGGGGCCGTCTTCGTATTCGGCGATCCGGTCCGCCTCACGACAGCTCTGACGACGCTCGTTGCGGCCACGCTGCGCGAACGGGCAGATGGGATGTCGATGGTGGTGGCCTGTCGGCACGTGGACGTTCCCGCCGGACGGACGCTTCGGATCGCCATCGGCGACCGGGATGCCGTCGAGACGCTCCTCGACGACGAAGAGCCGGCCGCAGACACGTTCGACGAGTACCGTGGGGGCCTGGGATTCCGGCTCGTGCTGGCGTCGCGGATCATCGGCGCGCACGGCGGCCGGGTGTCATCGCCCGTCGTCGACCCGGGGCGCCTCGCCATCGTCGTCACGCTGCCGGTCGCCCCATGACCCCGCCTCGATCGGGTCGGATCTGAAAAAGGCCGAGATTCAGGCCCTGACCCCTTTATACTTCGCGATGTGACTCCACAACCCTCCTTCTCGCCGCGCACGCTGACCTTCCTGCGCGGGCTCAAGAAGCACAACGACCGTGCCTGGTTTGCCGCGCACAAGGATGCCTACGAGCGCGACGTCCGGGCGCCGATGGTCGCCCTGGTCGAACGGCTGGCGGTTGACCTGCGCCTCTTCGCGCCGGACCTGATCGCGTCGCCGCGGGGGTCGCTCTACCGAATCTACCGCGACACCCGCTTCAGCCCGGACAAGGCGCCATTCAAGACGCAGGTGGGGGCGATCTTTCCGCACCGGGATTTGCCTCGCCACCAGGGTGCGGGCCTCTACCTGGAAATCGGGCCTGCGGGCGTGATGATTGCCGGCGGGATCTACATGCCGCAGTCCGCGGAACTTCACGCGCTCCGCCAGTACCTGGTCGCAAACTACACGAGGTTCCGGGCGCTCGTCGAGTCGCCCGGCTTCCGCCGCACGGCCGGCCCCGTGACCGGCGACGCACTGCAGCGGACGCCCCGGGGCTTTCCGCCGGACCACCTGGCAGTGGAGTACCTGAAACTGAAGCAGTTTCTCTTCGGGCGCAACTATCCGGCCGCCTTCGCGGTGAGCCCGACGTTCTATCGCGGGGTCGTCACGCTGTTCGAGCGCATGGCTCCAGTGGTCCACTTCCTGAACGAGCCGCTCGTCGCCCAACTGGCGCACCGCGACCCGTTGGCCAACTCGTCCGAGGTCCGGAGGGGCCGTCCCGGCTAGGTATGCGCACCTCGCTCGTTGCGGCCGCTGGCCTTGCCGTCTGGCTGACATGCGCCCCCGCGCAGATCCGCCTGCTCGACGACACCGATCGCAACGCCTGTCGAGCCTGGTTCATCGTGCTCGCCGATGCGCAGTTCTATCGCCCGACCGCCGACGTCACCGATTGCGCCGGCCTCGTGCGTCATGCGCTGCGCGAGGCGCTGCGCGCGCACACCGCCGAGTGGCTGCGGCAGTGGGCAATCCCCGGCATGCCGTCGTACGCCGACGTACGCGAGCCGCCGCCGGCGCGCGACGGAGTCTGGCCGATCTTCCGCGTCGACGATGACCGCTACGCCGAGTTCGCGGACGCGCGCACGATCATTCGGTACAACGCCAGGCTCGTGGGACGTTCTCTGGCCGCCGCCCGCCCGGGCGACCTGCTCTATTTTCACCAGCAGACCGGCGCGACCCCCGATCACCTGATGATGTTCGTCGGCCCGTCCGTCTTTGACGCCACGGCGCGAGACTGGGTCGTCTACCACACGGGGCCCGACGGGGCTCACACTGGCGAAGTGCGAAAGGTGCGCGCCCGGGACCTCGCGAAGCACCCCGCGCCCCGGTGGCGACCCGTCTCCGAGAACCCGGTCTTCGTCGGCGTCTTTCGCCTGGCCTTTCTATGAACACACCGCGATTCCGTGAATGGGCCTTGGCGCTCTCGCTGGTTGCCGCCGTCTCCATCCCGGCCTGTCCCGCAGGGGCACAGTCGCCTGATGCTCAGGACGGACGCCCGGCGTTTTCACTGGCCAGCAGCCATATCGCCACCACCCGGGAGCGACCGACCATCGGCCTGATGTTCCGGCAGGTCAGGTCCCTGGATTTCCGTGTCTACCGGGTCGAAGACCCCCTGAAGTTCTTCACTGGCCTTCGCGATCCCCACGCCCTCGGCAGCGAGGCTCCGGTCGTGCAGCAGGACCGCACACTCCTCGAGCGCATCACCGAGTGGAAGGCGGCTCGTCGCGAGACCGTGCGCAGCTTCCTGCGCCGTCAGCTCAGCCACGACTATCGGCGCGCGCGGAGTGAAGGTGCCGCGAAAGGCCAGATATCGCTTCGCCAGCCGCTGGACTACCGCCAGTTCGCGCAAGTGCCGCTGCTGAACCGCGCACAACTCGTCACGTCATGGCGCGAAACACTGCCGCCCGTACGCGAGGCCGAGGCGCGGCAGATTCCTCTCGACCTTCCCGGCGAAGGCGTCTATGTCGTCGAAGCCGTGAGCGCGCCGCTCAAGGCCTATACCGTGGTCATCGTATCGAACCTCGGGCTCGTGACAAAGGCATCGCCCGGGCAGTTGGTCATGTTTGCAGCCGACCGCTTTACCGGCGAGCCGGCGTCCGGGTGCCCGGCCGCAGTCATCGTGAACCGCAACGTGGTCGCGCGCGGAATGCTGGACGGCGACGGGCTGTACGAGGCCGCCGTGCCCGATACCCGGCCCGAGGACATTGTCGCGATGGTCCGCTGCGGAAAGCAGGTGGCCGCCACGGATCCGGGCAACTGGTTCTTCCAGCAGACCGCGAAGGACCTCACCGGCTACATCTACACCGACAAGCCGATCTACCGTCCCGGCCACACCGTGAACATCAAGGGCGTCCTCCGATGGCGTATGGGGGACGCGCTGGCGCCTTTCGATCGCAAACAGGTCGAGATGAGCGTGGCCGATCCGAACGACAAGGTCGTCTTCCGCCAACTGGCGAGCGTGGATGAGTTCGGTTCGGTCCTCGCCAGCGTGCCCCTGCCCCGCGGAGCCGCCCTGGGCTACTACGCCATTCGCCTCGTCAGCGACGCCGCCGAGGCCACGGGCGGCTTCGAAGTCCAGGAATACCGGAAGCCGGATTTCGAGGTCATCGTGAAGCCGGCGGCGCGGTTCGTGATGCAGGGCGGCAAGGCCGTCGCCATCGTGAACGCCCGCTACTACTTCGGACAACCCGTCGCCAATGGCCTCGTGAACTACGTCGTTCACAAGCAGCCGTACTACTCGCCCCTCCGCTGGGCCGACGACGGCGACGACGAGCAGCCACCGGAGTCCTGGTGGTTCGGCGGTGAGGAAGCGCGCCAGGGGACGGCGCGTCTCGACGAAAAGGGCGCCGTCGAGATTTCCGTGCCGCTCGACACGAATGAGGACGGCCGCGACTATTCGGTTCGGATCGAGGCTCGGGTCATCGATGCCAGCAGCCGCGAAGTCGCCGGCAACACCATCGTCCATGCAACCTTCGGTCGCTTCATGCTCGCCGCCAGGGCTGACAGTTACGCCTACCGTCCCGGCAGCCAGGCCACCGTGAGCATCACGGCGCTGGACTACCTCGGTGCGGTTCAGCCGAACGTCCGCGCGACGGTCGCCCTCGAACGGCTCACCTACGACCAGGGGCAATGGGAGAAGCCGCGAGTGACCCGCGTCAGCGACGGCACCGTGACCACGGGTGACGACGGACGGGCGACCTGGACGCTGACGCTGCCCGGGGGACCCGGCAACTACCGTTTCCGGGCCGAGGCGGCGTCGGAAGGCAGGGTGGTCTCCGAAACCACCTTCGTGTGGATCTCGGGCCACAGCGCGGATGCCGTCAGCGAGGGGGAACGCGAGCTCGAATTGGTCCCCGACAAGAAGACCTATCAGCCGGGTGAGATCGCACACCTGGCAATCAAAGGCGGCGCCTCATCGGCCGCCATGCTCGTCACGAAGGAGGCTCGGCAGGTGGGATGGCGAAAGGTCGTTCGCGCCGCGTCATCGGTCATCGACGTGCCGATCGGTGATGGCGACCTGGGCGACATCTACGTCAACCTCGCCTTCCTGAAGGACGACCGCCTGTATCGCGCGGAGAAGCGCCTCAAGGTGCCGGCTGTGGCGAAGCAGCTGAATGTCACGGTGCTCGCGGACCAGCCGGTCGTCAAACCCGGGCAACCGGCGATGTTCACCGTGAAGGTCCAGGACCAGGCCGGGCGTCCGGTGCGGGCGCAGGTGAGTCTCGGTGTGATCGACGAGGCGGTCTACGGCGTGAAGCCGGAGACCACGGCGGACCCGCTTCGGTTCTTCTATCGGCGCGAGTACAGCCGCGTCGGGACCGGGTTCTCCAGAGACTACTCATTCATCGGGTACTCGGGCACCCAGCAACTCCTGCTCGCCCAGCGTCACCGGCCGATGGCGCTCGCCGATTTCAAGGGTGACCGGCCGGCGCAGCCGCAAGTGCGAAAGGAATTCCCGGACGCCATCTACTGGACCGGCAATCTCGTGACCGGCGCGGATGGCACCGCTCGTGTGCAATTTGCCTACCCCGATGCGCTCACGACCTGGCGGGTGACCGCGCGCGCGGTGACCGCCGACACCCTCGTCGGCACGACTGTCGCTAGAACGACGGTGACGAAGGACCTGATCGTCCGCATGGTGACGCCTCGCTTCCTGACGGAGGGCGACGAGGTCGTCGTGCCGATCATCGTGCACAACTATCTGCCGGCGACGAAGTCGGTCAGCGTCGCGATGAAGGCCAATGGCGTCGCGGTGCCCAAGGGCCAGGCCGCATCGCCGTCGCAGACCATCGAGATCGGGCAGTCTGGCGAGGCACGGAACGACTGGCGGTTTGCGGCAGATCGCGCCGGAACGGCCGTCTTCACCGCCAGCGCGAAGACCGACGCAGACAGCGACGCGCTGGAACTGTCGATTCCGATCCTGCCCTTTGGCCTGAAGCGGACGGCTGGCGCGGCAGGCTCGATCGCCGGGGAGGGCGATGGAAAGGCCGACCTGGTGGTTCCGGCATCCACCAATCCGGCAGCTCGCACGATTCGCGTGTCGCTGGCGCCGTCGCTCGCCGGCCCGATGCTTGGCGCGCTCGATTTCCTCACGTCCTATCCGTACGGCTGCACCGAGCAGACGCTCTCGAGCTTCCTCCCCAACCTGTTGGTGACGCGGGCGCTGAACCAACTGAACATCGCGCCTGCCGAACGCCTGCAGGCGCTCGATCGACAGGTGTCCGAGGGCCTCCGCCGCCTGTACGACTACCAGCATGACGACGGCGGATGGGGATGGTGGAAGACGGACGAGAACCACCCGTTCATGACGGCATACGCGGTCTACGGGCTGGTGGAGGCGCAACGGGCAGGCTACAAAGTCGACGAGTGGCGACTGCGGAACGGAACGCGCGCGCTGAAGAAGCTGTTCGACGAGTATCCGCGGGCCGTGCCGGATCTCAAGGCGTACATGGCCTACGTCCTGGCCGAGGCGCAGGCGTTGCCTCAGCCGGGCGCCCGCCCTGAGGATCGCCCATCCACGGGGACACAGGCGGTCGAGCAGGCCTGGGTGCGGCGCGGCGGTATGACGGCCTATGGCCAGGCGCTGCTGCTCCTGTCGCTCGACGCGCTCGAGGATCGAAGGGGCGACGAGGTGGCGCACGTCCTGACGGGCCGTGCCCAGAAGAAGGGCGACCTGGTCTGGTGGAGCGTGACCAGCGATCCCCTTCTCGATGACTACGGCGACACGAGTGTGGAGGCCACCGCCTTCGTGGTGAAGGCGCTCTCGGCGCGGGATCCCAGGAGCCCGCTTCTCGAACCGGCCGTTCGCTGGCTGCTCCTCAATCGCAACTACGGCGCCTGGTGGTCGAGCACGAAGCAGACCGCAATGGCGCTCTACGGTTTGCTCGACTACATGCGGGCGCGAGGGGAAGGTGCCGCGGACTCGAGCATCGACGTGCTGGTGAACGGCACGCCCGTCGCGACGCGCAGGTTCACCTCGGCGTCTTTCACCGCCCCGGACCCGATCGTCGTCACTGTTCCGGCTCTCGCTGGAAGCAACACGGTCGTGATCCACAAGAAGGGCGGCGGCACTCTGTACTGGTCGGCCGCTGCCGAATACTACGACACCGCGGGTGCCTCGGAGCGGACGGGATCGAGGAAGCTGGCGATCGTCCGCAGGTACTACTCACTCGCTCCGGTTCGCACCCAGGGCCGAATCGTGTATCGCGAGACGCCTCTCGATGGGAACGCACAGCCTGGAGATCTGCTGCTGGTGCGTGTCGACGCGGCGGGCTCGACCGATTGGCGGTATCTCGTGATCGAGGACCCCTTGCCGGCGGGCGTGGAAGCGGTTCAGCAGCGGAACCTGTACGAGCTCGAGCGGAAGACCGACTTCTGGGATGGCAGCCGGCGCGAGTACCGGGACGACCGGGTCGTCTTCTTCCAGGAGTCGTTCGCTGCGGGGCACTACCAGTTCGTCTACCTGCTCAAGGTGACGACACCAGGCGTGTTCAGGGCGATGCCGGCGCAAATCGCCGCGATGTACGTGCCCGACGCCACGGCTTCCAGTGAACCACAAACGCTGACCGTCGGCGCTGCCCCGCGGTTGGGAGGGACGACCAAATGACGTCACGCCTCATGGCCATCACCGGATGGCTGTCCGCCGGGCACGCGCTGCTGTTCGGACTCTTCTGGTTGCTGCTGTCGATCCCCGAGTCGAACGTGGCGATGCTGGTCGCGTCGGCGCTATTGGTCGTGACGATGGCGCTGCTGTTCGGGTGGGTAGAGGCCGTCGCCGTGCTCGCCTGGCGCGGGGGTTGGCCCGCGCGCGAACTACCGCGCCGCGCCATCCGCGCCACGCCGGGCGTGTGGCTTGGCGCCGCGCTGTTTGTCGTGGTGTCGTATCTCGTCACGCATGCCGGCGTGTGGTGGCGCGGCCACCAGGGCGAGACCGACGCCTGGCTGATGCTGCATCTTGGCTGGGCGAACACCGGGACGTTTCACGCGGGCGTTCGCGGGTTGCTTGCCTTCGTTCGTTTCGCCGGGCTCTCGCTGGCGCTCTCTCTGGCGTCGGCGATCGTCGCGGCTGGTTTTCGCGCCATTCGCGATGTGCGATGGGTGTGTGACGGTATCCGGCCGCTGCGGCTGCTGATGATCGCTGCCATCCTGCTCCTGTTCGTCTGGCTCCCATGGCGCGGCGTGAACTGGCGCCCTACGTGGCTGACGCCGAACTGGGAGGAAGCCGTGTTCGTCGCGCTCAAGCTCGGTGTGATCTACCTGATCGCCAACGTCGGCTGGGCACTGGTGCTCGGCGCCGCAGCAAAACGGCAGTAGGAGTGCTCGACCCTTCTTCAGCGGATCTCGTCCCAGCGGCGGCCGGCGGCGCGTTGCACGGCAAAGCAGGCTGCCGCACGGCGATACGCCTTCCGGAGTTCGTCCTCGGAGCGAATAGACCGCCACTCGGCGTCGGTCGGGCAGGACAATGCCGGTGCGCCGGAGCCGGCCCACGGCGTCCCGTTCTCTGCGGCACGAGAGTCGCCGGCCAGATCCATCGCCACTGCCTCCTCAACCCAGGTCGGCCTCCCCTTCAATCGTTCGCTCGTGAGGACGTGCGCCACTTCATGCCGGAGCGTGCCTTCAAGGACACCTCGTTGCCTCAGCGCAGACAGAGGCATGAGATCGATGCGATTGCCTCGCGATGCGCCGGCTGTCCACCAGGGCTGGCCGGTGGCCCGAGTGTAGGCCTCAACCGTCGGATGGAACACGATCTCCACATGCGCGGGAACCGGGACGCCAATCCTCGCGGAAAACTCGAGCAGCGCAGCCTGGACGAAGCCTTCGACGCGGTACCGCTCACGCTCTTCGCCGGCCGGCACCGTGATCTCCAGCCGGAGGCCTGAACGCGGTACGGCCGCCGGCTCCGCCGTGTGAACCTCGGCTCCCGGGAAGTACCGACTGAGAATCTCGAGTGCTGACTGACCGCCGGCTGCCATCCGAACCGACCCAACGACGCACAGCCCGACCCCGTGTCCACGCCCGCTTCCTCGGAATCGATACCCTGCCGCGATGCGCTCGACGTCGAACAAGGTGCTCTTGAGTACCTGCCAGCCGAGCGTCCGGCCGACCGCCAGCCGAAATTCCTCTCCCGCGATTGCGGCCGGCTCGAAGCCGTCGATGAGGAGGCGGCTCACGCGTCCGGACTGAGTCCGATTCAGAACGGCCAGATTGCGCAGGACCTGCCCCCGGCGACCGGATGCGACGAGCGCGTGTTGGAGATCGCTCGCGGACACGTCGCTCTGCCATCGGCTTTCGGCGCGACATCCGGGTTCCGCCCGCGCCGGCAGGTAGGGTTGGTCGGCGCCACCTGGCCAGACGTCAGATGCCCGTTCGGAGTGCCCACCGCACGAGGCAGTGTAGAACACCGTCGCCAGTTGGCCGGCGAAAAACAGCGCCTGCCCGCTGGTCGCCTGCGCCGCCTCGTCGCTTCCCTTCGTCCGTGCGCCCATCACCTGACAGTGCGTCAGG
>DASVIS010000158.1:0-3759 GCA_036381995.1 Vicinamibacterales bacterium | reverse complement strand
TGGTGCCAACGCATACCGGTTCTCGATCGAGTGGAGCCGCCTCGAACCAAAGGAAGGGACTTGGGACGAGGCTGGGTGGCAGCACTACGCGGACGAGATAGCGCAGCTGAAGGCAGCCGGCGTTGAGCCGGTGGTCACGCTGCTGCATTTCACCCTCCCCATGTGGCTCGCCGATCGGGGCGGTGCGACGGCGCCCGAATTCCCGGATCGCTTCGGGCGATTCGCCGCGGAGGCAGCCCGGCGCCTGGGACCGCGGGTTCGCTGGTGGTGCAGCATTAACGAGCCGCAGGTGCAGATGTACCAGGGCTACGTTGCCGGCATCTGGCCGCCGGGCGTGCACGACCACGCACTGGCGGTGAAAGCCTTCGAAGGATTGCTCCGGGCGCACGGCAAGGCCGCGCTCGCGCTTCGTCAGGGTAATGGCGACGCGCAGGTCGGCATTGCGTCGAACATGATCTACTTCGAGCCGTCGAATCGCTGGAACCTGCTCGAGCAGATAGTGACCAGGCTGGTGTCGAACGGTTTCAACTGGTCGTTCTACGAGTCGATCAGCAAGGGACGCCTGCTCTTCAGCATGCCGGGCTTTCCGAGACTCGACGAGCCGGCACCTGAGTTGAAGGGGACCATCGACTGGGTGGGCATCAATTACTACCGAAGGAACCTCGTGACATTCGCGCCGGGATCACCGGGAATGGTCGACATCCATCCGGGACCCGGCACGCTCAGCGATGCCGGCATCGAGATCTACCCCGAAGGACTGCTCGCCCTGCTGCGGGAAAGCCGCCGCCGATACCCGCTGCCGATCATGATCACGGAGAACGGCGTGGCCGACTCGGCGGGTGTGCACCGGCCGATGTTCGTGCGACGGCACGCGTACGCCGTGAAAGAGGCGATCAAGGAGGGCATCGATGTGCGCGGGTACTTCCACTGGTCGCTGATGGACAATTTCGAGTGGGCCGAGGGGTTCGGCGCGCGGTTTGGGTTGTACCGGCTGGACCGCGCAACGCTTGCGCGCACGCCGACGGCGGGATGGGAAGAGTTCAGGAGGCTCGCCCCGGCGAGATAGCGGCACGACTTTGCCGCAGATGAACACCCACGAACACGAAGGGGGTGTCGAGCTTTGGCCCGGCACCCCCCTTGCATTCCTCCGTGTTTCTCTGTGTTCATCTGTGGCGAATTCAGGGAAGCCTGGCCCTACGGCACCACCCGTGCCGGCTCGATCCTCGGCAGCTTCCTCCCCTCCAGCAGCTTGTTGATTTTCGGCAGCTCGATTGCGATCCACCGCTCGAACTCCTTGGACACGTCGCCCATCTCGCGACCGATTGAGCCGGCGCGCTCCACCTGCATTTCCGACGGCCGACCCTCGTACCCGACCACGCTGCCATACAACTCGGCGAGGTTCTCCCTGAGCCGCTCCTCACCCGTGATCATCCCGCCTTCCTTCGTGGCAACGATCTTCTTGCGCATCGTGTCCACCTGCAACGAGCCGCGCTGGAGCGCCTGCATCAGCGAGTCGCGCGAGGCCAGGCCGGTGCCGCGCTGGTCGAGCGACCCGCGCATGTCGTTCATCTGGTCGACGACCGCCGTCATCTGATTCATCAGGTCGTACAGCGTGATCGCCAGCGCAAACTGCTGACGGCGGTCGGCAATCGTCGCCGTGACGCGCGAGTCCCCCGTTACCCGCAGCGCGGCCGTGTACGTCGAGTCACCTTCCGTCAGCTTCACGGTGTAGCGGCCGGGCAGGAAGCGCGGGCCAACGACAAACGCCGCCGTTGCCGCCGGGGCTACCCGCGGCGGCGCCATCCGCATGGACCAGGCCGTGCGGCTCAGGCCGCGCCGCTTGCCCGTCGGCAGCGACTGCACGAGCTTCCCGGTGGAATCGAACACCTGCAGCTTCATGTCGCCGAAGATGTGGCGCTTCTGCAGGTAATATGTGATCACCGCATCGCCCGGCGGGTTCGGCCCGATGAACTCGGCATCACCGTTGGCCCATCCGCCGCCCGCCGAGAGCACCTGTACCACCGGCTTGGTTTGCACGAACGCCGCGCCCTTGGCGAGCGTGCCCGCCGTCAGGTTCCTGAGCGGCGTGATGTCGTCCACGATCCAGATGCCGCGACCGTGCGTCGCGATCACCAGGTCGTCGTCGCGCGGGTGGATGGCCAGGTCGCGCACCGCGACGGCCGGCAGGTCACCGCCCTTGTATCGAGACCACCGCTGTCCGCCGTCCGCCGAGACCCAGAGGCCGAATTCGGTGCCCAGGAAGAGCAGTTGCGAATTGACCAGGTCTTCCTTGATCACGTGGGCGTAGCCGCGCACCGGCGAACCCGCCGCCACCAGCGGCGTCCAGGTCTTGCCGAAGTCAGTGGATCGATAGGCATACGGCTTCATGTCGCCGAAGTTGTGCAGGTCGAACGTCGCGTAGATCGTACCGGCGGCAAAGTGCCCCGGCTCGACGCTCGATACCCAGGCGCTCTTCGGCAGTCCCGTGATGTTGCCGACGACGTTCGTCCACGTCTTCCCGCCATCACGCGTCAACTGCAGGTTGCCGTCGTCCGTACCCACCCAGATCACCGTTGAGTCCTTCGGCGATTCGCCAATGGCGAAGATCGTCGTGTGCATCTCGGCGCTCGAGTTGTCCACCGTCACGCCGCCCGCCTCTTCCTGCTTCTGCTTCGCCGGATCGCTGGTGCTGAGGTCGGGCGATATGCGGTCCCACGACTGGCCGTGGTTCCGTGAGCGGAACAGGTACTGTGCGCCCAGGTAGATCGTGCCGCTCTTCGTGGGACTCAGGTGAATGGGCGCGTTCCAGTTGAAGCGCAGCTTCCCCTCGTTGTAGCCCGGCAGCGGCTTGATGTCGCGCGTTTCGTGCGTCTTGCGGTTCACGCGGCCGATGTAACCGCCCTGTGCCTCCGCGTAGATGTACGTGGGATCGGTCGGGTCGACGAACATCCAGAAGCCGTCGCCGCCGTACATGTTTTCCCACTGGCCCTTGGCGATGCCGCCCGGATACTGCGACGCGCCCACCCACGAACTGTTGTCCTGCAGCCCGCCGTACACGTTGTACGGCTTGTCCATGTCCACGCTCACGTGGTAGAACTGCGAGATGGGCAGGTTCTCCGACTTCCACCACTTGTCGCCGCCGTCGTACGAATACCAGAGGCCGCCGTCATCGCCGGTGATCAGATGGTCGGAGTTCTGCGGATCCACCCACACGTCGTGAAAATCGCCGTGCGCACTTCCGCTGATGCCGCTGAACGTCGCCCCGCCGTCGGTGCTCATGATGAGCGGGCCGTCCGGCTTGTAGATGCGGTTCTCGTTCTTCGGGTCCACGATGAGGTTCGCGAAGTAAAACGGCCGCCAGGTCATGTTCTGGCTGCGGTCCCGCAGCTCCCATGTCTTGCCGCCGTCGTCCGACCGATAGAGGCCGTTCAGTGGCGGCACCGCCTCGATGAAGGCGTACACGACGCTCGGCCTCGAGGGAGCCACCGTCACCGCAACGCGACCCCACGGCTTCACTGGAAGTCCCTTGGCACTCTTGTCGTCGAGCGGGACCCACGTCGCACCGCCGTCGGTGCTCCTGAACAGGCCACTCCCGCTGGGCGCGTCCGGTCCCTCTCCGCCGGAGCGAAACGTCCAGCCCAGGCGACGGAAATCCCACATGCCGGCATACAGCGTGTTCGGCGCCGACGTATCCATCGTCATCATCGAGCACCCGGTGGATGCGTTCGATCCGGCCAGCACCTTCGACCACGTCTTGCC
>DASVIS010000157.1:0-3613 GCA_036381995.1 Vicinamibacterales bacterium | reverse complement strand
GGCCATCATCCCCAGATCGGTGTAGGTGACGCCGGCGCCGTTGCAGTTGGGACAGGCGCCCTCGGAGTTGGCGCTGAACAGCGCCGCCTTCACGCCGTTGGCCTTCGCGAACGCGTTGCGAATCGGGTCCAGCAGTCCGGTGTACGTCGCCGGGTTGCTCCGTCGCGAGCCGCGAATCGCGCCCTGGTCCATGGATACTACGCCGGCGGCAGCGGGGATCGACCCGTGCACGAGCGAACTCTTGCCCGAGCCGGCGACGCCGGTGATGACGACAAGGATCCCGAGCGGGATGTCGACATCGACATTGCGCAGGTTGTGCGCCGTCGCGCCGCGGATCTCCAGCTTGCTGGTTGGCTTCCGCACCGTCTTCTTGAGGGCGGCCCGGTCGTCGAGATGGCGGCCCGTGATTGTGCCGCTGGTCCGCAGACCTTCGACGGTGCCCTCGAAGCAGATGGTGCCGCCCGCCGTGCCGGCGCCGGGGCCGAGGTCGACGACGTGGTCGGCGATCGCGATCGCTTCCGGCTTGTGCTCCACGACCAGCACGGTGTTGCCCTTGTCGCGCAGCCGTAGCAGCAGGTCGTTCATCCGCGCGATGTCATGGGGATGCAGACCGATCGTCGGCTCGTCGAAGACGTAGGTGACGTCGGTGAGCGACGAGCCCAGGTGTCGGATCATCTTGGCGCGCTGGGCCTCACCGCCCGACAACGTGCCCGATGAGCGGTCGAGCGAGAGGTAGCCCAGCCCGATCTCCACGAACGAGTCGAGAGTCTGCTGCAGAGTCGCCAGAAGCGGCGCCACAGAAAGATCGTCGATGCCTCGGACCCACTCCGCGAGGTCGCTGATCTGCATCGCGCAGGCGTCCGCGATATTGATCCCCTTGATCTTCGAGGATCGGGCCCCCTCGTTGAGCCGGGTGCCGCCGCACTCGGGACATGTGGTGAACGTCACCGCCCGCTCCACGAACGCCCGGATATGGGGCTGCATCGCCTCCACGTCCTTGGACAGGTACGAGTCCTGGATCCGCAGCACCAACCCCTGGTAGGTCATGTTGATGCCTTCGATCTTCATCCTGGTGGGCTCCCGGTAGAGGAAGTCCTGGCGCTCCTGCTTGGTGAAGTCGCGGATCGGCTTGTTGGGGTCGCAGAAGCCGGAAGAGGCGTAGAGGCGATAGTTCCAGCCGCCCGGGGTGTAGCCCGGGATGGTGAGCGCGCCCTCGGCGAGCGACTTCGTGTCGTCAAACAGCTGGGACAGGTCGATGTCGGTCGCCGAGCCCATGCCTTCGCACCGCGGGCACATGCCGCCGGTGATCGTGAACGAGCGCTTCTCCGCCTTCGCCGTGCCCTTCTTGACCATGATCTGACCGGTCCCTGTGGCGGACGCGACGTTGAAGGAGAAGGCCATCGACGAGCCGATGTGCGGCTCCCCCAGCCGGCTGAACAGAACCCGGAGCATCGCGTTGGTGTCCGTGACCGTGCCGACGGTGGACCGGGCATTGGCGCCGATCCGCTCCTGGTCGATGATGATCGCGGTCGTCAGCCCTTCGAGGACGTCGACCTCCGGCCGCGCCAGCGTCGGCATAAAGCCCTGCACGAAGGCGCTGTAGGTCTCGTTGATCAGCCGCTGCGACTCCGCGGCGATCGTGTCGAACACCAGCGAGCTCTTGCCCGAGCCGGAGACGCCGGTGAACACCGTCAGCCGGCGCTTCGGGATTTCGATGCTGATGTCCTTGAGGTTGTTCACGCGCGCGCCGTGCACGCGGATCAGATCGTGGCTGTCGGCACCGTGCAGCGCAGGCGACTGCGTGTCCGTTCTCGTCGCCATGCTCATCGTGTCACCATCCGTCAGGTCAAGCCGCTGCCGCCGAAAGTGGGGCGGCTGGGGCTTGATGCTAGATGCGGATCGGTGACCGGCGCTTCTCGATTCCTGACCGAACGGTCAGGCCTGATCGGTCTGGTCACCTGCTTCGCCACGCAAGACGGCATCCCGGCCGTCGCGCGCGCCGCATGGCGCCGGTAGGTGCTGGGCGGCATGCCGACCAGTTCGGTGAAGCGACTGCTGAAGGTGCCCAGCGACGAGCAGCCGACCTCGAAACAGACCTCGGTGACGCTGAGATCGCCCCGACGCAGCAGCGCCATCGCGCGCTCGATGCGCCGCGTCATCAGGTAGCTGTAGGGCGACTCGCCGTAGGCGAGCCGGAACTCGCGGCTGAGGTGCCCGGCCGACATGTGCGCGCCGCGGGCGAGCGCCTCGACGTCCAACGGCTGGGCGTACTCCCGGTCGATCCGGTCGCGGACGCGGCGCAGCCACTCGAGGTCGCGCAGGTGCTGCGTCGCGGCGATTCTGCTGGTCACCTGCGAGATCGTGCCACGTCGCGCTGGAGGTGCCAAGCGCCGCTGGATCGTCCCACCCCACGCTCCGTCCGCCCTGGCCCGGTCTGCTCCATCTACGTCCTCGACCTGTTCAGGGACTGCGGTATCCATACGACAAGCGCGCCACGTCTACCGCGGCGGCCTCGTCCCGGCAGCCGTGCCGCTCTGGCTCACCGGCTTAGGGGACATCTCCCAGGCGGCGGAGGAAGCCGGGCAGGAAGTGACAGGTCGACTCCGGCGTGAATGGCCGAAGCCGCGGATGAAGCCGCGGCGTCGCTCAGAGGCCGAGCAGCTTTCGCTTGGCGGCCGCGAACTCTTCCTCCGTCAATGCGCCTCGATCGTGCATCTCGACCAGCTCGCGCAGACCCGACGGGGGATCGCTCGATGGCTTGAGAGCCGGAGACGGGGCGCTCCGGCCGGCGCCGACCAGCAAGGCCACCACGACCAATACGATGACGAGTCCGACCACCAAGGCCGGGATGATGCCCCACCACCCGCCGGCGCCCATCCCGAACTCCATTCCGCGATAGCCGCGCATCATGGGGCCGAAGGCTACGTGGCCGCCGTCGCCCGCGTTGGTGACGCCCATGTTGTAGGCAATCAATCCGACAGCCGCGAGTGCGGCGCCCGCGACCGCGATCCCGAGTACAGCCAACGCGCCATTGCGCTTCATGTTTACGCCGATGATTCGAGTTCCAACGCGACCGATTATGCACCCGACTACTGAAATTTCTCTGAACGTCTGGCGGATCGGACGATGCCGGCCCGACTGGCCGCCGGGGTAGTCGGCGATTCGGCGCCGCTCTCCGTTGATACCATGGAACCGCGAGGCGGCATCTTCGGGAGCCGCACAAGGAAGGAACGACGGGGATGGCGGCAGACGATCGCACGGGATCGGGGTCGGCCTGGCCGGGCGGTAGCGTCGATCCGGGCGAAGGGGATCCGCAGGCCTCGCGGTCGAGCAGGGAGGCGCCGCAGCAGTCCGGGCCGCCGCAGCAGTCCGTGCCGCCGCCGTCGCTCTCCGGGCCGCCGCCGATCGGCGGGATTCCGAATGCCCCGCCGCCCTACCCTTCGGCGGGATTCGGGCCACCTGGCTATCCGCCCCCTGGTTATCCGCCGCCTGGTCTTTCGCCGCAGCCCGGGTACGGGCCCCCTGGTTATCCGCCGCCTGGTCTTTCGCCGCAGCCCGGGTACGGGCCCCCTGGGTTTGTTCAGCCGCCGGGTTTCGGGCAGCCCGGGTACGG
>DASVIS010000156.1:0-5823 GCA_036381995.1 Vicinamibacterales bacterium | reverse complement strand
GCACCTTCTCGCGGGCCACGAGCGAGGTCATCGTCGCGCCGTCCGGAGCGAGACCGATGTCGATGAACTGGCCCGACAGGCTGCGGCCCGCGCTGCTGGCGGATCCGGCAATGTCGATCGCACCGTCGCCACTCAACACGGCCCGCTGGAGCGTCTGGCCGTCGGGCGCGTAGGTGAGGTTGATGTCACGCGCGCGCATGGCCTTCAGGCCGCCGTCGGCCTTCGGCGCCCCGGTCACGCGCGACGATCCCCGCAGTTCGAGCATCTGGATGTGCTCCTCGTCCTGGGTGAGATACGCCACCGCGCCGGTCGCCTCGATCTTCTGACCCTCCCGGACGATCGTCACTCCGCGCTCGAAGCGCATGTACTTGTCACGATGGGCCATGCCCGCGGCGCCAGCCAGGATGTCCGCTTCGCCTTCCCCCTTCGCGTCCCGGTCGTGGTGGATGGCGACCGAGTCGAGCAACCACAGCACGTCGCGCGCCTTGTCGTAGGTCATCCCGACGGCCGTGCCCCTGAGGCCGCCCCGCGCGAAGGCCACGGCGCCCGGCGCGCGAACCACTCCCTCGGCGTTGACGTAGGACGCTTCCTCTGTGCGCAGCGTCAGCCCGTCCGTCGACGTGATATTGACGGCGCCTCTCAAGACCACGTCCACGTCCGGTGCCTGCCCCGTCACCTCCGCGTTCTTCGACGTGATGACGAAATCCCTCCCCCGCCGTTGGAGCACTTTGAACGTGACCCCGGTGAGTTTCGTTCGACCGTCGGCGTACTGCACGAGCCTGTCGTAATGCTCGACCGAGATGTCCTGCTTCGCGCCGAGCGCACGGACCAGGCGCCCGGAGGTGCTCTCCAGGACCGCGGCGGGATCGCTCTTCGTCGGAAGCGGCTTCGGGGTCGACCGGACCGGCGGTCTCCGAAGAGACACGACGAGTGTGACCGCCAGGACGACGATGAACACCATGATGCCGAGGCGAAGACGGCGTTGCCAGGGTGTCATGACACGGCCGGCGCGGCGCTCATCTCCGGGGCGCGCATGTCCGCGAGCGTCAACTCGGTGTACGTCTCACCGTTGAAAGCATTCTGCGTGAGCGAGAAGGCGACGTCGAGCGCCCCGCGATGCTCCGCGAGAAACGGCTCCCGTTCCACGGACCGCCACGCCATGGCGCGGAAGATCCGGCCGTTCTGGCGGACCGCCATCTTCAAGTGACGCTCCTTGATCCGGCGCGGGCCGTCCACGATCTCGACGGGGCCGGCGCAGAACACCGGCTTCGGGTTTCCCAGGCCGAACGGCTCGAGGGCCATGATTTCTTCCACGACCCGTCCCTTGATGGCGTCGAACGCCAGCCGGGCATCCACGCGCAGCCTGGGCCGGAGGTCGTCAGGGCCGAGCCGGTCGTCGCCGTACGTGTGCAGCGCCGCGCGCAGCGTCTTGATCGCCCCGGCCTCGACCGTCAGGCCAGCCGCCATCCGGTGGCCGCCGAATCGCAGCAGGTGGGCGCTGCACGCCTCAATCGCGCCCAACATGTCGAAGCCGCCGATGCTGCGGCAGGATCCGTGGCCGATCCCGTCCTCCACGGAAATCACGACCGCCGGCCGATGGAAGGCGTCAACCAGCTTCGAGGCGACGATGCCGATCACCCCGCGATGCCAGCCCTCGCCGGTGACGACCAGCACCGAGTGAGCTCCAATGTCCGGGTCCTTCTCGATCGCCCTGCGGGCCTCGGCCAGGACAGTCTGTTCCTGGTCCTGCCGGCGGAGATTCTCTTCGTTGAGCTGCTCGGCCAGGGCGCGAGCCTCGTCGGCCAGCCCTTCGTCGGTGGCCAGGAGCAGTCGCGCCGCAATGTCGGGCGTGGCCATTCGACCTGCGGCGTTCACCCGGGGTGCGAGGATGAACGCCACGTGATAGCTGTCGATCCGCTTCCCGCTCAATCCCGAGGCGTCCAGCAGTGCGCGCAGGCCCACCTTGTGCGGACCGCGCGAAAGCAGATCGAGGCCGATCTTCGCGATGACACGATTCTCGCCCACCAGCGGAACGACGTCGGCCAGCGTGCCGATCGCGGCGATCTTCACGAAGCCGGGCAGCCACTTCTCGCGTCCGGATCTGGCGCAGAGCGCCTGCACGAGCTTGAGCACCACGCCGACACCAGCCAGGTTCTTGTCCGGATACGAGCAATCGGGACGCTTCGGGTTGATGACCGCCAGAGCACGCGGCAGCTCCCGATCCGGCTCGTGGTGGTCGGTGATGATCAGATCCATCCCGAGCTCGGAAGCCCGCCGCGCCGCCTCGAGGCTCCGGATCCCGCAGTCCACCGAGATGATCAGCCGGACTCCGTCGGCGTGCAGGCGTTCCACGGCTGGCGCCTGCAGCCCGTAGCCGTCACGGATCCGTTCCGGAATGAAATGCACGACGTTGCCGCCGAGCGAACCAATCGCGCGCTCGAGAATCACGGTCGAGGTGATACCATCGACGTCGTAGTCACCGTGGATCCCGACGCGCTCCTAGCGCGCAACCGCGGCGAGCACCCGCTCGACGGCCGCGGTCATGTCGGCCAGCGCGAACGGGTCGTGCAGGTGATCGAGCGACGGCTCGAGGAACCGTGCCGCCTCTTCGGGCGTCGTGACGCCCCGCTGGCACAGCAGCCGGGCGGTGACCGGACTGATGCCCAGGGACCCGGCCAGGGCCGCGGCGGCGGTCTCGTCGCATGGTTGGAGTTCCCAGAGCAATGGTGGCATCACGGGGCCCACGCCTACGTGGTGGCTTCGACGAAATCGATCCCGAGCCGTCCCATGTTGCGGAACTTCTCGTAGCGTGCGGCGAGGCGCGCCTCCGGCGCCTGCGCCTGGACGGCCTCGAGCGCGCCGCTGATCGCGCGATCCAGCAGGCCTGCCGCCGACTCCGGATCGTTGTGCGCCGCGCCGACGGGCTCGGGGACGATCTCGTCGACGATCCCGAGCTTCAGCATGTCCGGCGCCGTCAGCTTGAGCGCCTCGGCCGCCTCGACCTTTCGCGCTGCGTCGCGCCACAGGATCGCGGCGCACCCCTCGGGAGGGATCACGCTGTAGATCGCGAACTCCTGGATCAGGATTCGATCGCCGATTGCCAGGCCCAGCGCGCCCCCGCTTCCGCCCTCGCCGCAGATCGACACGATGACGGGCACGTTGAGGACGGACATCTCCCGCAGGTTGAAGGCAATCGCTTCGGCGACGCCGCGCTCCTCGGACTCGATGCCGGGATACGCCGCCGGCGTGTCCACGAGGACGAGGATCGGCCGGCCGAACTTCTCGGCGAGCTTCATCGCGCGGATCGCCTTGCGGTACCCCTCCGGTTTTGCGTAACCGAAGTTCCGGTAGATCTTCTGCTTGGTATCGGCTCCGCCTTTCTGGTGCCCGACGACGAGGACCGGCTCGTCGTGGTAGCGAGCCATGCCGGCGACGATGGCGTGGTCGTCGGCGAACCGGCGGTCGCCGTGGACCTCCGTGAATTCGGTGAAGAGCCGAGCGACGTAGTCGAGCATGCACGGGCGATTGGGATGGCGGGCGAGCTGCACGCACTGCCACGGCTTCAGGTGGGCGTAGATCTCGCGGCGAAGCGAGTCGACCCGCCGGTGCAACTCGTCGATCTCGCGGTCGCGCTGGTCGGTTCGGGGCATCATCGACAACGCCTCGACCTCCTTCAGCAGGATCGCGATCGGCGCCTCGAACTCCAGCACGTCGTTCGGTTTGTTCATGTGACTCCTGCCCGCTACCGCAGCGCGACAGCGCCCTCGCCGCAGACCCGTTCGAGGTCGGCCACGAGCTGCGCCGACGGCTTCACGCGTGTCGGCCCCAGCAGGTCGGCTCGCACCTTGAGCGGCCGCTGCCCGCCGCGAAGGTCGACCTCGATGCAGACCTGCCGATCTCCCTTGTGACGCGCAAGAACGCCCAACACCGCCTCGATCGTCGCGCGATCGTGAGGGGGCATCGTCAGTCGGATCGCGACCATGCGCGCCGCCTTTTCCCTCACCACGTCGATCGCCACGATTTCGCTCGCCAGCACGCGAACCGTCTCGTCGTCCCGCTCGAACCGTCCCTTGACCAGGACCATGCTGTCCGTCTGGATGAGCGACGAGGACCTGCCGAACGTTTCGGGAAACACGACGACTTCGATGCTGCCGTGCGGGTCATCGAGAGAGAAGGCCGCCATTCGGTCTCCCTTGCGGGTCTTGAGCGGTCGGACGGCGCCGACGATGCCGCCAATCGTCACTTCGAAGGCCCGTGGCGCCAGGCCGGCCTCCACGTCGGCGCCTTCCTCGGCCCCGGCCAGCTCGGCAATGGTGCGCGCGCCGATCGCCTGCAGCTCCGTCGAGTACCGTTCGATCGGATGGCCGCTCCAATACAGACCGAGCGCCTCCTTCTCACCGGACAGTTGCTGCGCATCGGTCCAGGCGGGGGCCTCCGGCAGTTCGACATCGGACGAGGCTCCGCCGTCGGCAGGATTGTCGAAGCCGCCGAACAATTGCGCCTGCCCCTGGTCACGGTCTCTCCGGCTGCGGTTTCCGTAGTCGAGCGCCTTCTCCACCGCCGCGAACAGGCGGGCGCGGATCGAGGCCGCCGGCAGGGTCGCGAGCGTCGGAGAGCCGGCCGCCAGCGTGTCCATGGCCCCGGCCTTCACGAGGCTCTCGAACACACGGCGATTCACCTGCCTCGAATCGAGCTGCTCGCAGAGCCGATACAGGGACCGCACGTGCCCATCCCGCCGCCGCACCTCGAGCAGCGCGAGGACGGCGGCTTCGCCGACGTTCTTCACCGCGCCGAGGCCGAACCGCACGCCCTCCGGCGTCACGGTGAACGCCAGCTCGCTGCTGTTGATGTCGGGCGGCAGCACGGGCACGCCGAGGTCGCGGCACTCGCCCAGGTACATCGCCAGTTTCGTCGTGTTCTGCGATTCGATCGTCAGCAGGGCGGCCATGAAGTGCGCTGGGAAATTCGCCTTCAGATAGGCCGTCTGGTACGCCACCAGCGCATAGGTGGTCGAGTGCGACTTGTTGAAGCCGTACCCGGCAAACACCTCCATCAGGTCGAACAGATCGCCAGCCTTCTTCGGATCGACGTTCCTGGTCCTGGCGCCGTCGAGGAACTTCTGCCGCTGCGCCTGCATCACCTCGATGTTCTTCTTCCCCATGGCCTTCCGGAGCAGGTCGGCCTGGCCAAGACTGAATCCCGCCACCTCGTTGGCGATTCGCATGACCTGTTCCTGGTACGCGATGACGCCGTAGGTCTCGCGCAGCACCGGCTCGAGCTGCGGGAGGTCGTACTTCACCTCGACCCGGCCGTGCTTCCGGGCGATGAAGTCGTCGACCATGCCGCCGCGCAGCGGACCAGGACGATACAGCGCGTTCAATGCGATGAGATCTTCGAAACGCTGCGGCTTCGCCTTCCTGAGGATCTCGCGCATCCCCGAGCTCTCGAACTGGAATACGCCGAGCGTCTGACCATCCGAGAACAGCTCGAACGTCTTCGCATCGTCGAGCGGGAGGGCCGCGAGATCGAGCACCTTCCCCGTCGTCCGTCTGATCTCGCCGACGGCATCGTCGAGCAGCGTGAGCGTGCTCAGCCCCAGGAAGTCCATCTTCAGGAGGCCGATGCGCTCGATCTCCTTCATGCCCCACTGCGTGGTGATTTCGTCGCGGGCGCCCTTGTGCAGCGGCGCGAACTCGGTGATCGGCCTCGGCGCAATCACGACGCCAGCGGCGTGTACCGACGCGTGCCGGGTCATCCCCTCGAGTCGCCGCGCCACCTCGAGCAGTTCCCTCACGCGGGGGTCATTGGTTTCGAGCTCCTTGA
>DASVIS010000155.1:0-35482 GCA_036381995.1 Vicinamibacterales bacterium | reverse complement strand
TTGACCCAGCGCAGCACCGCCAACTGGTCGAGTAGGCCATAGTTACCCGATGCCTCGTGGCCCGACTCCTTCGTCAACAGCGGGTGGGCGAAGAAACCCAGCGGGCCGAGCCGATAGTTGAACGTCACGACCACGGCACCGTGCCGGGCCAGGGCCTCACCGTCATAGGCAGGAAGCGAGCTTGCCCCTTGCGTGAATGCGCCGCCGTGAATCCACACCATGACCGGAACGCGGCGACCCGGTGGGTTCACCGGCGCCCAGACGTTGAGTGTCAGGCAATCCTCGCTCGTTTTCCCAATCCGCTCGGCGACGAGCTGGATCCGGTCGGCCTGGGGACAGGAGGGGCCGAACTCCGCCGCCTGTCTCACGCCCTTCCATGGCGTCACCGGCTGCGGCGCCCGCCAGCGAAGCTGGCCCACGGGCGGCGCGGCGTAGGAGATGCCCTTGTAGACCCGGACCAGCCCACCCGCGACCGTCGTTCCCGAGACCAGCCCGGCATCGGTCTTCACCGGGTTCGTCGCCTTCGGCGCCCGTGCCGGGCGCAGGGCGTGAGCCTCGACACGTGCCGGACCGAGCAGCGCCAGACACACAAGCGTCGTCAGGAGCAGCGCCTGGATCGGGCTGGCGTCGATTGTGGATTCCCGGCAGCGCCGGGATTGAAGTCGCGTGGACATCGGTTTCGCGAAATGCCGGATTGAGCCGGGTGAGGCCGGCCCAGTTACACATTATAACGGCCGCCAGCGCTCCGGCGAGGATTTGCCGGAACGGATTTGCCGGAACCGTCCGCCGGAAGGTATGGTAGGCGCGATGTCCGATCTCGACGTCACCCAGGCCGATCGCTATGCGGAGGCGGCCGCCCGGTATGCCGCGAAACGCCAGCGACAGGCGCAATGGTCCCGGCGCCTCTCCTACGCCCGGCTCATTGTGGTTCTCGCGGCTGCCGCCAGCATCCTGTCAGCGTTCCCAGGGCCCGTCTCCCATGCGGCGCTTCGAATCGGGGCCGGTTTCGCGGGCTTCATCGGCTTCTTCGGCCTGGTCTACTGGCACAGCCGGGTCGAGGCGGAGGAGCGTTGGTTTGCGACGCTGGCGCAGGTGAACGCAGAAGCAGCCGCCCGCGTGAGGCGCGACTGGGACGCGCTGACGCCGAGCCCTGCTACCGGACCGGGTCCCGGTCACGCGTACGCCGACGACCTCGACGTGTTCGGACATGCGTCGGTGTTCCAGTTGCTCGGATGGGTGGGCACCGACGCAGGACGCGCCACGCTGAGCGAGTGGCTGACGACCGCCGCGGCTCCGGAGACGATTCGCGACCGGCAGCAGGCGGTGGCCGAACTGGCGCCGCTCGAACATGAACGGGAGGAGTTCGCCGCGCTGGGGCGGATCGTCGAGCCGGCGCGCCATGCGCTCGACGGCCTGTACGAGTGGGCGGAAGCCGGGCCCTGGTTCATCCGGCGACCGTGGGCGCCGTGGGCTGTCCGCCTCCTCGCCGGCCTGCTCCTCGGGCTGCTCGGGGCCCACATCGGCGGCGTCATCGACCGCCCACTCTGGTTGTACCCGCTGGCGGGCTCGGTCGTCCTGATGGTGATGCTCGGCAAGCGGACCGCGCGGACCTTCACCCTGGTCTTTTCCCGCTCCGGCCTGCTCCAGCCTCATGCCGATCTGTTCGCGCGCATGGCCAACACGCCGTTCTCATCGCCACGACTCCGACGCCTTCAGGCGGACCTCATGGAATCCGGGATGACCGCGTCGCGCGAGATGGCGCGGCTGTCGGCGATCGGCCAGTTCGCCGATCTGCGGCTGGTCGTGCTGTTTCACCCGGTGATCACGCTGCTCACGCTCTGGGACTTTCACGTGCTCATCGAACTCGAGCGATGGCAGGCGAGAACGGCGCCACACCTTCGGCGGTGGTTTGCCGCGCTCGGCGAATTCGACGCGCTGGCGGCCCTCGCCGCGCTCGAGCACGACAATCCGGACTGGGCGTTCCCCGAAATCGTCGAGTCGGCACGTCTCGTCGAAGCGCGGCAACTCGGCCACCCGCTCATTGCGGCAGACCGGCGGGTGCCCAACGACGTGACGGTCGGTCCGCCCGGCAGCTTCCTCATGGTCACCGGGTCGAACATGTCGGGCAAGAGCACGCTGCTCCGGGCCATCGGCGTGAACGTCGTCCTTGCGCAGGCGGGTGCGCCCGTGTGCGCGGAGCGCCTGACGATGCCGCCGCTCACGCTGTGCACGAGCATGCGGGTGGAGGATTCGCTGGAGGAAGGCGTGTCGTACTTCATGGCCGCGCTTCAGCGGCTGAAGATGGTGGTCACCGCAGCACGGGCGGTGCGACCCGGCGACCCGATGCTGCTCTACCTCCTCGACGAGGTCCTGCAGGGCACCAACTCCGCCGAACGGCAGGTGGCCGTGCGGCGCATCCTGCACAACCTGATGGCCCTGCGCGTGATCGGCGCGGTCACCACGCACGACCTGGAACTGGCCGCGTGCTCAGAACTCGCGGCGAACTGCCAGGCGGTGCACTTCAGCGAGGGCGTCGAGCATCACGACCAGGGCCTTCGTCTGTCGTTCGATTACAGGCTGAAGCCCGGCATTGCCACTTCTCGTAACGCGCTCAAACTGCTGCAGATCGTCGGACTCGATTCGTGAGCCACCGGTCGGCAAATCGGGCCCCGCGTAGGAGAATTCCCGCGCTGAGATCGAACGGGCCATCTGAAGATCGACGGGAATCCGTCACTTGCAAAAGGGTCTTGCCGGGCTGCCGGCTGTCGGACATTCGGTCTTACGGCCATTTCGACGAATTTCTTGCGGAATTCAGCCGATCAAAACGTGGCATCCCCCTTGCGTCCGGAGTTTGCGTCACGGTTCGCCGTTCGTGACTCGGCTACCTGCGGATGGGGGCCCGCAGGCGTTGGGCGTGACCGGCGAACCTGACGTTCTCGTCCAACTTCCCACCAATCGCCAATTATCCACGAGAGCAGTTGACGTTTCGGCGCGGCGCGATTCGTTCGCACCGTGATTGGAGCGATTCACTGCCCTTTCCTGAAAGGACGTGTTCATGCTGCCGCCGTGGCCCGGTTTGAATGGTCTCCATCCGCTTGTGATCCACTTTCCGATCGCGTTGCTGCTCGTGGCGCCGGTGTTCGTCCTGCTGGCGTTTATTCAGCCGAAGCGCGGAGCCTGCTTCGGCCTGTCGGCGCTGGTGATGCTGGTGCTCGGCACGGCCGCGGCGTTCGTGGCCGTCGAAACGGGAGAGGCGGCGGCTGCACTCGCGACCAAGAGCGAAACGATCAACGCGGCCATCGAGAGCCACGCCACGCTGGCGGAAACGGCTCGCAACTTGTTCGCCGGTTTGACGGCGCTCTACGCGGTGATCCTCGCCATCCCGGTCGTCGTCAAGAAATTCTCCACTCGGACCTGGGTGGTCGTGACGAACGCGGTGTTTCTTGGCCTTCTGCTCGCCGGAGGCGTCGCGCTGGCCAACGCCGCACACCGCGGTGGGCTGCTCGTGCACAAGTACGGCGTCCACGCGATGCTCCCGCCGGGCGCGTAGCAGCGTCGTGGCGCGCGGTGCTTCGTGGCGCGGGGCTTCAGCCCCGCGAGTCAATCGACGATGAACAGGCGGGCGCCGGCGGCCGTGCGCGACCGGTGCGGCATCGCGCCGTCGGCCACCTGGTAGCTCTGACCATGTCGGAGCACGTGCGACGAGCCGTCCTGCAGCTCGGTGACGAGCTCCCCTTCCAATACCAGGAGCACGTGGCCGCGCGAGCACCAGTGATCGGCGAGGTAGTCGGGCGAGTACTCGACCATCCGCACACGGATGTTCCCGATCTCGCGGGTCCGCCACCAGGCCGTGCCGGTTTCACCGGTGTGCTCGGTCTTCGGAACCTCGCTCCAGTCGGTCACGCCAAACGGCACATCCTTGATCTGCATCACACGCCTGCATTCAGGTGCCGCGCGAGCGCGGCCACGTGCGCGGGCGTCGTGCCGCAGCACCCGCCCACGATGTTCGCCCCGGCCACCACCACGTCGCGCATCCCCTCGGCAAACGCGTCCGGCGTCAGGCGATAGACGGCACGCCCGTCCACCAGTTCCGGGCTTCCGGCGTTCGCCTGGATCATGATCGGCCGGTCGCTGGCCTGTCGGAATTCCGCCACGACGCGGGCAAAGTCGCCGGCCGTCATCCGCGTTCCGCAGTTCGCCCCGACAATGTCGGCGCCGGCTTCGACCGCCGCCTGCGCCGCCTTCTCCGGCGACACCCCCATCATCGTCCGAATGTTGCCGTTCGGAAGACGGTCGAACGCCATCGAGGCGATCACGAGCGGCGCCCCGGCGGCGCGTGCCGCGCGGACCGCGATCACCAACTCCTCCACCGCGCTCATCGTCTCGATGATGATGCCGTCGACCCCGCCGTCCACGAGGGCGGCGGCCTGGACAGTGAACTCGTTGAGCAAATCGTCCGCGCGGATGTCGCCAAGCGGCTCGAGAAATCCGCCGCACGGGCCGATGTCGCCAAGCACAGCGACCGTCGTCCCCGCCGACCGCCTGGCGATGACCGCGGCCGCCCGGTTGATCGCGTCCACGCGGTCAGCCAGACCGTAGCGCCCCAGCACCCATCGGTTGGCGCCAAACGAGTTGGTGATGATCGCCTCGCTCCCGGCCGCGATGTACGCCGCATGAATCGCGCCGAGCCGATCGGGATGCTCGAGGTTCCAGCGATCACCGCACTCGCCGATGGCGAGGCCGGCGCGTTGGAGCTCGGTGCCCATCGCGCCGTCGCCGATGACGACGTGCGACGACGGGAGAGAATGCAGGTTCACCATGACAGGTATTGTATCGTCGTTCATCGGCCGGCTCGCGCTCATCCCTCGGGAAACGCCAGGGCGGCCATGAAGGTCGCCGGATAGCCGGGGTGTGTTGCGAGATCGACGTACTCTGCCCGCGCCGCCAGCTCACGACCCCGCTGGAGCACCTCGCGATCCAGCAGGGCCAGCCGGGCGCCCACGCCGGCGGCGTTGCCGACAAAGCGCATACGCTCGGGATCGATCCCCGGCAGCAGCCCGATTCGAAGGACACTCGCCTTGCGAAGGTAATTGCCGAACGCGCCGGCGATCAGAATCTCCTCGAGGTCCGACGGATCGAGGCCGACGTGGCGGCTCAAGAGCGTCACGGCCGTCACGATCGAGCCCTTGGCCAGCTGGATCTCGCGGATGTCGCGGGCGGTGATCGCGACGGGCTCGGACCCGCCTTCGGTCTCGGGTCCAGCTACCAGTGTGAAAGCCTGCTGCCCGGCAGTCTGGCCGAGACGCTTCGCGAGCGGCGCGTCGCCCGCCATCTCGTCCGCTCGTCGCAGGTACCCGGACGATGAGATGACGCCGGCGCGGAGCAGTTCGGCCACGGCATCGATCAGGCCGGAGCCGCAGATACCTTTTGCGGGAAGGCCGCCGATGGTATTGGTCGTCACGCGGCCATCGGCTGAGATCGACACGACATCGACCGCGCCCGGGGCGCCTCGCATGCCGTGCCTGATCGACACGCCCTCGAATGCGGGACCTGCGGCCGCGGAGGTGGCCACCAGGCGGCCACCGTGCGCGAGCAGCAGCTCAGTGTTCGTGCCGAGGTCGATGAGGAGCCGCGGGCCGTCCAGGCCCCCTCGCAACCCGCGATCGAGCCCACATGCCACCGCCGCCGCAACTGCGTCTCCTCCAACGTGGCTTCGAATCAGCGGAAAGACGAAAACGCTCGCGTTGGGATGAATGGGCAGATCGACGGTATTCGCCTTCACCGTCATGGCGTCCGACCAGAGGCCGGCGTAGGGCGCCCTGCCCAGGGTCCCGGCCGGCACGCCCAGCCACGCGTGCATCATCGTCGGGTTGCCCGCCACCGACGCCACGACAATGTCGCGAGCGTGGCACCCTGCGGCCGTCGTCAGCTCTCCGACAAGCGCCGACAGACCGCCGCGGACCGCGGCCGCCAGATGTGCGGATCCGTCCGGCACGTCCACGGCGTGCTTGATGCGCGAGATCACGTCCGCGCCGAAAGCCGCCTGGGGATTGAGCGATGACGCGGACGCGGCAACGGATCCATCCAGGAGGCACACCAGCGCGGCCGCCAGCGACGTGGTGCCCACATCGACAGCCAGGCCGAATCGGCGCGTCGTGGCCCCCACCCAGGCGGACAGCAGTTCCCGGTCGTGGACCGCCACGCCGACGAGATCGGCACAGCCTCGCGCCGAGGCCAGCTCTGCCAGCGCGTCGGGCAAGGCATGCATCGATCGCTCTCGAACCCCCATTGCGGCTCCGACGCCGTCCAGTGCCGACGCCGTGTCGGGGGCGCGAGCGGAGAGCGAGGTGATGGTGACGAGCGGCCTGGCCAGGGCCTCGGCCGGGAGGTCCGTGCCGAACGACTTCCCGGCCAGCGACCGGGACACGGCGGGAATCTCGACGACCGTGGGCGCCTGGAACACGATCTGGCAGCCCAGCCGCCATCCGGCTGTCAGGTCGTCATCGGTGAACCGGGCCCGCTCGGCTTCGGTCGGAGGCGGCGCACCGTCGACCACTCGCACCCGGCATCGCCCGCATGTCCCCTGCGAGCCACAGGGTTGTTCGACGAGGATGCCGACGGCTGCAGCCGCCAGGTAGAGGTCAACGGCAGCATCGGCCTCGTAGGTTCGATTGTCTGGCAGAAAACGGACGACGAAAGTCCCGGATGTCACCGGGCAGGCTTGTACCACCGGCTGATGGGGGTGTCAATGGCACGGCGGGATTGAGCGGTGCTAGAATCCCGGATGTGGCTGGAGGGCACATGCGATGACGGACATCACACGCCGTGACTTCGTGAAGGTGGGAGCGGTCGGCGCGGCTGCGCTGGCCATCGGCGCAGGGCGATCCGACGGGGCGCCGCCGATGCCCGAGCGGCCGCTCGGCAAGACGGGACACCAGGTCCGGATCTTCAGCCTTGGCGGCCAGGCGACACTCGAGACCGCCGGCATGCACGACGAGTCGATTGCCATCATCAACCGGGCGATCGATCTCGGCGTCAACTACCTCGACACCGCGGCTGCGTACGGGCGCGACCGCGCCGTGACGCCGCGGTGGCAGTCGAACGGGATCAGCCAGACGAACCTGGGCGAGGTGATGAAGACGCGGCGGAAGGAGGTCTTCCTCGCCAGCAAGACCGACGACCGCACCCGCGACGGCTCGCTGAAGCTGCTCGAACAGAGCCTCAGGCTGCTCAACACCGACCATCTCGACCTCTGGCAGCTGCACAACGTCCAGAGCGAGCAGCAGATCGACCAGATCTTCGGGAAGGATGGGGCGATCGAGGCGATGCAGAAGGCCCGCGACGAGAAGATGGTCCGATTCCTCGGCATCACCGGTCACTTCGACCCGGCTGTGCTGATGACGGGCATCGAGCGGTTCCCGTTCGACACGATCCTCATGGGGCTCAACCCGGCCGACAAGCATCACCTGCCGTTCGCATCCACGGTTCTGGCGCTCGCCAACAAGAAGGGCCTGGGCGTCATCGGGATGAAGATCCCGGCGCGCGACCGCATCTTCAAACCCGACGGCATCACGTCCATCAAGGGGCCGATGACCTACGTGCTGACGCTGCCCGTGAGTACCGTCATCATCGGCTGCAAGACCGTGAAGCAGCTCGAGGAGAACGTCGAGATCGCCCGGAACTTCACGCCGATGCCGGCGGCAGAGATGGCGAAACTCGAGGCGATCACGAGCACGATCGTCCCCGACGCGCTCTGGTTCCGAAAGGACGCCGCGGGGCCGGCGAAGACGTCCGCGGACGACCAGAACATGGACTGACAGACCGCCGACAGGGGCCGCCAGGCAGAGGGCATGCACGAATTGTCGATCGCTCAGTCAATCGTGGATTCCGCCCGCGAGCACGCGGCGCTCAATGGCGGGCGTCGCGTGCTGCGGGTCGGCGTCCGTGTGGGCGAAATCTCCGGGGTCGCGGTCGAGGCGCTGGAGTTCTGCTTCGGGATGACCGTCAAGGACACCGACCTCGACGGGGCGACGCTCGATCTCGAGCGGATCCCCGTCCGCTTCCGGTGTGCCGCGTGTGCGCACGAATTCCATCCTGTGGAGTTCCTGACAGACTGCCCCGCCTGCGGATGGACGGGCGCGTCGATGATCGCCGGCGACGAGCTGGGGTTGTCGTTCCTGGAATTGGAGTAGGGCCGTGGCCGAACGGGTAGAAGTCCGACAGAACGTGCTGAAGGAGAACGATCGCATCGCTGGCACACTGCGTGAAGCCTTCGAGGCTCGCCAGATCCTCTGCCTCAACCTGATCTCGTCGCCGGGAGCCGGTAAGACCAGCATCCTCGAAGGCACGCTCGAGGCGCTGCGCGCGACGCCGCTCCGCGTCGCCGTCGTGACCGGCGACATTCAGACCGAGCGCGATGCGGACCGGCTCCGGGGCTATGGCTTCCCTGCCCTGCAGATCACGACAGGCGGCACCTGCCACCTCGACGCCAGCATGGTGCAGCGGTCGCTGAACGAGCTGCCGCTCAGCGGCCTCGACGTCCTGTTCATCGAAAACGTGGGAAACCTGGTGTGCCCTGCGTCATACGACCTGGGCGAGGACGCGAAAGTCGTGGTGCTGAGCGTTGCGGAAGGTGACGACAAGCCGCTGAAGTACCCGGGGATCTTCAGGCGTGCGCGCCTGATGCTGCTCCACAAGATCGACCTGCTTCCCCACACGCGGTTCAACCGCGACGCGGCCGTGGCCGACGCGCGTCGCGTGAACCCCGAGATCGAAGTTGTCGAGACGAGTTGCGTGGCGGAACCCGGGCTGGGGGCCTGGATCCGCTGGATCGAGGAACGGCTGGCAGACAAGCGACGCGCGGGCCGACCGGCCCGCACCTAGAATCGTCAGCCTCCGCCGCTGGAGGAGCCGCACCCACCGGACGGGCGGCCCATGGCCCCCCCACCCGCGAAACCGAGCTGGGACACACGCTTCACCAGGTCTTCGCTCTTGCACTTCGGACACGCCGGGGTGCGCGACCCGATCACCAACATCTCGAACTGATGTCCGCACTTCCTGCAATCGTATTCGAATAACGGCATAGACCCTCCGTCACTGGTAGGAAGACAGCCGCGGAGGCAGAGCCTCCGTACTCTCAATGATTCATGCCGGGCCCGTCAGGTGACAGCGCGCCACTCTGAACGAACAACGTCCGCTACTTCCCTACTTCCCCTGCTCCGCCAGCAGCTTTGCCGCGGTCGAGAACCTCGGCTCGATGTCTACCGGTACGCCCTGCAGCCGATCGAGCACCTTCTTGACCTCTGGACGGACCACCGCGAGCGTCGTCAGCATGTCGCTGGCCTTCGCGTAGTCGCCCGCCGCCTCGAGCATCATGATTTCGCGCGTCAGCGCGGTCACGCCTTCCTTGATCTTCGCCTGGTTGACCGCGAATGCACCGTCCTTGTCCACCGTGAACGCCCCGAAGTCCAGCAGCCAGTTGAGCTGCATCGCGACGCCGCGGCCGTGCGCCTCGTTCACGCCGAAGCGGATGGACCGGAACGCCGACCCGAGGAACGTGTCGTAGATGGCCTCCTGCATCGACTTGTCGAGCACGCCCTTGTCGAGCAGCAACTGCAGCGCGAACAGCCCGGAGATATCGGCCTTGGCCTCCTCCATCGCGCTGTATGTCTCCTTCAGCTGCGCGCGCACGGTCGTCTCCTTGCCGTCCACCTCGATCTGGTGCGGCCCGAGGCCGTGCATCAGCTCGTGCATGACGGTGTGCGTGAAGAACGCGTCGAATGTGACGTTCCTCTGCTGCGCGGGGGAGAGGACCTTGGCCGCGATGGGCACCAGGACCAGCTTGAACTTCGCCTCCTGGATGTTTCGCAGCATGACGCGCTTGGCGCCCTTCTCGCGCACCACGCGCTCGTCGTTCGGGAGGTTGTACGCGGCCGTCTGGACGCCGCGGTTTCCGTCGCCAGCGGCCAGGATGACGTTCACCACGCGGATCGGCGCAAGTCCGCCCAGTTTCGGATTGCGCAGCTTCGGGTCGATCGGGAGCTGGTCCTCGATTCCCTGCAGCTCGGCGCCCAGCTTCGCCAGCTTCGCTGTCTCGCCATCGTCGCGCACGGCGATGAACGCCTCGAACCCGGCTTTCGCGTTGAACCACTCGTCTTCGTACACCTCGTAGGGCCCGATGGTGGGCTCGATGCTGGCATCCAGTTCCATCCACGCCACGTCGCTCGCGTAGTAGTCGTTGCTGAGGAACGCCTCCGCGCGGCGGTTCAGGAAGGCCTTCAACGTCGGCTGCGTGGTCAGGTTCGCCGCCTCGCGCAGCAGGTCAGCGGCGCGCGCCAGCTCACCTTGGTACTCGACGCTGTAGGGCACGATCTCGAAGCCCGGCTTCCCGCCCCTGGCGACGGCCGGGCGCCGGATCGTGGTGAAGAACCCCGTCGCGCGCGCACGCTCGGCCTCGGGCAGCGTCTTCAGCCAGGTCTCGATCTCTGCCTTCGTCGCGCCCGCCGGGTAGAAGTTCGCGCCCTCGGGCTTCGCCGGCGTGCCGGCGATGAACGGCGTGTTGTGTCCGAGACGATCCCACGGGCCCTTGTTGATCAGGAAACAGTGCGTGCGCGCCTGGCCGAGCGGCGAGCGGTCCGTCAGCAGGTTCAGCAGCATCCCCTCGTTGCCGGCCCACACCTGGCGCAGGAACAGCGCGTCCACGATCCATCCCGCCTGCACCAGCCTGGCGAGCGCCTGCTGCTCGTTGGCGGGCAGCTTCGAGACGTCGGCGACAATCTCGGTCGGCGCATACTGCGCGGCGGCCGCCTCCAGTTTCGCCTGTTCAGGCACCACAGCCTCCTTGACCGGTGCGGATGCCGGCGTCGGTGTGGGCGACGAACAGGCAGCCAGCGCCAGAACGACGAGCAAGCCGGGCGTGATCAGTGGTTTCATGTGAGGCCTATTCTAGCGCATGCTTTGCGCGCGCCCATCGGAGGTGCTCCTGCACCATCCGGTCGTCGAGCGACGCCGTTCCCGTATCGGCCCGGGGCGCGTCGAGAGCGGACGCCAGCTCGGGATCGGCGCTGTTGCCGAGTGCCACCGCGAGGTTGCGGCGAAGGCCGGTGATCGTCGCCCGCGTCATTGCCGAGCCGCGGACCAGGCTGGCCAGCCCCTCGTCGGACCGGCGCCACAGGTCGACGAGCCGAGGATGGTCGAGCCCTTTGCGCGGCTGCCAGGCGGGGTCTTCACTTCGCGCGGCCGCCTGGTTCCAGGGACAGACGTCCTGGCAGATGTCGCACCCGTACACGTGCGCCCCGACAGGCGTGCGCAGCGATTCGGGGATCTCGCGTCGCAGCTCGATGGTCAGGTACGAGAGGCACCGCCTCGCATCGAGCACGTGTGGTTCGACGAGCGCGCCCGTCGGACACGCCTCGAGGCACAGCATGCACGTGCCGCACTGGTCGAGAGCCGGTGCGTCGGCCTCGAGGGTCAGGCTGCAGACGATCTCCGAGAGGAACAGCCACGACCCGAGTCTTGGATTGATCAGGCAGCCGTTCTTGCCAATCCAGCCAAGCCCCGCGTACTGCGCGTAGACACGCTCGTGCACCGGACCGGTATCCACGTACGTCAGCGCCTCGAACGGGGTGTCGTGCTGCGCGCGCATCCACGCGAGCAGCCGGTCGAGCCGGCAGCCGATGACGTCGTGATAGTCGTCGCCCCAGGCGTAGCGCGAGACGATGGCCTGGCCTGCGTCCTCGATCCCGGCAGAATACGGCCGGTCGACGTTGTAGACGATACCGGTGACGATCACGGAACGGGCAGAAGGAAGGACGCGCCGGACATCCTCCCGCTTGCTGGCCGTCCTGGGAAGGTATCCCATATCGCCTGCATAGCCGCGGGCGATCCACTCCCGGATGCGGCCAAGCTCAGGGAAGGTCTCGACCGGCGCCACGCCGCACAGGTCGAAGCCGAGCGCGCGGGCGTGATTCTTGACGGATTCGACGGTCAGCATCACCTATCCCGGAGCTCACTTGATTTGACGAAGAGACGGTGTTCCCACGGTGGTGCCCCCAATGGCGGGTGGCGTCGTGCGTCGTCAGCGGGCGGCTGCGAGCTGGCGCAGCACGTACGGGAGGATGCCTCCGGCTCGGAAGGCAGCCAGCTCCTCCGGCGTATCGATCCGCGCCGTGGCTGTGAACGACACCACCCTTCCACCCGTGTCGTGCGCCTGCACCCGGATGTCCGCCATTGGCGCGAGTCCGGTCGCGATGCCTGTGAGTTCGTACGATTCCGCGCCGGCCAGCCCGAGGCTGTCCGCCGATTCGCCGTTCTTGAACTGCAGCGGCAGCACGCCCATGTTCACCAGGTTGCTGCGGTGAATCCGCTCGAAGCTCTCGGCGATGACGGCGCGCACACCCAGCAGGAGAGTGCCCTTGGCCGCCCAGTCACGGGAGGAGCCTGCGCCGTATTCCCTGCCGGCGAGAATCAGGAGCGGAACCTGCTGCTCGCGGTAGCGCACCGAGGCGTCGTAAATCGTCATCTGCTCCCCGTCGGGCAAGTGCCGCGTCCACCCGCCCTCGGTCCCGGGAGCCAACTTGTTCCGCAAGCGAATGTTCGCGAAGGTTCCACGCATCATCACCTCGTGGTTCCCTCGCCGCGCACCATACGAGTTGAAATCGCGCGGCTGCACCCCGTGGGCAATCAGGTACTTCCCCGCCGGGCTGTCCGGCTGGATGGAGCCGGCCGGCGAGATGTGGTCCGTCGTCACGCTGTCGCCCAGGAAGGCCAGCACCCGGGCACCGCTGATGTCGGCCAGCGGGGCCGCCGCGGACGACAGCCGGTCGAAGAATGGCGGGTGCCTGATGTACGTGGACTCGTCCGCCCATACGAAGCGGTCGCCCGTCGGCGCCTGCAGTCCCTGCCACCGGTCGTCTCCACGGAACACGTCCGAGTAGACCTTGCGAAAGCTCTCGGCGGTCACGGCCGCGAGCAACGCCGTCTGGATCTCGCGCTCCGATGGCCAGATGTCCTGCAGATAGACGTCGGCTCCGGACGGGTCCTGACCGATCGGCTCGGTCGTCATGTCGATGCGCAGCGTGCCGGCAAGCGCGTAGGCAACGACGAGCGGCGGCGACGCCAGGTAGTTGGCCCGGACCTGCGACTGGATGCGCCCCTCGAAGTTCCGGTTGCCGCTGAGAACCGACGCGACCACGAGGTCGCGCCACTTGACGTCCGCACTCACGTCCGCAGGCAGCGGACCGCTGTTGCCGATGCAGGTGGTGCACCCGTAGCCGACGAGATTGAACCCGAGCTGATCGAGGTAGGGCGTGAGCCCGGCCTTCCCGAGGTACTCGGTGACGGCCTTCGAACCCGGCGCCAGGCTGGTCTTCACCCAGGGCTTCGTTCGCAGCCCCTTCTCCACCGCCTTCTTCGCCAGCAGGCCCGCGCCGATCATCACGCTCGGATTCGACGTGTTCGTGCAACTGGTAATCGCCGCGATCACGACCGACCCGTGGTCGAGGCCGGCCACGGCGGCGGGCGCGGTCCCCCCGGCCGACGGCGCCGCCTTTCCCCCGGTCATCCGGTCGGCGAGCGTTCTGGCCAGCGCCTGATCGAACGACGCCCGCGCGTCACGGAGCGAGACGCGATCCTGCGGCCGGCGCGGGCCGGCCACGCACGGCTCGACGGAGGCCAGGTCCAGCTCGATGCGCTCGGCGTAGTCGGCCTCGGGCGAGCCTGGATCCGAGAACAGCCCCTGCGCCTTCGCGTACGCTTCGACCAGCGCGACGCGGCGTTCCTCCCGTCCCGTGAGGCGGAGGTAATCGAGCGTCATCTGGTCGATCGGGAAGATGGCGATCGTCGCGCCGTACTCCGGGCACATATTGCTCAGCGTGGCGCGGTCGGCGATGGACAGGTGCTCGAGGCCAGGCCCGTAGAATTCGACGAACTTCCCGACCACGCCGTGCTTCCGGAGCCGCTCGGCGACCGTCAGGACCAGGTCCGTCGCGGTCGAGCCTCCTGGCAGCTTCCCGTTGAACTTGAAGCCGAGCACGTCGGGAACGAGCATCGAGATCGGCTGGCCGAGCATGCACGCCTCGGCCTCGATGCCGCCGACGCCCCACCCCACCACCCCCAGCCCGTTCACCATCGTCGTGTGCGAGTCGGTCCCCACGAGCGTGTCGGGGTATGCCGTGAGCACGCCGTCCTCCGTCGCGTCGAACACCACGCGCGCGAGGTGTTCGAGGTTGACCTGGTGAACGATGCCGGTGTCTGGCGGAACAACCCGGAAGTTGCTGAATGCCGACTGGCCCCAGCGGAGGAAGACGTACCGCTCACGGTTGCGCGTGAACTCGATGTCGGCATTGAGCTCGAACGCCTCGGGCCGGCCGTAGTAGTCCACCTGGACGGAGTGGTCGATCACCAACTCGACCGGCTGCAGCGGGTTGATGCGGGAGGGGTCGCCGCCGAGGCTCTCGATCGCGTCGCGCATGGCGGCCAGATCCACCACCGCGGGGACACCCGTGAAGTCCTGGAGCAGCACACGCGCCGGGGTGAACGCAATTTCCTTCCGTAAGTGGGTTGAGGCGTCCCAGTCTGCAAGCGCGACGATGTCGGCCGCGCGGACGAACCGCCCGTCCTCGTGGCGCAGCAGATTCTCGAGCAGGATCTTCAGCGCGTACGGCAGCCGGGACACTCGCGGGTGGCCGGCCCGTTCGAGTGCCGGGAGGCTGAAGATGCGGATGGGCTGGCCGAGGACGAGAACGTCCGTCGCCGTGGAAAAGGAGTTGTGCCGCGGCATGTATCTCGATTGTAGGCGGAAAGCGGGAAGGGCGTGGCATCTACTTCCAGGCGTATCCCACGGTACATTTCGCGTCCGGGCTCCGAAGTCGTTCTGCGCGACGGCGGGGCCAGCGGGCTCAGCCGTTCCAGAGACGCGTATACTGGGCCGCCGGAACGCCCGCGCATGGAAAGGGGAGAAACATGGACGCGAGCATGCTGACCAACCTGTTTCACATCGGCCCGGACGCGCAGACGAGCATCAGCCTGATCGAGAAGATCGTGCGGCCCGTGCTGGTCTACCTGTTCCTGGTCGTCGGGCTGCGCCTGGCCGGCAAGCGGGAACTGGCGCAGTTGAACGCGTTCGACCTGATCGTCCTGCTCACGCTCTCGAACACGGTGCAGAACGCCATCATCGGGGCCGACAACTCGGTGCTCGGCGGAGTGATTGGAGCGACGACACTCCTGGTGTTCAACTACGTAGTGGTTCGATTCGTCTTCGCGCACCCGCGGGTCGAGCGCCTGCTCGAGGGCGACGCGGACGTGCTGATGCGCGGCGGGTCCGTGATCGACGGACGCCTTCGGACCGAAGGCATGACCGTCAGCGAACTCGAAGCGGCCGCCCGGCGACAGGGCTTCTCGTCGCTTCAGGAGATTGACAAGGCGATCCTCGAGGCCAACGGCAGCGTCACGTTCGTGGCGAAGAAGCCGAGGGCGAACGAGGCCCGGCACCAGGACCTGATGAAGCGGCTCGATGAGCTGTCGGTGGAAGTCAAAGTCATCCGCACAAGGCTGGAGGGAACGGCGTCATGAGAATCGTTTGCCGCGGCCGGGTGAATACAATCGTCGTTCTTGCGCTCGCCTGCCTGGGCACCGGCGTCGCGGCTGTGACCGTGGGCCAGGACGCAGGCAGCGCACCGGGATCGGTCCGGCAGGACCTCAGCCCTGTCCTGTCCCGTCCGCGAGCCCGCGATCTCGGCCTTGTGCCAGGAGTGTTCCCCCCTGGACCATTGAACGCGATCACGGATGTCGCCGGCGTTCGTGTGGGCCACACGACCCTCGTCGAAGGCGACGCGGTCCGCACCGGTGTCACAGCCATCCTCCCGCACGACGGCAATCTGTTTCAGGACAAGGTGGCGGGCGCGGTCTTCGTGGGCAACGCATTCGGCAAGCTGGCCGGCTCTACTCAGGTGGCGGAACTGGGCACCATCGAAACGCCCATCGTTCTCACGAACACGCTGTCGGTCGGCACCGCGGTCGAGGCGGTCGTCCGATACACGCTGGCGCAGCCGGGCAACGAACGAGTCCAATCGGTGAACGCCATCGTCGGGGAGACGAACGACGGCGGCCTGAACGACATCCGCGGACTTCACGTGACGCGCGACCACGTCCTCGCCGCGATCAGGAACGCCGCCGGAGGCGCGGTTGACGAGGGCTCGGTGGGCGCCGGCACAGGCACGCAGTGCTACGGGTGGAAGGGCGGCATTGGAACGGCTTCCCGCGTCCTGCCGGCCCGCTATGGCGGCTATACGCTCGGCGTGCTCGTCCAGACCAACTTCGGCGGGGTGCTGACGATGGGCGGTGCGCCTGTCGGGAAAGAACTGGGGCGGTACGCCTTCGCGCCGCCACGGACCGGCCGGCCAGAGGCGTCGCCCGACCCGGACGGCTCCTGCCTGATCGTGGTGGCGACCGACGCGCCCGTCGACGCACGGGATCTCCGCCGGATTGCCGCGCGGGCCGTGTTCGGGCTCGGTCGCACCGGTTCGTCCTACAGCAACGGCAGCGGCGACTTCGCCGTCGCGTTCACGACGTCGCCGGAGCTGCGGACACGGTTCGGCGAATCACAACCACGCCAGCGCGCCGTGCTTCCCCCTGACGGCGCGTCGCCCCTCTTCCAGGCTGCGCTCGAGGCCGCCGAGGAAGCGGTCTACAACTCGCTGCTGCGGGCGACGACCGTCACATCACGATCCGGAACCGCCGAGGCGTTGCCCATCGAGCGCCTCGTCGAAGTCCTGAAGAAGTACGGACTGGCCGGTCGTTAGCGGGAACGCGCCCGCTACTCCTCCGGCTTGCCCTCGCACAGCGCCTCGACCGGCAGCGTCTGAGCGCCGTTCTCGGTGCAGATCGCGTAGCGCGACGGGTACATCCCCACGCCCGCGTACTCGCCCTTCGCATTCAGGATGTAGAAATCGATTCCGAAGTTGGGCAGCCCGCGCGAGTTGAGCAACCGCTTCTCGATCGTATTCGCCTTGATGCGCTTCAGCGCCTCGATCCCGGCGTCCTTCGGGTGCATGCCGCGCCGCATGTTCTCGACGATGAGGAACGACGTGAGGTTGAAGAGATTGGCTTCGCCGCGCCCGGTCGACCCCGCCGCGCCCACCTCGTTGTCGACGTAGAGCCCGGCGCCGAGGATTGGCGAGTCGCCGACTCGTCCCGGAATCTTCCAGGCCAGCCCGCTGGTGGTCGTGACGCCGCAGATTTCGCCCTTGGGGCTCAGGCCGTCGCAGTTGATCGTGCCGTAGTAGTGCTCGGGTCCGACTCCGAGTTCCCGCATGATGGCCAGGCCGATCTTCTTGATCTCAATCGCGCGATCTTCGGGCTTCAGGTAGTGGAGGGGATCCGTCCTCCGCTTCCACTCGAACCACGCCTTGCGGGACGCCTCGGTATTGAGGTCCGCGACGATCTCGAAACCCAGTCGTCGCGCGAAGTCCTGGGCTCCCTGGCCCACGAGCAGGTGGTGGTCGGTCCCATCGGCCACCGCCTTCGCCACGAGCGACGCGGTCTTCACGCCCTCGAGCGCCGCCACGCCTCCCGCGCGCTTCCTGGGCCCGTGCATGCAGCACGAGTCGAGTTGCAGGACGCCCTCGGCATTTGGAAGCGCCCCGAACCCGACGCTCATGTCGAGCGGGTCGAGTTCGTTGAGGTTCACGCCCGCGATCACCGCGTCGAGGACGTCCGCGCCCGACGTGATCATCGCGAAGGCCTTCTCCACGCACGTCTGTGCCCCGCCGTTCTTGAACTGGTTCCCGTTTGCCGAGCAGACGACGAGCGGCCTGGCGCTCTTTGGCGTCATGACGATCGGCGCCTGGCCGAAGACCGCTCCAGGCGCGGCCGCGCCCGCGGCCACCGCGGCACCGGTCTGCACGAACTGGCGACGACTGATCTTCTTCATGGCACTCGGTCCTTCTCCACGTTTTCAATTCTCGATTCTCAATTTCGAGACAAAGGCACACCGTCGCTCGGGTTCACTCGGTTGGGCCGTCGGATTCATGCGCGAACGGCCGCGCTGAACGCGGTTCAGTCTACCACCAGTGACGACGGGCGGCGCTCAACGGTCCACGTGCCGTGTGCCCGGCCATTGACGCCCCAGCCGACCGGCAGTTAGGATTCGGAGTTGGATGGAACGATATCCCGGTCTGACTCCTATTCCCGAACGGATCCGCCGACTCGAAGAGCTTGCGTGCGATCTCTGGTGGAGCTGGCACTACCGCGCACGGGACGTCTTCAGGCGCCTCGACTATCCGCTCTGGCGGGACACGGCTCACAACCCGGTCCGGATGCTGCGGCAGATCAACCGCGATCGACTGCGGGAGGCAGCGGAGAATCGCAACTTTCTCGCGATGTACGACAGCGTGATCCACGATCTCGACCTGGCCCGGGCGGCGCAGGACACGTGGTGGGCGCAGCACTACGGCTCCATCGCGAAAGGCGCGAAGGTCGCATATTTCTCGGCGGAGTTCGCCTTGCACCAGTCGCTGCCACTGTATGCCGGCGGCCTCGGTGTGCTGGCGGGGGACACGTGCAAGGAAGCCAGCGATCTCGGCGTGCCGCTGGTCGGCATCGGGTTCATGTACCCGCAGGGCTATTTCCATCAGCACGTGTCGGCGGACGGATGGCAGCAGGAGACCTACGAGCGGCTGGACTGGCTCGATGCGCCGATCGAACCGGCGGTGCGCCTGGACGGAACGCCGTGTGTGGTCGCCGTGCCGCTCGGGGATCGGACGGTCCTCGCGGCCGTGTGGGTGGTGCGCGCCGGCCGCGTGAAGCTGCTCCTGCTCGACACGGACCTCCCCGAGAACGCGCCCTGGGATCGTGAGTTGTCGGCCCGTCTCTATGGCGGTAACCAGGAAACCCGGATCCAGCAGGAAATCGTGCTGGGCCTCGGAGGCGTGCGAGCGCTGCACGCCCTGGGGATCGAGCCCACCGTGTGGCACCTGAACGAGGGACACGCGTCGTTCGTCGTGCTGCAGCGCGTGCGCGAGGCGCTCGAACAGGGGACCGCGTTCGACGAGGCGGTTGCCGAGGTTCGCCGAACCACGGTCTTCACGACGCACACGCCGGTTCCGGCCGGTCACGACGCGTTTCCGTTCCACCTGGTGGAGACCTATCTCTCCAGCGCGTGGGGAAGCCTCGGCGGCGTGCGCGAACGGTTCCTGGCGCTCGGCGCCTACGACAACGGGAACGGCGACGGCCAGATGTTCAACATGACCGCCCTGGCGCTGCGATCGGCGGGCGCGGTCAATGCCGTGAGCCAGTTGCATCGTGACGTGACCCGCGGGATGTGGACACCTATCTGGCCCGACGCCAAGCCTGGCGAAGGCCCGGTCCGGGCCATCACCAACGGCGTGCACGTGCCGACGTGGGTGGCAGCCGAGCTGTCGAAGCTGTTCGAGGCCCACATCGCCCCCGACTGGCGTCAGCGGCACGACGACGAGCAGATGTGGAACGCGATCGAGACGATCCCCGACGAGGAGTTGTGGGCGGTCCGGCAGGCGCTCCGCAACTACCTGTTTGCGTTCATCCGCGAGCGCGCGCGGATTCGCTGGACCGAAGAGCGCGTCGGCCCCGGGCAGATCGTCGCGGCGGGCACACTGCTCAACCCCCACGCGCTGACCATCGGCTTCGCACGCCGCTTCACCGCCTACAAACGGCCGGAACTGCTGTTCCACGACCCCGACAGGCTCGCGCGCATCCTGTCGGCAGCGCGGCAGCCGGTCCAGATCCTGTACGCCGGCAAGTCGCACCCGGCGGACGACTCGGGGAAACACCACCTCCAACGGATCTACAAGCGCGCCCTGGACCAGGGCTTCGGCGGGCGCATCGCATTCATCGACGACTACGACCTCCACGTCGCCCACTACATGGTCCATGGGTGCGACGCCTGGCTCAACACCCCGCGCAAGCCGCTCGAGGCCAGTGGCACGAGCGGCATGAAGGCGGCGGTGAACGGCGTGCCCAACCTGAGCATTGGCGACGGGTGGTGGGCCGAAGGGTACAACGGCGCCAACGGCTGGCTGATCGACGGGAAGTGCCAGAGCGACAACCCGGCGGACGTGGACGCCGCCGACGCGGACGCGCTCTATCGGCTGCTCGAGACCGAGGTGGTGCCGACCTTCTACGATCGCGACGCGCAGGGCATGCCGCGTGCGTGGCTGCGGATCGTCCGCGAGTCCATTCGCACGGTGATGCCGCGCTTCAGCGCGCGCCGCATGGTGAAGCAGTACGTCGAGTTGATGTACGGGCCGGCGTTCGGCGGGGGATGATAGAATCGTCGCGATGCCTCGAAAATCGGTCGCCAAGTCGCGGTGCGCGCTGTGCGGAGCGAAGGACGTGTCGGAGCCTCGTGGCGAAGAGCGCTACTGCCGCGACTGCTGGGACAAGAAGATTGCCGTCGAAGAAATCGTCGCGCGCGAGTTCGCACTGAAGCGCTACATCCGCGCCCACAGCGCGGAAAAATACCTCGTCTATCACTCCACCATCAAGCGGCCCTGCGGGCAGCTGATCGTCATCGACGACGGCTACGACCTGTTCCTGACGATGACCCTCTACCCGAATTTCGCCTGGGACGAACCGGCCTACCATCTCGACGGGGACCCCGAAGGGCGCTCGTTCGCCGAGATCCTCGTGGACGTGGTCGCCACCGAGGTGATCGAGCCCTGGGGGGGCGGGAAGTGGCACCTCGAAATCTTCCGCTCTGCCGCCGCCGAACCCGAGGACTGGAACGGCGAGATGTAACGCTCTATAATCGACCGGACTCGGGGGCGGTGTGCCTCCGAGGTCAGCCACAAGCCCCCGGGAGGATGTCATGTTCCGCCATAATCGCGCTTTCCTGGCGCTCACGCTCGCCATGGTCCTGTTCGCCGGCGTCTCTGCCGCGCTCGCACAGGAACCCGCTGCCCAGTCGGCCCCATCCAAGCCCGTGTGGGTGAACCCGATTCGCGGCACCGCCGAAATTCAGTACACGAAGCCCGTCATCAAGGTCGAAAAGGACGGCACGATCGTCACGACGTTCCAGGTCAAGAACGTCTCGACCGGTCCCATCGCCCGCCTGACCATCGAAGAGTTCTGGTGGGACAAGAACAACAACCCGGTGAGCGGCGACAAGCAGTTCCTCAGGAAACCGTTGATGCAGGGCGAGACGGGCACGATCGTGCTGCGCACGCCGAAGAACCCGAATATGAGCCGCAACAGCTACAAGTTCTCGCACCAGAACGGCGACATCAAGCCGAAGCAGGTGCCGAAGCTGTAGCGCGGCGGCCACGCTGAAGCACGCGGCACAGGTGCCGGGAAACGAAAGGGCAGCGCGTCGACCGCCTCGCGGCGCGTCGGCTCACTGCCCTTTTCTTCGTGATCGCGGGCCTGAAGGCCCGCGCCACATCCGCCCCACACCCTCCGCCGGACCCGCGCCGCACCCGCGTCGGCCCCGCACCGGTTCGGGCAGGGCTTCAGTCCGGCCCAATCTCACGGCACGATCCGGATCTGCACCTCCCGCGACACGGTCGCGCCCTTCCCCAGCCGGGACCGGGCTTCGACCTTCAAGACGTACAACCCGGGCGACATCCCCTTCAAGGGGATCCGCGCCGTGTGGCCGTAGCCGCCGGTCGATCCGCCCAACTCGCTGCTCGATCGCTCGTCGTCGTGCTTGTAGACTTCTCGTCCGTCGTCGGACCGCAGCGACGTGATGATGTCCACCTTGTGCGGCGTCTTCCGTTCGTTGTCGTAGATCTCGGCCAGCAGCGCCAGTTCTTCCACTGAACGGAACTCGCGCGAGACGGTGGGCGGGCCCGGCATTGCCTTCCGCACATCGTCGTCCGCGTTGCCGACGGCCGTCCGAACCTGCCCGGCGAGCGACGAGGTCAGCACGACGCCGCTCATCGTCAGCGGGGCGGAGGTAAAGTCGGGCACTTCCAGGTCGTAGTGCACCGAGCCCATCCGCTTGGCGTTGCTCTCCACCACGCCAATCCGAAGCTGGTAGCGGCCCGGCGGCAGATCCAGCCGGGAGGTGATCCGGAGGCCGTTGCGAACGACCTGCTGGTAGGTCGCAGGCTGGAGCGGCATGTTGAGCGAGTGATGGAGTCCGCCCTTCGACTTGCCGCCCTGCTGGTCGAGCGCGATGACGGCGAGGTCGAGCGTGTCCTCGTACTTGCCGTCCTTCTCCTTGAACGCCAGGTCGCGGCCGTCCGCCTGGACGACGAGGCTGATGGACGCATTCGACCCGGTGCCCTTGAACGCGGCGGCAGCGGCGGTGAGCCGAAGCCCCGGAATGGGCAAGGGGCTCCCGAGCAGGTCGCGGAGGACCGGCGGAGTTCCTTCCTTCGCCTCGACCACCGGCTCGGCGGGCGCCTTCCCCCTGGGTGCGGCGTAGCCCTTGCGGTACCGCACCTCGACACCCGGACGGTTCACCACCTTGACGTCGATCTTCCGAAACCGGCCGTCACGCCGCTCGTTGGCCGGATAGTACCCGAGGACGTAGTAGGTGCTGTTGTCCTTCTGGATCCGATCGAAGGCCGACGTGAAGTCGTTGGAATTGATGGCGGCGAATCCGCCCGTCTCGTCGGACAGCACGCTGAGGCTGTCGTGCTGGAGGCGCATCTCGTCCTGCATCCCGCGGGAATCGAGGTTGTAGATCGGGTCGGCGCCGATCGGCGGCCCCGCGGTGTCGGCGCTGAAACCGGCCATCGCCGAGAGGCCGCGCGGGTCGACGCTGTACACGCTCACGTTCGCCCGGGTCGCCGCGCCAATCGCCTCGAGCGAGTCCTGCATCACCCCTGATGCCTCGGCGTTGTTGATGACGTCCCTGATGTCGTAGTCGATGCCCTCGCTGAAGAACACGAGAGCCTTCCGGCGGCCGCGGACGCCGGCCATGAAGTCGGATAACTCCCGAATGGCCCTCAGCGTGACCGACGCGTTGTACGCGCGGTGCATGTCCTCGTCGTCTCTTGGCGCCCCGGTCGAGATTCCGAGGCCGCGGGTCTGGTTGTAGTTGTCGATCTTGTTGAGCGTCGCCGAACGCAGCGCGTTGCCCATGAACTTGTCCACCGCGGCGAGCAGCAGGCGCCGGTTGCCGGTGAAGTCCTGCGCGGCCGACCCCTGCGTACTCACGACGGCTGCCACGTCGTTGGCGCCGAGCGAGCTTTGGATGAATTTTCGCGCCGCGGCCCGTACCCAGGAGGTGTGCATCGGCTCGGTGTGCAGTTCGTCGAGCACGATCAGGTACACGCGCCCATCGAACGGCCTGACGTTGCTCTGGATGTCGGGCTCGATCGGCTGCCGAACGAATAGCGGTGCATCCGCGCGTTCGAGCGGGATTTGCACCAACCCGAAGTTGGTGATCGCTTGCGGCTTCCCGTCCTCGAACACCTGGAAGTCGCTGGCCTGCAGGTTGTCGACGAAGTCGCCCTTCTTGTCCACGACGATCGCGTCCACCTCGACGTAGTTGACTTCGACGCGGAACGTCACGGGCGGCATCTGCCGATTGGGCTGCGCCGGCGGCGACGCGGTCCCCTGAGAGCCTCGAAGCGCCACAGAGAGGGCTGCGACGACCAGTAGAGAGAACAGCGTGAGCCGCCACGGGCTCGACTGCAGCGAGCTTCGCATAATTGACAACCTGATTGAGTGGCAGACGCGGCATCTTCGATTATAGACGCTGGCGGGGTCGGAGAAGACGGGGCGTCGCCACGCGGCACTCACTGCGCGCCGGTTCCCGCCGTGATCTCCTTCCTGTCGGTGCCGCCGCGTGTCGAACTGACCGAGACCGTGGCTTTGCCCGCGCCCTTCACCTGCCAGCTGACGGTCCGACTCTCGCCGGCCCTGAGCGACCCGACCTCGATCACCCGGGTTTGCGCAGGCTTTCCGGCCGCCGCCTTGGTCAGCTCCTGGCCTTGGCCGAGCGTGATCGTGAGCGTGTCGGGCCTCACGATCTTGACGCGTTTGGCCATCTCGAGCGCCGTCGGCATCAGGCCTTCGTTGACCACCGTGGCCTGGACGGCGAACACGTTGTCCGCCGCGGGAACGCCCTTGGCCGGCGTCATGGTGACGGCCGTCAGCCGCACCTGCGGCAACTGCTCGGCGAGATAGAGGTTGAACATCGCCTCGTTCCGGGCCCACGTCTCGAGCATGTCGGGTGGCGGATTCTGGCTCCAGAACTTCGGGTTCCAGCCGCCGATTTCCACGTCACCGAGCTGCGGGTGCCGGAACGGCGTCCATTCCTTGAAGTCGTCCTTGTTCGCACGGTTTTCGTCATGCCACCGCATCACTTCGAGCTCGTCCGTGCGACCGTCCTTGTTGGTGTCCGCCTCCGGGAAACGCCCGCCGTTCCAGATCTCGTCGCCGTACCAGATCGCGCCGAAGTAGAGGTAGCCGAAGTCCGGTCCGTGGCCGAACAGCGGCATGTCGCGCGCCGGCTCGCCTGTCATTGGATTGCCACCGCCGCGGGTCGCGTAGACGTGATAGACGTCTCCCGCCCACGGATACCCTGTGATCTTCAGCCCCTCCTTGTCGAACTTGTTGAAGAGCGCCGCGTCCTCGGGGAACATCGCTTCCTCTGTCGTGGCGGTCGATGGCCCGCGGAGCAGCATCGGCACCGCGGTGTCGAGCGACTGGACGATTCCGACGTTCGGATGGGTCATCAGGAACGAGAACACGGCCCTTGTCTCGGTTTCCGACAGCGGGAACTCGCCCGCACCGCCCTGGGACCAGCCGCGGCCGGTCTCTTCCCTCATCGGGCGCCAGTTGCCCGGGTAGTTCCGGTGGAGGTCGAGGCCGCCAATCCCGTCCTCGTTGTAGCGCCCGTCACTGTCGTTGTCGATGCCCTCGGAGTACGTCAGGTAGTCGCCCTCGCCCTGCGGGGCCCGCTTCATCACGCGGCCCTTCGGATCGGCCGGGTCCTTCACGGCATTCCCTTTGCCCGGACCGACGAACTTCCTCATTTGCCGGATGAACCCGTCGCCGTCGAGATCCTCGGGTGGGTCCTCGTCGAGCAACCCGTCGCCGTCATCGTCGAACGGGCGCACGGTGCTGCGGCTGGCCTGCGCCGTGTGCTGGTAGAGCGAGTTGCCGTCCGGGTCATTGTTGGGCTTGCAGTAGAGCGTCTTGCTGTCCACGAGCTTCGTGACCGACGCGTCCTTCCCGTAGTTGGTCAGGACGTGGTTGATGAAGTAGAGGACCGTCTCGACGCCGGTGATTTCCCCGGCGTGGCGGCCGCCCTCGAGGAAGAACGCCGGTTTGTCGGTGTCCTTGCCGGTCTTCTTGTTGGTGATGGTGATCTGCCAGATATCCCGTCCCTCGAACGACTTGCCGACCGAGTAGAGCTCGACGAGGTCGGGATAGGCCTTCGCCCATTTCTGAAGGAGCGCGAGCGCCTCTTCGATGGTGTGGTAGTGCTGGAAATCGACCTCCCCGGCTTTAAGCGGCCTCGTCTGAGGCAGATCGACCAGGGGAAACGCCGAGATCCCGTCCCGCTGACCGCCAACGCGGTACATCGCCGGACCCTTCGACGGCGCTGGCATGCCGCGTCCGCCCCGTCCCTGCGGGACCGCGAACAGAACGGCACTGCCGAGCGCGAAGCCAAGACAGATGGTGAGCAGGAGTGTCGGACGACGCATGGCGAAATCCTCCGGTACGAGGGCAGACCTTCCAGGGGGGTGCGGCGTCAAACTATCGAAGCGGTCGTGCTTTGTCAATTCGACGCGGTATACAATGTCATCATTCCAACTCGGGAGCCTGTCGGCTCTCACCGCAGTCCGGCGTAGGTATGGCGTCTCACGGCCATCGAAGGCTGGCGGACGCAGCGGGGCCGGAGATCACCGGTCGCTCGAAAGCTGGTCGGAGGATTCGAATGTCTAGCCGCAAGATCACGTTGTTCTATGCCGGGCTGATCGCGGTCGCGTCCGTCGCGGTCGGCATGGTTCTCGCCTCTCGACTCGACCTGACGCCGCAGTCGGCAGCGCAGACGATGGCGCTGCCGGCGATGAACAGCGCACCGCTGAGCGGGCCTATTGACGCCTCCACGTTCCGGAACATCGCCAAGTCCTCATCGCCTTTCGTCGTCAACATCCGGACGAGGGCGAAGCGCAAGGCCCAGGACATGTCAGAGTTCTTCGGCGGCGACGATCCGCTCGGCAGGTTCTTCGGCAACCCCCAGACCCCCGGGCGTGGCGGCAGCCGTCCCCGCGAGCAAGTCGTCGAGTCGGCAGGCACGGGCTTTATCATCAGCAAGGACGGCCTGATTCTCACCAACAACCACATGGTCGAAGGCGCTACCGACATCTTCGTGGCGTTCGGCGAGAACCAGAGCGATCTCGAGGAGTTCAAGGCCAGGCTTGTCGGCCGGGACCAGCTGAGCGACAGCGCTCTGATTCAGCTCGATGAGAAGCCGAGCACCCCGCTCGTCGAGGCCAAGTTCGGCGATTCGAGCCAGATGCAGACGGGCGACTGGGTGATGGCGATCGGCAACCCGTTCGCTCTCGGCCACACGGTCACGGTCGGCGTGATCAGCGCGACGAAGCGGCCGTTCGCGGTGGCCGACCAGCGGTCCCAGGATGTGCTGCAAACCGATGCGGCGATCAACCCCGGGAACTCGGGCGGCCCACTGCTGAACATCCGCGGCGAGGTCATCGGCATCAACACGGCAATCCTGGCGAACAGCCGGAGCGAGGGGAACATCGGCATCGGCTTCGCGATCCCGATCAACGTCGTCCGCGACCTGCTGCCGCAGTTGCGCACCGGCAAGGTCATCCGCGGGCGGATTGGCGTGAGCGTGGGGGACGTGCCGAGGGAATCGGTCAGCGACTTCGGCCTGAAGCAGAGGGCCGGCGCGCTCGTCGCGCAGGTCACGAAGGACACGCCCGCCGCGAAGGCTGGCATCGAGCCGGGCGACATCATCATCGAGTTCAACGGGAAGCCGGTGGCAACCCGCGACGACCTGATCCGGATGGTGGCGGGCACCAAGCCGGGCGCGACCGTCCCGATGAAGATTCTCCGCGACAAGAAGGAAAAGAGCGTGAGCCTCACGGTCGAGGAGCTGGATCTCGAATCGGAGAGCGGCCCGACTGCGGCGGCGGAAGGCGGCAACGAGGACGCGAGCGCCGGCTTCGGTGTGACACTCGGCAACGTTACGCCGAACATCGCCCGCCAGCTCAGGCTGCCGGCCGGAACGACGGGAGCGGTCATCACCGATGTCGATCCCGGCAGCCCGGCCGAGAGCGGCGGCCTGGCGCAGTATGACGTCATCCTCAAGGTGAACGGCACGAGCGTGGCGAGCGCCGCCGAGGCGAGCCGGCTGCTGCAGAAGATCCCGTCGGGCGGCCGCGCGATGCTGCTGGTGTGGAAGACGCGTCAGAATCAGGAACTGTTCCTGACGATCAAGAAGGAATAGCAGACGCTTCTCCCTCTCATCCTCGAGCGCATCCGGAACACCGGCCCGCTGACCGTCGCGCAGTTTGTCGATGAAGCCCTCTACCACGAAGAGTTGGGCTACTACGCGCGGGCGGGTCAGCGTTCGGGGCGGGAAGGCGATTTCTTCACCAGCGTGGACCTTGGACCGGTGTTCGGCGAACTGCTCGCGGTGCAGTTCGCCGAGATGTGGAACATCCTCTCCGGAGCGGCCGGCACCGGGACGCCGAACCCACGACCTCGCTTCGACCTGGTCGAAGCCGCCGCGGGCAACGGCCGCCTCGCACGCGACATCCTCGATCACGCCGAAATCCGCGAGCCCGGGTTCTACCAGACCGTGCGGCTGCACCTGGCCGAGCGAAGTTCACGCGCACGAGCCGAACAGGCGGCAGTGCTTGGCTCCCACGGTCGGGTGCTCGCGACCTCGACGAACGACCTGCCGATCGGGATCACGGGTGTCGTCTACTGCAACGAGCTGCTCGACGCGCTCCCGCCACATCTCGTCGTGATGCGAGACCAGGGCCTGCGCGAAGTGTACGTCGACGCGGATCGCGGTCGGCTCGTCACGCGCGAGGGGCCGGTGTCGTCACCGCGGATCGGCGAGTACCTCGAAGGGGTCGGCGCACGCCTGGAGTCCGGCTGGTTCGCGGAGGTCAACCTCGAGGCGGCGGATTGGATTCGGCGAGCGGGCACCCGCCTCGTCCGCGGGTTCGTGGTGGTCATCGACTACGGTCACGACGCCTCGACGCTCTACTCCGCGTCGCATGCCACGGGCACGCTGACCACGTACCGGCGGCACGCAGCCGAACGGCGGGACGACGGCCCAGGCTGGCTGATGGAGCCCGGCGAACGCGACATCACGTCGCACGTGGATCTCACCGGCATTGCCCTGGCAGGCCGGGACGCCGGGCTGCACCTGCTCGGCGTGGTGGATCAGACCTACTTCCTGCTCGGCCTCGCCGGGCGATTGGGCGAAGACGGCGGCGGTTCACCCGGCGACATCAAGCGCCGCCTCGCCCTGAAAACACTGCTGCTGCCGGGAGGCATGGGCAGCACGCACAAGGTGATGATTTTCGCGAAATCGATCGACGGCCCGACGCTGCGGGGACTATCCTTCGGCAGCCGGGTCACCTAGCGGGAACTGACCAGGCTGGAGACATCATGAACACCGGCACGCTCGAGCGCGAAATCAAGCTGCGGTTCGCCAGCGCGGCGGAGGCGCGGGAGGCGATCGTCGGGGCCGGGGCGACCCCGGTTCGTGGCCGGCGGCTGCAAGAAGACTGCCTCCTGGACACCGAGGATGAACGCCTGCGCAGGCAGCGCTCGGTGCTGCGCGTCCGAATGGACCAGGGACGCAGCCTCCTGACCTACAAAGGGCCGGTTCAGCCGTCGCCGTGGAAACTCCGGGAAGAGCGCGAGACGATCGTCTCCGACGGCGAGACGATGCTGTACGTCCTCGAACGCCTGGGATTCACGGTCTGGTTCCGGTATCAGAAGTACCGTGAGGAGTTCGGCTCGCTCGACGCGATCGTCGCGCTCGACGAGACTCCCATCGGCACGTTCGTCGAGATCGAAGGCAGCGAGAAGGCCATCACCGAAATCGCCATCGCCCTCGGCCGTACCGAGCGCGACTACCTCGTCGATTCGTACCGGGGGCTGTACGTGCAGCACTGTGCGGATCATGGACTGAAACAGGGGGACATGGTATTCGAGGAGCCTTCGTAGGAAACGGGGGTCTGCGTTCCCATGCTCCCCGCTCTGCTCTTGACCGCCGGTCTCGGAACCAGGTTGCGGCCGTTGTCGTCGATGCGCGCCAAGGCGGCCATGCCGGTCGCCGGTGAACCCCTGGTCCGGCGAATTCTCAGGTGGCTGGCGGCGAGCGGCGTCACGGATGTCGTGCTGAACCTGCACCACCTGCCGGAAACCGTGTGCGCGGCGGTCGGAGATGGTGCCGACCTTGGGCTCCGGGCGCGCTACTCCTTTGAGAACCCGGTGCTCGGGTCGGCAGGCGGACCGCGGCGCGCTGTGCCGCTGCTCGGTTCAGATCGCTTCTTCATCATCAACGGCGATACGCTGACCGACCTGGACCCGGCACTCCTCGCGCGCGAGCATCACAGTTCTGGGGCCCTCGTGACCCTCGCCGTCGTGCCCAACCGCTCGCCCGGGCGTTACGGTGGGGTGCTGATGGACGACGGGGGCGTCGTGAGTGGTTTTGTCGGACGCGGCAGCAACAGACCGTCGTGGCATTTCGTCGGTGTCCAGGTGGTCGAAGCCGAGGCGTTTTCAGGTCTTCCGGCAGATCAGCCGGCCGAGTCGGTCGGGATGGTGTACCCCGCCCTCATTCGGAAACGCCCTGGAAGCGTCCGGGCCCTCGCCTTCGACGCGTCGTTCGTGGACATCGGCACGCCGGCAGACTACCTTGCCACCTCTCTGGCGCTCGCGGGCGCCGCGGAGGCCGAACGGATCTCGCTGCCGTCGCTGCTCGCCGGGCCCCGCACGACAATTGCACCGTCGGCCCGTGTCGTCCGGACGATTCTGTGGGACGATGTGGAAGTCGGCGACGACGCGTCGCTGACCGACTGCATCATCGCCGACGCCGTCCGGGTGCCGCCCGGAGCTCGATGGCGGGGGCGGGCCGTCGTTCCTGCCGGCCGGTGCGCCGCGCGGCCGGGTGACGAGATCGCGGGCGACCTGCTCCTGACTTCGATCGACAGATCGCGCTGATATGACCCTCAACGCCCACCCGTCGGCCGGGCCCATTCCCGACTCGATCAAGGCCTATCTCGCCCGTCGCGGTGAGGACCGGGCGGGGACGAGAGTGGTCCCGCTGACCGGGGACGCCTCGGATCGTCGCTACTTCCGGCTGATCGATGCGGCCGGGTCGACGTCCGTCCTGGCCCTCTACGCATCGCCGTTCCAGTACGACAAGCTGTCGTTCGTGAACGTCGCAGAACTGCTGCAGCAGGTGCCGCTCCCGGTGCCGGCCATCTTCGATCATGCCGATGACCTTGGCCTGCTGCGCCTGCAGGATCTCGGCGACGTCACGATGCAGGCGCACCTGGGAGCAGCCTCGCCCGGAGAGCACGCGGCCCTGTATCGGCAAGCCGTGGGGTTCATCGAGATCCTGCAGCGCCGCGGTCGCGAACTGGCATCGCCCAAGTACACGCCCTACTCGCTGGCGTTCGACGTCGAGAAGCTCACGTGGGAGCTCGAGTTCTTCGTGAAGCACTTCATCGAGGCCTATCGCGGCGTCCAGGTTCCGATGGCCACGCGCGACGCGATCAGGGGCGAATGGAAGCCCCTCGTCGACGAACTGGCAGCCGAACCGCAGGTGCTGTGCCATCGCGACTACCACAGCCGCAATCTAATGCCCCACCGCGGCGTCCTGTATGTCATCGATTTCCAGGACGCGCGGCTCGGTCCCGACACCTACGACCTGGCCTCGTTTCTGCGCGATTCGTACGTCGACTTCACCGAAGACACCGTGGACGAACTGATCGCGTTCTTCCTGGCGCTGCGCGGCCAGGGCGAGGCGCGGGCCGACTCGGGCACGCAGCGTTCGTACCAGGCCGACTTTCGACGCCGCTTCGACCTGATGTCGCTGCAGCGCAACCTCAAGGCGCTCGGCACCTTCGGCTACCAGACGACGACGCGGCAGAACACGGTGTACATCCAGTACATGCCGCGGACGCTGCGGAACGTGCGGACGAACCTGCAAAGATACCCCCGGTTCGGCAGGCTCCGGGATCTCCTGGCGACGTTCATCGAGGCGTGACAGCAGGTGGGGTAGAATAGATCGTTCAACGCCTTCACGAAGAGGAGCGCTGTCGCGCCATGCGCTTCGGCATCTCGACGCATCTCTATCACGACCGGCCGCTTGGTCCCGAGCACCTGAGGGAGCTGGCCGAGTTCGGCTTCCGCCAGGTCGAACTGTTCGCGACCATCGGCCACGTCGACTATCACGACCTCTCGGCCATCGAGGCGCTCGCTGGCTGGCTGCGTGACGCGCGCCTCGAACTGCACTCGGTTCACGCGCCCATCGTGGACCATCGATTGAACAGGGAATGGGGCGCACCCCTGTCCACTGCCGACTCGGCTGAACAGGCGCGCCAGTTGGCGGTGGCGGAGTGCCTGGCCGCGCTCCAGGTCGCCCGCACGATCCCGTTCCGATTCCTGGTCGTGCATCTTGGCCTTCCCGACGAGTTGAAGCCCGCGGCGGGTGCGAACAGCCGGCAGGCCGCGCAGCGCAGCATCGAGGAGATTGCCGCGGCCGCAACGCCCCTCGGGGTGCAGGTGGCGGTCGAGGTGATCCCGAACAAGCTGTCGGCGGCCCGGGCCCTCGTGCGCCTGGTCGAGGAAGACCTCGAATTGCCGGCGCCTGGCGTCGGCATCTGCCTCGACATGGGGCACGCGTTCCTGATGGGCGACCTGGTGGATGCCATCGAAATCGTGTCGGGCGAACTGGTGACCACGCACGTGCACGACAACCGCGGGACGGGCGACGATCACCTGGTTCCGTTCGACGGGAAGATCGACTGGCCGACCGCGCTGATGTCTCTCGAGAAGGTGGGCTACGAGGGCCTCATCATGTTCGAGTTGGCCAACACCAGCACTCCGCGCGAGGTGCTCGAGAAGACGGTTGAGGTCCGCCGTCGCTTCGAAGCTGTCCTGGCCCCGTCGCACGTGCTTCCCCCCTTGCCGCCCGAGTGTCCGGGTCCCGAATGAAGATCGGTTTCGTCTCCCTGGGCTGTCCGAAGAACCTGGTGGACTCGGAAGTCATGCTCGGCCTCGCGCAGCAGGCTGGTCACACCCTGACGTCCGACGCCGCCGACGCGGATGTCCTTGTCGTCAACACCTGCTCGTTCATCGAATCGGCCCGTCAGGAGTCGATCACGGCCATCCTCGAGATGGCGGCGCACAAGACCAGCGGCCGCTGCCAGCGGCTCATCGTCACCGGCTGCATGGCTGAGCGTTACCGGGAAGAACTGCGGAATGAGATCCCGGAGATCGACGCGATGCTCGGCACGAGCGAGGTGCCACAGATCGTCGAGGCGCTCGAGGCCGGCGCGGTCCACGCCCTGCCGCTCCTCCGTAAGGGAGACCTCACCGCACCGCTCCCCACCTATCTCTACGACGACCACACGCCGCGGACGCTCACGACGCCGTCTCACTTCGCCTACGTCAAGATCGCCGAAGGGTGTAACTACAAGTGCGCGTTCTGCATCATCCCGCGCCTGCGGGGCGCCTACCGGAGCCGGCCGGCGGAATCGATCCTGCGCGAGGCCCATGATCTGGCGGCGCGTGGCGTCAAGGAGCTGCTTCTCGTCTCCCAGGACACCACCTACTTCGGCAACGATCGCGGCGAGCGCGGCGCGCTCGCGCGGCTGCTCCGAAAGCTGAACGGCGTCGAGGGCCTCGAGTGGATCCGGTTGCTCTACCTCTATCCCACCACGATCACCAGCGACACGCTGACGGCCATTTCTGAATGCGATAAAGTGTGCAAGTACATAGACTTGCCGCTGCAGCACGCCTCCGACGCCGTCCTCGAACGAATGCGCCGGCCTGGCACGCGCGCCAGCTACACCCGGCTCATCCAGAAGATCCGCTCGACGATCCCTGGCGTCACGTTGCGCACGACGTTCATTGTCGGCTTCCCGGGGGAGACGGACGGCGAGTTCGAGGAGTTGCGGCGGTTCGTCGAGGCGGAAGCGTTCGACCACGTCGGCGTGTTCACCTACTCGCACGAAGAGGGCACGTCGGCCGGACGGTTGACAGACGACGTGCCGCGCCGCGTGAAACTGCAGCGTCAGCGGTCGTTGATGACGATGCAGAGACGGATGGTGGCGGCGGCCAACAGGCGGCGGATCGGGCAGCAGGTTCAGGTGCTCGTCGATGGCCCGTCGCCGGAGCACCCGCTCGTGCTGCGCGGCCGGCTGCCAGGGCAGGCACCCGAGATCGATCCGCTGGTGTACTTGTCCGAGGCGGACCCGGCGGTCTGCCGACCAGGCGACCTGATTGTCGCCGAGGTCATTGCCGCCCGCGGCTACGACCTGGTGGTCCGTCCATTGCCGGGGTCTAAAACGCCGTGATATACTGAAGTGCTTCGGGTGTCGAGGCTGAAAGGCAACTGGAGTGGGCGGGTGCCCACTTTTTGTATTTTGGGGAGACCGTGGAGCGCCTCGATCGCGTTCGCGCGCTCGCCGAGCGCGTGGCTCAGACGTACGGACTCGAGATCTTCGACGTGCAGTTCCGCCGCGAGTCGGTGGGCTGGGTGCTGCGGGTCACGATCGACCGCGCGGGCCTTGCCGACACCCAGGCCAAGCCAGGGTCGCCGGCGGACTCGGTGGGGGTGAACGACTGCCGGAACGTCAGCAACGACCTGAGCGCGCTGCTCGACGTGGAAGATGCGGTCGATCGGGCGTACACGCTGGAAGTGAGTTCGCCTGGTCTCGACCGGGCGTTGCGCCATGCGGCCGACTACGACCGCTTCCGCGGGAGGCTGGCCCAGTTGGTGACCGGCGAGCCGGTGGATGGCCAGACGCACTTCCGCGGGCGGCTCGAGGGAATCGATTCGGGTGACGTCGTACTGGGTTATGAGAGCGGCCGGCAGGTGCGGGTGCCGCTGGCTGCCGTGTCGCGCGCACGGCTCGAAGTGGAGTTCTGACGCGCCTGTCTCGTTCAGAGAGCTATGAGCAATCCTACACTGCAGCAGACCATCGAGGCCCTGGCCAAGGAAAAGGGGATCGAACCCGAGATCATCGTCTCCGCGATCGAAGAAGCGGTGAAGACCGCGTCGCGGAAGTACTACAAGACCAACGAGGACCTGCACGCGCGATTCAATCTCGAGACGGGCCAGGTGGAGCTGTTCGCGGTCAAGCAGATCGTGACCGAGGTGACGAACCCCGCGACCGAGGTGTCGCTCACCGAGGCGCAGCAACTCTACGGTGAAGAGGCCGAGGTCGGGATGGAGATCGAGTTCCCGAAGTCGACCGAGGTGCTCGGGCGGATTGCCGCGCAGACGGCCAAGCAAGTCATCTTCCAGAAGGTGCGCGAGGCTGAGCGCGAGAACATCTTCGCCGAGTACAACCAAAGGATCGGCGAGGTCGTCAGCGGCACGATCAAGCGGTTCGAGAACGGCGACATCATCCTGGAGCTGGGGCGCATCGAAGCCGTGCTGCCGCGCAAGGAGCAGTCGCGCGCCGAGAGCTATTCGCCCGGCGATCGGATTCGCGCCGTCATCCGCGCGGTGAACCGGAGCGCCAAGGGGCCGCAGATCGTCCTGTCGCGCACCGACGCCGCCCTCCTGATGAAGCTGTTCGAGCAGGAAGTGCCCGAGATCTACGACGGCACGGTGGTGATCAAGGGTGCCGTGCGCGAGGCGGGCGATCGCGCCAAGGTGGCGGTGTACTCGCGCGAACGGGACGTCGACCCTGTCGGCGCGTGCGTCGGCATGAAGGGCACCCGCGTCCAGTCGATCATCCGCGAACTGCGGGGCGAGAAGATCGACATCGTCGAGTGGTCGGACGACCCAATCGGGTTCGTCACCAGCGCGCTGAGCCCGGCGAAGGTCCAGCGCGTGTCGATCGTCGACGATCACGAGCGCGTGATGGAAGTGGTCGTCGAGGACAGACAGCTTTCGCTGGCCATCGGCAAGAAGGGCCAGAACGTGCGGCTGGCCGCCAAGCTCACCGGGTGGCGCATCGACATCAAGAGCGAGGAAGAGAAGCGCAAGGAAGTCGAGGCCCAGTTGGAAGGGCTGGAGATGCCGGGCGAGAGCGACGAGCCGAGCGAGGCCCCGGCACCAGTGCTGGTGCTGCCGGACATCCACGACGAGATCGTGGCCAGCCTGCGCGAGGTGGGCTACGAGTCCGCCGAGATGGTGGCAGCCGCGTCGGTCGACGCCCTGATGGAAGTGCCCGGGATCGACGAAGCGACGGCCGAGAGCGTCCTGGCCGCCGCGCGGGCCGAAGCGGAAGCGGTGGAAGCCGCCCGCGTGCAGGCCGCGATTGACGCCGAGGCGGCCGCGCCTCCCGAGGCCCAGAGCGAGACCGGT